>JAHWGK010000029.1 GCA_020054495.1 Thermoplasmata archaeon | reverse complement strand
ATTATCTGTCCATATAACATGGCGCTCATCTGGTATATCACTAAAGCGATACTCCTCTACAACCGAGTAAACTTGATCATTCAGCTGCTTTGGGTCACCCCAGTTTCCTCCATTATCTGATGAGTTTATAATAAATAAATTATTTGCAAAGGTGTAACTACAGAAAACATGGCTTTCGTCAGCAAAAATCATTGGGAACCTTGGAATAAAAGAACCAAGTCTAGGTTTAACTAGGATTCCTTTAAGAATCGAATCCATCGAGCCATCATCTTTAATAGTTAGATTTACCATGTAAAATCCAGGTGACATATATTGATGTGTAGTGTTTTGTTGGTAAACCAATGCGGTTCCATCACCAAAATTCCAAGTCCAATTTGTAATTATTGATCCCTCAGAAATAGATGATGAATCATTGAAAATAATTGTATCATCTATTGAAGGGGCAACAGGATCATAGGTAAAATCAGCAATTAAACCAACTTTTATAATCTTTTCAATTGAATCGAGATTAGCTGCATCATCACGTACGGTTAGGTTCACTATATATGTTCCATTATCTGCATATTGATGCGTGACATTCTGTTCATATTCTAAATTGCTTTCATCACCAAAATCCCATGTATAGTTCTCAATAATGAAACCGGGATAAGCAGTTGATGTGCTATTAAACGAGATATTTTCATTAGCGGAAGGATTTATTGGCGTATAGGTAAAATCAGCAATTGGCGTAGTGTTACTTAGAACAATTGTTTTTGAAAAGATAGTAGATACTGCTTGATAATTATCTTCAACAGTCAGATTAACTTTATAAGTCCCAGGTGTAGCATAGTCATGTTGAGGATTTTTATCTGTAGAAGTATTGTCATCACCAAACTCCCAATACCAAGATGTAATATAGCCGTCACTGTCAGTTGATTCATCAAAGAAAGAAACATTTAATCGCTCCATTGAATATGAAAACGCTGCCTCAGGGGGTTGATTTACTGTTACTGTGTTATCCTCCCAGGTTTCTCCCCCATTAGATGAATTAAAGAGTATAATCTCCTCTTTACCAGAAGCGTCTGTCTCTGCTACTATATATATTTGATCATCTTTAGCAAATATTTGTGGATGCGTAAGATTTCCTGAGATTGTAAAGTTTTGATAAGTAAAAATTTCTTCAACAATCCATTTTTGTGGATTTCCATCAAAGAACAATAAATCTTTCTGTGTTCCATTATTTTTTTCACAAACTCCATAGATTATTTCAGAACCATAATCATTAGCAACAGACATATTACTACAGTTTTCAATTGCTGGGAACCAAACAATTGAAACATAACTAGGATCTTCTAAATCAAGGTGGAAAATCATTGGAGAGTTTGTACAAGGCCCTTCTCCAGAAGTTTGATTCGTATAGTTTGTACTACCGATTAGACCAAAAATCCATGGAGTTGTTTGGTCATTATAAGCAATGATATCTGGATTTTGAAAATTCCAAAAGTCATATTTAATACTTGGATCTCCCACATCTGGAAACTCTATCCATTCCAATGAAAAAATTTGCCTATCATTAAGATTTCTAATATCATCCATCAATAATATACCAGTGATTGATGAATTCTCAAAAGGAGATGTAAAAGTACCATAAGCTTCTTTTCTATTAGGAACAATACAAAAGGATGGAGAATTTACTTCGATATTTGGATTATCATCATCGAGTTCAACAACTAATTGAGATGCATTAGACCAAGTATTGCCATAATCCTCTGAATTTCTAAGACAAATTCGATTTTCACCTCCATCTTCAAGCTCATAAGCAACAAGTGCATCAAATCCACTTACAACCATAGATGGATAATACTCATCATCTATACTATCGGCAACAACATAATTTGTTTCATTAAAATCTTTATCACCAAAAGTTTCAATTTTTCCACTATTTAAAGGAATAGTTAGTGAATTTACAGAATTAGAGGTCAACTTAATTCGAGTTACAGAAGCTTTTGAGCTAGTGCATAATTTAACATTGTTACCTTCAACAACTGTTTTAGTAGAAAATCCAAATGATCCAAATGAACTTAGGACTAATAGTGTAACTATTAAAAAAGCAAAAATTATGCTCTTTGATTTGTTATTTTTCATATAACACACCATTTATTTTATAAATTATATTAATGATGCCCATATAAATAGTTTGTTATGTATTAATTATTAAAAATATTATTTCTTTTTAGAGGGTTTTTTTGCACTACACGCATAGTTTATACATAGTTCCCAAGCCGATCTGCCTTTCGATTTGACTTTAACAACAGGAGCATTACATTTACTACATGTTTCTGTTGTGGCAATAATTCCTCCTTGCTGTGGAAGAGAATAGGTGTTTTTACATTCAGGAAAACCAGTACACCCAACAAATCGTTTATTCATCTTCGAAGTTCTAATAATCATGTTTTTACCACATTTAGGACATTTTCCAATTGTGCTTTGTTCTCTTTGAGCGTTTTTAATACTTGTTTTGATTTTCTCCTTATCCTTTTCCAAGGCATCCATAACCGTTCTAAGCATTTTTCTAGATTCAGTTACAGTTTCTTCTAAAGTCTTTTTACCATCGGAAATCAAATCCATGTTTTCCTCAAGAGCTGCAGTCATTTTTGGTTTAACAACGTCATAATCTGATAATGCATCAATTACAGCAAAAGCAATAGGTGTTGGAGCAAGCGGCGAAAGAGTGATATATCTCCGATAGCACAACTTGTTAATAATCTCATGGCGAGTTGATTTCGTACCAAGAGAAAGCTGCTCCATTTTAGCAATAAGAGACCCCTGTGAATATCTCTGTGGAGGTTTTGTTTTATCCTCTTTTAAATTAATTTTTGTAACTTCTACTTTTTCACCTTCAATAAGCTCTGGTAGAGGTTTTCTTTTTTCTTTAAAATATGTGTAAATAGCTCGCCAATTTGGTTCAATTAATCGATAGCCACTTGTTTTAAATTCTTCTTTAGAAATATCAATAGAGACATCAACAGTTTCTGATATTGCATCTTTTGCCAGAGTTGCCAAGAATCTTCTGCAAATAAGTTCATAGACTTTTTGTTGTTCAGAAGTCAACTTTCTATTTGTTGAAACTCCAACTGGGTGAATTGGCGGATGATCCGTTGTCTTTTTTTTACCTCGCGTAGGATAAGCCCTACCGTTATTCATAACCTCTTTTGCTTCTTTTGAAAATTGAGAGTTAGACAACTTTTGTAAAATACCTTTAATATTTAATGAAGAGGGATAGACCGTGTTATCTGTTCTAGGATAAGAAATAAGACCAGACATATACAATTCTTCAGCTATGCTCATAGCCTTTGCAGCAGAAAGACCAAGATAAGACACAGCTCCTAAAAAAGTAGTTGTACTAAACGGCGCCGGTGGCAATTCTTTTAGAGTTTTTTTATCAACTTTTTTAATTGATGCTTCTTTACAATTTTTAATTTTGTCAAAAATTTCCGTTACTTGTTTTTCATCCCAGAACTGTCCTTCTTTATGTGTAGCATCAAAAAGTTTTTCCTTTTTTAATGTCGCAATAATTTTCCAAAATGTTTTTGGTTGAAAATTTATTATTTCTTTTTCTCGTTCCACAAGGATAGCAAGTGTTGGTGACTGTACTCTTCCGATAGAAAGAAATTCTTTTCCAAGCCTACCTGATGTTAGTGAAATAAAACGAGTTAAAACAGCTCCCCATATAAGATCAATGACTTGGCGGGACTCGCCAGCACTTGAAAGATTGTAATCGACATCTTCAAGTTTTTCAAACGCAGATTTGATTTCATAGTTTGTTATTGCACTAAACTTTGCTCTTTTAATTTGGTTAATATCTTTATTAAAATCTTTTATAAGCTCAACAGCTTCAACACCAATTAACTCCCCTTCCCGGTCATAATCGGTTGCAACGATTAAAAAAGGATTTTTATCTACAAGCGATTTTAATGAAGCAGCAATGCTTTTCTCAGTAACTTTTTTACATGGATCTACTTCAATTAATTCGCTAGGCCGAATTTTGTTCCATCGGTTAAACTCCGCTGGAAAATCAAGGTTTATAATGTGACCGCGAAGTCCTACAACTTTCCAAATATCGCCATCCTTTGTGAACTCATAAACTGGGGTCTTTCCAAGTCTTGTGCTTTTTGATTTCCCTCCAGATAAAATGTATGCAATTCTTCCTGCAGCAATGTTTTTTTCGCATATGACAAGTTTCATATTTATTCCAATTGTCTGTCGTTTTGGTCTGAACATAAAAATCTCATATAATTAGTTTGCGCTGAAAGATCTCAGGTCGAAACTATTAACTAATAATTGTCCATTCCCAGCTTCGATAAGTATGAAAATTCAGATAATACTTGGATCCAAATCAGATATGCCCGTTGCAGAAAAAGCAAAAAAAATTCTCGACGAATTTAGTGTTGAATATGATATA
Organism: Thermoplasmata archaeon; assembly: GCA_020054495.1. Lineage (GTDB taxonomy): Archaea > Thermoplasmatota > E2 > DHVEG-1 > DHVEG-1 > JAGMDE01. The sequence goes on along the minus strand of JAHWGK010000029.1, from coordinate 32,821 downwards.
AAAATTGCATCGGCTCATAGAACTCCTGATTATTTGAAAGAGCTTATTGTAAAAAGTAATGCAGATGTTTTTATTGGAGTTGCAGGCCTTTCTGCAGCTTTACCTGGAAGTATAGCAGCTCATACTATAAAACCAGTAATTGGCGTTCCTGTAAGTGGTAAAGTAAATTTTGATGCAATACTATCTATTGTTCAAATGCCACCGGGAATCCCTGTAGGTGCTGTTGGTCTTGATCGAGGAGATAATGCATCTCTTCTTGCATTAGAAATACTTGCTATAAAAGATAATAAACTAACAAATGAGTTAGAAAATTATAGGAAAGAGATGAAAGAAAAAGTGCTTTCAAAGTAGTGAATGAAAATGTTTAATGCTGAAAAATTCATAGATAAAACAGTCGAAAAAATTAAACAAGAGGTTAAGAGAAAAGCATTAATTGCATTTTCTGGTGGAGTAGATAGTACCGTTTGTGCAGCCCTTGTCAATAAAGCAATTGGTAAACGATTGATCGCAGTTCATGTTGATACAGGATACATGCGAAAAGATGAATCTAAAAACGTTAAAATATTAATGGAAAAGATAGGACTTAACTACCATTTTATAGACGCTAGCAAAGAGTTTTATACTGCTTTAAGGGGTGTTGAAGACCCTGAGGAAAAACGAAAAATAATTGGAGAAAAATTTATCAGAATTTTTGAAAAGGTTGCAGAAGAAGAAAACATTGAGTTTCTTGTGCAGGGAACTATTGCACCTGATTGGATTGAATCTGGTGGAGCTCTTAGAGATACTATAAAATCTCATCATAATGTAGGTGGTCTTCCGGAAACAATGAAGTTGAAACTTGTTGAACCACTGCATGATCTTTATAAGGACGAAGTTCGAAAAATTGCACGGGTTTTTAAATTACAGGTTTCAGAACGGCAACCTTTTCCTGGGCCTGGACTTGCTATAAGAATTATTGGTGAAGCAACACCTGAACGAACAGAGATTGCTAGAGAAGCTTGTTACATTGTTGAAAAAGAAATTGAAGACGCAGTTGGAAAAGGATTTATGGAAATGCCGTGGCAATATTTTGCAGTTCTCCTTCCAGTTAAATCCGTCGGAGTACAAGGCGATAAAAGAGCCTATGGATATGTAATAGCTGTCCGAGCAGTTCATAGTATTGATGCTATGACTTGTGCATTTAGTAAGATTCCAAATGAAATAATTGATAAAATTTCAACTAGAATTACAAATGAAATGAAAGATAAAATAAACCGAGTTGTTTATGACGTAACTAACAAACCTCCTAGCACGGTAGAATGGGAATGATATGGTAAAAATATACGTCATTGACAATGGTGGTCAATGGACACATAGAGAATGGAGAACCCTTAGAGACCTTGAGGTTGATACAAATATTGTTGCAAATACTACCCCATTTAATAATCTTATTAGTGAAGGTATCGATGGCTTAGTTCTATCAGGTGGAGCACCAAGAATCGGTTTAAAAGATGAACTTGGAAATACTGCAGAATATCTTGAAAAAGCTGATTTTCCAGTTTTAGGAATTTGTTCAGGTCATCAATTTATGGGGCGATTTTTTGGTGGAGAAGTTGCACCTTCTAAGATGCCTGAATTTGGGAAAATTGAACTTAAAATTCTTAAGAAGGATGCATTATTTGAAGGAGTTCCTGAGAAATCTATTGTGTGGGAATCACATAATGATGAGGTATCAAAACTTCCAGATGATTTTGAAATTCTTGCAAATAGTAATAATTGTGAAATTCAAGCAATGAAACACAGAAAAAAACCATTTTATGGTGTGCAGTTTCATCCAGAAGTCGAACATACTGAATTTGGAGAACAAATTTTTACAAATTTTGTAAAAATCTGTAAAAAATAATCTGTTTTTCACCATTATATTCTCCTAATAATCCTTAATAAACGAAAAGTTTATTAAGAACGATTAACAAATGTTAATTATAGGCGTGGAAAATGTAGGGGAGTAGAAATTTTAGTTTATCCTTAGAAGTTCACCTCTTCCAACTCCCCAATATTTTACGTCAACATCGTTTTCTTTTCAATCATCTTTTTATAAAACGTATTTCGCTGTTTCAAATAATTGTATAAAAATTTCTTAAGATAAAAGAATTTATTATAAAACAAGAGGCATGTCAACTTATTTCCATCTTTTAAAGAGAGAATGTTTTATAACTAATTGATCTAGACTTTTTCCAACAACAAAATCAATTAAATCATCGATTTTTTGTGGTTTATGATAAAAGCCGGGCATAGCTGGTAAAATTGTTGCTCCTGCTTGTTTTGCAGATAGCATATTTTTAATTCCTGGTAAATCCAAAGGAGTTTCACGTATAACAAGAATAAGTTTTCGATTTTCTTTGAGACAACAACTTGCAGCACGAGATGTAAGCGTATCTCCATATCCATTTGCAATAGCAGAAAGTGTTTTCATACTGCATGGTGCGACAACCATAGCATCCAGATGGAAACTACCGCTTGCAGGACCTGCAAACATATCGTTGTTATTATAGTAAAAATCTGATTTCTTTTTAAGTTCATTATACTTATACTTTGTTTCATGTTCCAATATTTTTTTTGCACCATCTGATACTATTAAGTGCAATTCTACCTTAGAATTAAGTAGCTCCTCTAGTAATCTAATTCCATAGATACTACCTGATGCTCCCCCAATACTTAGTAAAACTTTCACCAAACTTTATCCCTCAATAGATTTAATAATATCGCTTAGCGCTTTTTTCAAATTTTTTTCTTTTTCTAATTTTGTACCAGTAACAACAACATCAGCGCCTGCTTTTGCTGTTTCCCCCGCAGTTTTTGGACCTCTAATTCCTCCGCCTACAATAAGTGGAATGTCAATACTTTTTTTAACTTCGGTTATCATTTTACTTGAGACAGGTTTAGGTGCACCAGATCCTGCTTCAAGATAGAAAAAATTCATACCTAGATACTGGGCTGCGAGCGCATATCCTACTGCAGTTTCAATATCATCCTTTTTGATTAAATCGACCTCGCCAACTTTACCAGCAGTCATACCTGGTTCAATAATAACATAGCCCATTGATATTGGTTCAATCCCTGAATATTTAACAAAAGGTGCTCCTTTTACATGTTCTCTTATTACATAGCCTAAATTACGAGAGTTGAGAAGGCTCATAAAAAACACTGCGTCAGCATACTTACTTAAGAATTTTGCACCAGATGGGAACAAAATAACAGGCAAATTAGAATGCTTTTTAATTGCTTTAACTGTTTTATCTACTTGTTCTTGTGAAACAAGTGTAGATCCGCCAACCATGACGGCACTACTGCCTGCTTCTTCGGCTGTTTTAGCAATAAATCCAGCAATTTCAGGTTTTTGCTTATCTGGATCAAGCAATGAAAAATGCAACTTTTTCTTATTGCTCTTCTTAGCGATATCTTCAGCTAATGACATTCGACCTGCAATAAATCTTAGCTATATAAAACATTTATGTATAAAACCAAAACAAAGAATTATGATAAGAGTCATTAAGGATAAAGGGGAAGAATGCTTTGACTTATGATATCCTTAAACCTAATGCCTCAGATGCGTTAAAATTCATAGAAAAATATCATAAGTCCAAGGCAGATAAAACTCTTCTTTTGTTGATTGGAGATTGTATGATTGATTACCGTGGAAGAGCGCGATCGTTTCTTGACTGGGGAGAACGAGTAATTATGATTAAACAAGATGGAGCAGTATTAGTTCATCAGCCTATCATGCGTGAACCAGTTAATTGGCAACCGACAGGGAGTAAAACAGACTTTAGTGTTAAAGATGAGCAATTAATTCTCAGATCTCGTCATAAAAGCCCACCTGAAAAAATGAAAATAACATTCCGTAGCCTCCAACTTGTCACCGCTACTTCACTTCGCGATAAAGCAAAGCTGATTATAGCAGGTATGGAAACAGATGTTGTTAACGAAATCATCAACAACCCAGATGTCATAGAAGGCGGCTTGCGTATTAGTAAACGGGAGAAACATGTGAAATCAGGAATGATCGATCTTTTTGGCTACGATCAGAATCATGTTCCTGTAGTTATTGAAGTGAAACGCAGTATTGCAAATATTAGTGCTGTTCATCAACTCCGTATGTATGTAAATGATGTCAAAAAAGATGTAGATGAAGCAAATGTTCGTGGGATTCTATGTGCACCACGAGTTCCAGATATGGTAAAGAAATTGCTGTCGGATTATGGTTTGGAATGGCAAGAGGTTGAAAGACGAGTTGTTTTACCTGACGACTATCAAAAAACATTAAAAGAATTTGCATTACAACAATAGCATTTTTAAACAAATTTACATTATAGAATATGGGGAGGTCTGGAGAAGTCTAACTGGGCGTATTATCCCATCCGATTCCGCTTTTTCCAGACTCCCTAGGCAATTATAAAAAATTGTATTTTAATGAGATAAAAAAGCTTAAGAAATGATTTTTTTGACTAAATCCTCATTACAAGCTGCGACAACACTACTTCTTTCATCCAAACTAAAAGGCATGTCAAGCTCTTCGCCATAAATGTTTGTAACAAGGCCCCCTGCTTCTCTTAAAATAAGGGTTGATGCGGCAATATCAACAACGCGTATAAACTCTTTACCAATAACAAAAAAATCTAGTGCGCCAATTGCGACCATACACATTTCAAGAGAAGAAGAGCCTAAAGAACGGACTTTGTCTTTTTTTGCAAGTGAAAGCGTAACTTTATCATAGTTTTTGCCAAGAGCAAGGGATGAAAGAAGTTCCTTGTCAGGCATATCTGGAACACCTATTTTATTTTTATTGAAAAAAGCTCCAAAGCCCCGTTCAGCTGTAAAAATATCCCCAGTTGGAATGTTTTTAACAATCCCATACTCTATATCGCTTATTTTTGATTTACCAACAGCTAGTGAAACAGAATAAAATGGTATCCCTCTGTATGCATTACGAGTTCCATCAATAGGGTCCAAGACAAACGTATATTTTCCACCGCGGTCCAAGAAACCTACTTCTTCGCTAAGTACATTAACCTTAAGTTTAGATTTTTCAAGACGACTAAGAGCCGCATCCTCAGCTATTTTATCAACATATTTTGTAACTGTTCCATCGGCACCAATGCCAATATTACAGCCAAACTTGTAGAAATCAGTAGATGTAGATCTTCTAATTTTTCTAACCACACTATCTACAGTTTTATGTGCGAGTAGTTTAATATCTTCATCCATATTCACAAAACCTATCCTTTATTTCTCCACTTTCGACATACCTGCTATTACAATAATAGCCATAATAATACCAGCAATAACAACTCCTATAAACATTATTAAAATATCAATCCCTGTTAATTTTATAACAGTCATAACACTAGCAGCCATTAGAACACCGATAAAAATTGTAATCAATGACTTTGTAAACTTAAGATCAAAAAGATAGGCAATAAGTGCACCAGTCCAAGCACCAGTAAAAGGAACAGGGAGGGCTACAAACAAAAGCAACCCAAGATGCTCATAACGCCTGATTTTTTTATCTGCTCTTCGCCGGGTAATAGCAAACAACCTATCCATAAGATTCGTCCAAAAAGTAAACCTGCGAAGGAACTTTTCAGCATATTTAAAAAATATAAGAATAAACGGAATTGGAAGCATATTTCCAGCAACTGCAATAGGAAATGCCTTCCACCACTCCATTCCAAGATCCATTGCAATAGGAATAACATATCTAGACTCAAGCCATGGAATCATAGATGCAAAAAAAATCCGGAACCAAATAGGAATCATCTCAAACATGTTTTATGCACCAACAAACCTACCGTAGCCTTGGTTCACCTGGATTTCATGGTCTTCTATAAGCTTTTCCCCTCTAACAAAAACATGTGATGGAAATATCGCAGGCCATCCTTCAAATGGTGACCAACCACACTTAGAATGAAGGTTTTCTGATTTGATTCTGCAATGATCTTTCAAATCTACAACAATAAAATCTGCATCCCTGCCAACTTCAATCTTACCCTTCGGAATACCGATAAGTTCTGCAGGTGTAGCACACATTAGCAAAATCAGCCTTTGTAATGATAATGCTTCTTTCTTAGCCAAGTATAAAAATAGAGGAAACATTGTTTCAACACCAGGCATACCTGTAGGAGCAACAGTAAAATCTACGCATTTTTCATCAAATGTATGCGGTGCATGATCAGATTCAATAATGTCAACAACACCGTTTTTTAAACTATTAAAAAGTGATTCTTTATCAAAACGAGTTCTAATCGGCGGATTGACCTTATATAGCGTTTGAGAAGGTAGATTATCTTCAAGAGATAATAGTAAATGAGGCGGAGTAACACCACAACTAATATTATATGGTTTGCCTCGTAATGTTTCCAATCCTTCGCAAGAGGAAAGATGGCAGATGTGTATTTTTGAATTAATTCCTTTTGATGCTGCAAGTATATCCTTAATTGCAATTTCTTCACATTTAGCTGGACGAGAATGAAGATGATCAGAAAGATTGTTTTCTTTTACCTTATTTTTTATAAGACAAGGTTCATCTTCAGCATGTATCAATACAATTTTATTTGTTTTACCAATATCTTTCAGTATTTCTCGTAGATTCTTTTTATTAAAATGAATAGTATTTGTCGTTGTTCCAAGAAAAATCTTAAACCCACTGCATTTTTTTGCCAAAGCCTCAATGTCATTGATGTTATTATCTGAAGCAATAGAGTAGATGCCGAAGTCAATATGCGATTTTTTACCAGCTGAAATTATCTTATCATTAAGATTCTGCAAAGTCGTAGTTTGAGGAATTGTATTAGGCATATCAAAAACACAAGAGATGCCGCCAAAAGCAGCAGCCATTGACCCTGTTGAAAAATCCTCCTTATGCGTCATACCTGGATCACGGAAATGAACATGAAGATCTATCCCCGCCGGAAGAATTAATTTATTACCAAAATCATTATGCTCATCGCCTTTCAATATCTTCTTAATATCAGATATTTTACCGTCTGTAATACCTATGCAGCAATCATTAAAACTACCGTTAACAAATGCTTTTCCTTCAACTGTCAGATCCATCTAAGCGTTTCTCCTTAATTTCTCCTCTTGGTTTTATTTCAGTAAAAACCTGCCCGCTAAATTTTAATATTTGTGTATTTTTGTCAAACCAAGCATCTGGCATCAAACCTGCTTTCATACAAGTGTGTGACAGAAACTCTTCTTTATTCCAACCTTGTTCCACGGGCACTTGAGGTAAAAGTAAGCCTTTAAAAAATCCTTGCTCTACAATTAATCCATCTCGACCGATTTCAATTTTTGATAAATATTCTTGTGGATTTTTAACCTTAATGAGCTCGGGTTTCGTCAGAATCGTAACTTCAATTATTATGTTATCAAGTTCGTTTTCATCAAGCGGAGGGAACCTTGGATCTCTGGTTACTGACTTTCCTCCTTCAATTATTGCATCTTTTAACGACATAATAGGAAGAGGGATACCGATACAACCCCGTAAATCGTGTTTGGGATATGTATGAAGTGTAACAAAAGCTCCTTGTTTCTCTGTAAAAACTCCCTTTAAATCAGTTGACGGAGTTGAATTGTTTTTTACATGCAGTTCAACGACAGCTCTTGCAAAAGTAACAGCTTTTATACCTTCATCTAAGCTAAGCATGATAGAAAGTATTTGAAATAAGATTAAATAAAATTTGGTTAGATTAAAAAATCTAACCTTGATTAATCTTCTCTTGTCAATGCAATGGTAATCAGCGGAATATATGAATTATTTGCAGATACTTGTAATGCTCTTGAGTAGACGTAATTAAAGAGTACTCCACTTACATTCATTTCTTGATTTACTGTTATATTGTAATTTCCTGTAGTTAACTCAACTGTAAAGAATCCTAGGTCATCTGAAATAGCAAAATTAGCTGTTGCGGAACCATCAGTAGGTTCAAAGTTTATAGTTATGTTATCTACGCTATTTCCTTCAAAGGTTGTATACCCCGAAGCAGTCGAAGAAAACTTAATTAACTCAAAATCTTTAGTTTTCGGTCCTTGTCCAATAGTAATACTTAGTTTTTCACCTGCAAAGCCTGCATAAACAAGGGTCTCTGTCTCTCCTGCGTATTTTACTAAACTCACATTATAATAACCAGGTTGAAGACCTACCACATAGGTACCATCAAACTCAGTACGTACATTAACTGCAACAGCAGTATTATTCTCAACGGATTCATCTGGATCGAAGAAAACAGCTACTTCATCAATAGGTTCACCTGTATACCATACTGTCCCACTTACATCAACAGGAGCTAAGCTTATTGAAATATTAAGCCATGTTGTTACATTTTCAACTGGATAAACAGTTTCCTCAGATAAATATTCTGGGAGTTTTGATGCTTTAATTATGTATTTATTCAAATCAATGTTATTAATGATTCCTGGGACAATTGAGTCAAATACATATCGACCGTTTGCATCTGTTTTATTAGTAACAATAATTACACGTTGTTCGAGTTGTTCAATTTCTAAAAGAAGGTCGACATCAACATCTGGTAATTCTTCACCAGAATCATATTCACCGTCACCATCTCCATCATAATAAACAATACCTTCTATTCTTGCTGGTTTTACATTTGCTGCATCATACCCATTGTTTCCTTCGAAAAGAGCTACGTCATTGAAATGAATAATAAAATTATCATTATCATAAATTATAACTCTGTAAATACCGGGTGGCAAATCCGACGTGTTATAATATCCTGACTCATTTGTAGTTAATACAATTGGATCTTCATAAAGATCCACTGTTTGATCTTCATTAAATGCAATTATCTCGCGCATAACTAGAGTCATATTAAATATAGGTTCATCAACTGATTTGTTGTAGATACCATCATCATCTAAATCATTATATACATAACCACTAAGACGTGCAGGCTCAATAGTAATATTAAGAAGACGCTCATAGTTTGAATCTTTTTTACGCATTGCATCATTATCAGAAATTGGCTCAAGCTCTGAGCCCTTGGCGCCATTAAAAGTCACATTTTTTAGGATAAATGCACCTTGACCAAGAGATTTACGAATTACCAGGGTTACATTACCTGCACCAGCTATTAAATTAAAAGCTCCGGAAGCATTAGTGTTTACCTTGTCATGCTCTATAGGAAAAGAAACATTTGCATAATAGGTGAGATTCTTTTGAACAACTACTTGAGCATCAACAGGCTCTCCCAAAAAAGTAACTGTTCCATTAACATACGCACCTTCGTAATATTTAGCTATTACAACTGCACCTTTGCCAGTATCGTAATATGGATATTTAGATAGGTCTGAAATGTACTCGGCATAAAAATGCTTCATATCAATACATGGAACCTGCCATTCGTACTCTTCTTTGCTTCCATCCTCCAGATCCTTAGCGGGACCAATATAAGTTTTATAAAACATTGTATCAAAATAAGGATCTTTGTATTTCTGATGTGTTCCAGAGAAAACCATATATCTTCTTTCCTCAAGGCTCATATCAATTACCTTACTAGCAGGTATGGAAAAATCGCTATTCGGTTCTTTATTTCCCTGTTGATCCACTTCATATCCACTATAAAATAATTCGATAAAATCATCTGCAATTCCATTGATCATAACTAAACTTTTATCTGATAAGAACCCAAATATATTGAAAATCTGTTTATCATAGCCTTCAACACCATAATAACGGATACTATAACCAGTTGCTTCTTGAAGATCATGATAAAGCCAAGTAATTTCCTCATCGGTAAGTCCAATTGTTTTATTCGTCTCTGGATCAATGGATTCACTAGTTAAAAGGTCTACGGCATCATGATAAACTGCGTTAAATGCATATTGCTGACCAACAAGATAGTCTTTACTAGTATTTTCATCATATTCTGCTCCTATTGGCATACCATATGATGGCGAACTTTTTTGATCTTCCACCCAATTTTTTATCTTTTCAGAAGTATTTTCTCCTAAATGTTTTCTTAGAACATCGACAACATCGTCTGTTAGTTTTCCATTAAAATACCGATGGCCTTCCAATAATCGAACTGATAAAACAATGACTGCTTCTTTTTCACCAGTTGAAGTATGAAAATTAGCTGCAACAGGTATTCCATCCTGGAAATTATCTGCAACTGTTGGATGGTCACCTAGCGCTACTTCATAAAATCCGTAGTCCCACCATGAAATAAAAGCAGGTCTTTGGGCAAAATCCTCAATATCCGTGTCTTGCTCACTTAACCAACCAAATGCATCTGTCCAATACCTCTCCTTGCCAACCCCTAAGCCAAAGGCTCCTCGGTATGTATCATCATCAAACATATATCCTTTTAACGAGGTCCAATTTTCTCCATCATCTTTTAACTTAATAGTATTTGGAACTGCTGCATCAAATGCGACAAAAACATTAGGCAATATTACCAAAAAGGCAAGAAAAATAATGCCAAAAATATGAAGGAATTTTACTCCCCGTCTTATACCATGAAATCCTCCACCCGCACGTTTTATGTTTTTGAACATCTGCTTATAATCAAGCCAATCAACAAACATCCAAACTATCCAGCCACCAAGAATTGCAATCAATGGAACCATATCGTTTAGAAAACGGCCAGCAGTAGTAGCAAGCCAGATATTTACAATAAATAACATTATGATGAAAAGATACTCTCTACGTTGTCTATTTTTGTAATAATAATATATTAGAAGAACAAAACCAAACCATGCGATCCAATAAAGAGCAGGACCAAAGGATATTACGGTATGGCTAATCTGATAGGTATTAGCCTCTGCAATTGTCAAGGATACTTTACTTCCATAAATGCCAGTACCAAATATTACTCTTCTTAGTACCGAAAGAGGCGCAAGGAATTTAAAAGAAACCACTAAATCTTCAATAAAATAAAGAAACACTAAACCAATTGCTGCAATCGAAAAAATAGTAGGTAAAGATAGAGTCCATGGGATTTTCTGCCTTCCAAAAATATAATACACAGCGCCAAAAGCTGTAATAGCTATACACAAAAATAAACGAACGTTTAAGTCAAATCCTATTCTACTAGCAAGAACTGGAAGAGAAATAAGGTAACCTGAAAATAAAACAATTGAAGTGGTTCTGAATACTTGAATATCTATTTTATTTGTAAAAATATCCAGAAACATTTGTACAATTGCATAGATAGCAATAATAACATAGAGATATTGAGCCTCGACCCATACCATAGTCAAAGCTGCAAGAGGTACACCTGCCATAACAGCATATATTATTGACCTTGTTGAGTCTTTTTCTTTAAGACTTTTGATGAGAAAGAGAAACGTTAAGAAAAATAATAAGAGATTAAAAGAGTCATGGTCAAAAAGTGAATATGCAGAGCCATGCCCGGAACCAAGATGAATAGGTATTATGGCTAAGAACATTGCTCCAATAAGCCCTGCTTTTTTGTTGAAAAGTTCTTTTCCAATGAAATAAACTGGAAATATAAGAAGTGCTCCAAAGAGAGCTGGTATAAACTGCATTGAATATCCAATGGCATCAATTTCATTCATGAATGGTGTTAGAAATCTACTAAAACCTATGGCCATCATATTAAACAATGGCGCTCTTCCACCTCTCGCACCTAGGGGATAATTAAGAAGAGGGTCAGATCCAGAGTAATATGGATAACTGCCTGTTTCATATGTTCCCTCTACAAGTCTCATGTTATAGTAAGGGTCAGGGCCCGATAAATAGAATTTCTCCAAGCCTTCGCCTTCAGGATTGATTGCCACTTCACTTGTGAGGTTGAAATATGTGTTTAAAAACAATACTAGAAGGAATAGCCCAATCAGTGTTAAAGCAATCCACCAGTTTTTCTTAATGCCAGAAGGTTTTGTTTCAATTTTTGGTCGCATTTGCTTTACTATGTGTTTAGGAATTTCTACTGCGGATTTACTTTTTCGCTGTGCCCTCTTTCGCATCAATTTCACCTAGAGTAATCACAACCGTAAATCTATAGTCTTATAAATAACTTATCTTAGTGCGTGTAGGATATTTATTTAAAGAATGGCGCAATGCAGGGTGCGATTTTTACTTTACTGAATTTACCTTGTACGGTATCAGTTGAGATGATTTCGTTACATCCTGCTGAATTGAGTTTTTTCACTGCATCTCCTGCAAAAAGACCATGTGTACATGCTACAAAAACATTTTTTGCACCATGTTTTTTTAGCTCTTGAATGGATTTAGCCATTGTACCACCTGTAGAAATTATATCATCAATTATGGCAATGTTTTTATTTTGTGCATTTAGTTTTTTTGGTTTTATTTCTATAGTTGTACCGTCGATGCGGGTTTTTTCCATATAATCAAAGTCACATCCTATGATTTTAGATGCATGTTTTACTCGTTCAAGGGCTCCTTTGTCTGGCGCAAGAACCAGATCTATATTTTTTTCCTTAAGGTATTTTGCCAATTCAGGAACTGCAGAGCAGCTAACGGCTGAAGTGGAAAAAAAATCCAGGATATGCTCTTTATGTGGATCAACAGTTATGACTCTGTCTGCATTTAAACTGATGAGATTAGCCATCGCTTTTGCACTTATTGGCTCTCCGTCTTCAAATTTTGTATCCTGTCTTGCATACCCAAAATAAGGAATAACAACTGAGATTTCTTTTGCCCCTGCCTCGTCTACTGCATTTTGTAATAGAAAAAGCTCTACGATGTTATGATCGGGGTAAGTAGTTTGTATAATTATTACATGTTCTCCAGAGAGATCGTCTATAACGCGCACATAGAATTCATCATCTGGAAAGCGTTTTGATATGGTATTAGCTAATGGTGCGCCTAGCATTTTTGATAGATCTTCCGCAACTGTTTTAGATGCTGTTCCGCCAATAATATACATATTATAGCAAGTTGGAAATTGCGAAATAGTTTTTAGTGGTTTCGTAAATTTCGTAAGAAAGTTTTTATAAGAACATATGTTTAGTTTTTTAACGGATGTGGGTGTAATGCATTTAGGTAGAGTAACAAGCCTGGCAATAATCGCGTTAATTTTGTCTTCGTTTTTAATAGTCAATGTAACAACTGCTGAGGATACAATAGATAATTTAGTGGTTGCAGAGTTTTATATTAACTTTGTAACTAGTACTAGCCTAAACTTAGAAATTATAATGGATGCCCATAAGTTGACAACGGACAAAACATATGATGCTGAAAGTATTAAAAGCGCTACGGATATAAATCTAGGGGCGTTTAGCCTTTTACTTTATCAGATGCTTGATAGACAGCTTAATGAGGTTTTTAAAAATGCTGATATTGTAAACTTTTCAATGCCTACATTTGATGGGGATAAATTTAAAGAAGAACTAAATGTTGAATTAACATCTTCATTCTTTGGATTAAATAATTCTGTAAATGCTAATGATTTTATCAACGGTGTATTGGACATGGGTGCTTTGGTAAATTATTCCCTTACGCTCCAAGCAGAGCCGGGATGGAATAATACTTACATAATAGAACTCGGACAAAATCTAGGTTATCAGCGAACAACAGGAACCTTTGATGGTATTAATGTTATAAGATGGGCAGTAAAAAACTGGAATGGAAATAATCCGAGCAGATTAGCAGAATTGCAATTAAAACTGGATGACCCCACAACGCCTGCATCGGAAACTGATGACATATTTCTAGACTTTACGCTAGAATCTCAAGATAATGGACCGGCTAGTTTAATAACTAATATTTTAGTAAAAAGTGCAGATATTAGAGTCTATAATGTTTTACCTGATTTCATCTATAATTTAGATTTTATGCCAGCTGATGGAATTAGATTGCTTGTAGATAATGGATTTATTACATGGAGTAAATGTTATGAGAAAGCCATTAATCCGTTAGAAGAAAAGATAAAATCAACAATAGAAGAATCACCTTTCAATCAAACTCTCAACATCGCGTTTAGCTGGGATGAAGAGACAACTACAGATTGTTTGGTACCATATGAAATTTCAAATATGGACAATACACCATCTATAAAAGCCATATTGACTGACAATAACGTAGATTTACAAATATGTGATATTTCAAGTAGGGCGTTATTTGGCCTAATTCTGTCTGGTGCGGAAGCAAATATTTCTAAAGAAGATGTTAATTTTGGTGATGATCTCAACAAGATAGGCTATGACTACAATGTTACATTATATTTACTAGACGACCTCTATTTAGATGGTGAAAACGCCTATACTTGGAATGAAAGCAATCCTATTTCAGGTAAATTTGAATCAGATAATTCCGCTATTTATACTGATGAAGAAAAAGATACACTTATAGAAATTGAGGTGAAAAGTACCGATTTAAATTTACTTAACTTTTTTACAGGAGAAACAGAGTTGACCTTCGGGTTGGATCTAAAGGAGACAAGAAACTATAATGTAACAATCTTGCCAGATGAATTTACATTACCCAAAAAAGTATCTCTAGATTATCTCAACTCCGATGCGTTTAGACTATGTGTAGAAGAAAATGTATTTAATGAAGAAAGTGTAACTAATTTTCTGAATGATGAAAAAAATCTTTTTGAAAACACATTAAAACAGGTTCTATCAGGATTAGAAGTCCAAGCCAATGTCAACAGAAATGTTTTTGAAGAATCTTTAGCAGCTTGGGATGGAAATATATCCAAGATGAATGCATATCCTCCTGTTAAAGTAGCATCTTATGCTCATATTCCGCATCCTATCTCTTTTGACCTTTCTTTCTTACCACCAAGTTTTGATATTCCTACTAATATATTCAATTTTACAGGCTTGCCAAATCAGAAGGTTACTTACAAAATGATTTTTCCACAAGGTATTTCTATAGATGTTAGCGACCCGTTAAATAAAGCAGTGATAAAAGAAACAAAGGATGGAAGGCAATATATTGAAATCACGTTTAGCGCGTCTGAATCTAATCTTTCCGTTGATGTTTCATGCAAAATGACTGCGCCTGCGCTTTTCATTATAGGTGTTTTTATGCCGTGCATAGTGTGTTTTATTATTGCAATCATTCTCGTTATTGTGATTTATATTATTAGAAAAAAGAGGAAGGGAAGAAAGAGGATAACAACCTCTGATGAAGAAGATTTAACTGGCTATGAGGATGAGAATTACTACGTACCACCGCCGCCAGGTTCTAAATAAAAAATTTAGAGAAAAATTATTCTTTGAGTATACTAGGAAGAAGTTTTAAAAGCGAAGGGGTTTTTTTCAATAAAGGCTTTACTAGTTTGGAAGGATAATCAATGTCTCCATATTTTGAGATGATTTCTGTGATTTTTAGATTTTGAAATTTTTCTATGTATTTATCCATTTGTTTATCTGTTAAATTTTTATAGATTTTTCTGAATTTCATTCCGAGGTATAGTTCTCTACCAATGTTTGCGTACCACAATTTATGGTATTTTTTAAGGAATTGAGAGGTGAAATCATTTTTTTGTAACGCTTCTATTGCGATAGTTGAACAATGACTGGCGCATAAAAGTCCAGTATATATCCCCCCTCCAGAGGTTGGTTTTACCTGTGCAGCTGCATCTCCAACAACAAGAACATTTGATGTGTATGTTTTTTTCAAAGCACCTAGAGGTACTATACCGCCTATGTGTTTAGTTATTTTTACATCTTTAAGATAAGGTAAAGAGTAATTGCTTTTAAAAAACTTTGAAAAGTAATGTTTTGGGGAATAAGATGAATCCTGGTTTATACACAAACCAGCTCTTGCCTCTGTTCCGTGTTTGTTTGTTGGAATTATCCAAGCAAAAAAACCAGGTGCAATATTTTTTCCAACAAATATTTCCACAAAATCTGGATTGATATTAGTATTTGTTATTTCAGCACCAATACCTCTCAGAAATTCAGTTGGCTCAGATAAGGCAAACCTATCTCTAATCTTTGAATAAGGGCCATCTGCTCCAACTAATAGTTTACATTTGATATCATGATCTTGTGATGTTTTAAGTTCTATATGATTCCTGCTTTTCTGAGCGGATAAAACATTGCTTTCTAGAAAAATCTCAGTGCCTTTCTCTTCTGATTTTTTTATAATTTCTCTGTCAAATTTTGAGCGATCAATAACAAGAGCATGAACTTTATCTCCACCAATTGTTAATATATTTCCTGATGGAGAATGAATATGTGCTCCCTTAATTTCATTTTGAACAACATTTTTTTTTGGTATATCAATAAAGTCAAATACCCGTTTGGTGACTAGTCCTGCACAATTAACAGGCGTTCCAATTTGTTTATGTTTTTCAAATAATGCAACTTTGAATTTTTTTTCTGCAATTTTTCCAGCAACATAACCTCCAATTGGCCCTGCGCCAACTATTGCAACATCATATTCAAGCATAAATCAATAGAGGTATATTTCCAAAGATTTATAACAGAATCGCAGATACTGTGGCTGTGGAATAAGTAATGTTCACTAAACTTTTATCGACTGTAATTTCCTTAGAAAGCCTTGGAGGTTTGTTCTCATTCACTAGAGAAAAACGTAAAAAAAAGTATGAATTAGAAGAGGAAAATGAATATAAAAATCATTTACTTTGCCGCTTTGTGCTGGATGGGCTTGGAAGAAAAGTTGGAGAAAGTGTGGCGATAGATAATGATATCCTTATCATAAAATCAGGGAGCAAATATCTTGGTGTACCCCTTAAACATATTGAAGAAGATGAAAAAACATTACTAGTTAAGGGGCTTGTAGAAAAAGATAATGCTGAGATGATGGGAGAAAAATGGCGGCGTGAATCGTTCCGTAAGATTGATCATGCTGAAGGCAAAGAAGATGGATTTTGAATATAAAATGGTAATTGTTACCAGGGGAAACTTGGATCTTTCTCCTGGGAAACTTGCCGCTCAGGTTGCTCATGCTGCAGTTGCTTGTGCTCTTTCTACTAAAAAAAATAATTCAAAATGGTTTAATAAATGGCAGAATGAGGGAGCTAAAAAAATAGTTGTAAAAGTAGAGTGTATTGAAGATTTTTTCCCGCTAAAAGAAAAAGCTGAGCAACTTAAGATTGCTGCATATCTTATTGAAGATGCAGGCCATACTGAAATCCCTGCTGGAACGAAAACAGTTCTCGGATTAGGCCCAGCACCCGGTAATATAATTGATCAAGTTACTGGAGATTTACCAATATTGTAGTTTTTGTCGAATGTTTTTAGTACATCTATAGGTTTTATTAATTGAATGAAACAACAAATCCGCTTGTTAGGTATTGATGATTCTCCATTTAGATTTACTGATAAATATGGAATGGTAATTGGCGTAGTTATGAGGGGAGGAGAATATTTAGAATGCGTTCTTAGAAGAAATATAGTGATTGACGGAACGGATGCAACTTTTATTTGTAAAGATATGATAAAGAATACTAGGCATAAAAAACAGTTGAGAGCAGTGTTGCTTGATGGAATTGCACTTGGTGGATTTAACGTAGTTGACATCGATGAATTATATAATGATACAAATCTTCCTGTTTTAACAATTACAAGAGATAAACCTGATTTTGATAAAATTAAGTTGGCGTTAAAGAAAAACTTTAAAGATTGGAAAAAGCGATGGACTATAATATCAAGAGGAGAACTATATGAAGTAAAAACAAGTGATAATCCTATTTATGTAAAATGTGTTGGTATTAATTTTGAGGAGGCAAAAGAAATAATAAAGCTTTCAACAATACGAGGTGTCATTCCTGAGCCAATACGTGTGGCTCATCTGATAGCATCCGGTATTACAAGAGGTGAATCATATGGGAAAGCCTAAAGCAAAAGTTGATAAAAAGATATGTTTAGCTTGCGGAGGTTGTATCTCAGTTTGTCCACAAGATGCTCTGTTAATGTGTGGCGGTAGAGCTTATGTACATGAAGAGAACTGCATAAGCTGTGCTATTTGTATACGAACTTGTCCTGTTGGGGCTATTTCTGGGGAGGCGTACTAGATGAAATATGATGTTGTTGTCGTTGGTTCTGGGCCTGCTGGGAGTGTAACTGCCCGTTTTGCTGCAGAATCAGGTGCAAAAGTCCTCATAATAGAACGAAGGCAAGAAGTAGGCGTTCCTGTTCTCTGCGGAGAAGGAGTAAGTAGAAAGATTGATGAGTGGAATATGCTAGAAGGTAAGAGATGGATTGCCGGCAGCATGGATGGTGCAAGAATATATTCTCCAGATGGCACAATGGTGAAACTTTCTGCAGACATGGCAGGTAATGAAACAGGTTATGTGGTTTATAGAGATATTTTTGACCAGGAGCTTGCTCGCCAGGCTGTAAAAGCAGGTGCAAAGATAATGATGAATACAACATCTACCGATCTTTTGAAAGATAACGATAAGATAAAAGGGGTAAGAGCAAAGCAATTTGATGAAGAGTTTGAAATTGAAGCAGATATTGTTGTTGGTGCTGATGGTGTGGAATCAAAGGTTGGACAATGGGGCGGAATTGAAACTAGACTTGAACCAAAAGATCTGGAAACTTGTGCTCAATATACGCTTACCAACGTTGAATGCAAAGATGCTTATTGTGATTTCTACCTTGGAAAAGAGATTGCCCCAGGTGGCTATGCCTGGGTATTCCCAAAAGGGAAAGATGTTGCAAATGTTGGTATAGGGGTTCTTGCAAGCCTTAGTGAATCAGGTATGGCCAAAAAACTACTTGATAAGTTTATTGCAAATAATCCCAGACTTAAAAACGGTGAACCCATTCGTTTTCTTGCTGGGGCGGCACCTGTTGCAAGCCCTGTAGAGACAGTAAGAGACAATCTACTTTTAGTTGGGGATGCTGCAAGACATGTTGATCCAATAACAGGTGGAGGGCTTACTTGCTGTCTGGAAGGTGGAAAAATAGCTGGTGAAACCATTGGAATGGCTATTGAAATTCAACAGTTTGACCAGGAGACATTATCAGTTTATGAGAAAAATTGGAAGGAAGCATTTGGTAAGAAACTAAAAAGAAATTATCTTGTAAAAGAAATACTGCTTGATTTTGATGATAAAACATTTAATATGCTTGCTGACTCTCTGAAAGATTACAAGTTTGAAGAGCTTAGCACTTTAAGTCTTATTAAGGCACTTGTGTTAAAACATCCAACATTATTGATGAAATTACGACCTCTTGTGAAAATATCATCAGAGACTAAGGAGTAAAATAAATATGAAATGGGGATTAATTTATAACTTCCATATTAAAAAAGCAGTTTCCTTAGCTAGAGAGACTTATGATTTTTTAAGTGATACTGGCGAGGTCTTTGTGGAAGAAAGTTTTTCCAAAAATAAGAAAATTAAAGGATGCTCCCATGATGAAATTAATAAAAAAGCAGATATCGTAATTACAATCGGAGGCGATGGTACAATCCTCCGAGCTTTAGAAAAAGTGGAAAAACCAATTTTTGCAATAAATTCTGGCGGCATGGGTTTTCTTACTGAGGTTGAGCCGAAATATGCAATGAGCGGATTAAAACAGATAATTGATGGAAACTACAATGTTGAAGAAAGAGCGAAGTTAAAAGTGATTGTGGATGGAAAAAGACTTCCTGATGCTGCAAATGAGGTTACTGTCCAGACGTCACGTATTGCTAAGATCATGTATCTTGAAATCTTTGTAGAAAATGAGCTGATCGAAACTCTTGGTGCAGATGGTGTAATCATTGCGACTCCGACAGGTTCTACAAGCTATGCTTTGAGTGCAGGTGGGCCTATTCTGGATCCCTCTGTTGACGCAATGGTTATTGCTCCTCTTGCCCCATTTAAGCTATCTGCTCGTCCATGGGTGGTTCCATTGGATAAAAAAGTGGGGATAAAGTTAATTCATAAAACCAAGGAATCAAAAATTGTGATTGATGGAGAATCTCCTCAGTCAGTTACCCTGGATAGTAATATTGAAATAACTGGCTCAGAAAAAAAAGCACGTTTTGTACGTTTTGGAGAAACTTTTTATCAGATGTTTAAATCGAAACTGGTGCGCTAAAACCATGGGTATTTTTAAATATAAGGAAAAAAACGAAATCTCGCCTCAGTGGAGAATCAAACAAAAATGTCTAGATTTGATTTTAGAATGCGCTAAATCAAATTACCCTAATGAATTCGGTGGTCTTCTTCGTGCTGATGCTGATGAAAAACTTACTATAATTGAAATTGTAGTTTTACCTGGAACGATTTTTGGTGAGTCTCATGCAATTTTTAAGCTGCATATGCTTCCTATAGATTTTTCAATTGTCGGAACAGTTCATAGTCACCCCTCTCCTTTTGCGCGTCCTTCAGATGCCGATCTTCAACTTTTTGGAAAACACGGCAAGATACATATTATTGCAGCTACCCCTTTCAACAATTCTTCTTGGAAGGCGTATGATTACAAAGGTAAAGAAATAGATATTGTGGTTATCTAAAAAAGAATTTCTGCGATATCTTTTTTAATCCTTTTGATTCTAAAAATAGTTTCATTCTAGAGGTATCATTCTTTTACCAAAAAGTATTCTAAACCAAAAAAGAGGCCAAAATATCAATAACAATATCAGTAAAAATGTTGGAAGTATCGATATGTTTTCTGTTAAATAACTCATTAAGGCAACTGGGATTAAAAGAAGCGCCAGTCCTTCTTGTAATCCTGCGTATATAAGCATTTTATCTCTACTGAACATAGGTATCGATAGAATCTTCAAAGTTAGATAAAGCATTACTATTGATATAATTAGAAAACAAATCCCCGGGATTGGAAGATCATAAATAAATATTGAGGTATAGCCCAAGAAAAATGGTAATGACGCGATAAAAATATGTATAAATTTTAAAATAAATACATAAAAACTAAATGATGCAGGTATTATTAATCTATCATCAGACACATGCGTCCCAAACACAGTGGGAGTTGTTCTAATGCCTAGTTTTGTATCAAATTCAACATCCTTTAAATTTGCTGATACACCAACACTGAATAACCAGTCCATGAATCCCACTGCTGAAATCAATATTGCTAAGTTTGACACATTGCTTGAAACAGTTAATGCCCCAAAAATTCCATAAGTAAAAACACCTGCGCCGAGCATGTATTCCATGCCAAAGAACTGCTTACTATATCTGTTATACAAGGTTATAAAAAGAAAGGAGAGTAGTAATACTATAAAAGAATAGAATGTAAAAAAAAATACGATTGCAAGTAATAGAGATAGTGTCAAAGAAGATGCAAATATTATAAAGGCTGTTTTTTGTGAAATACCTCCTGTAGCAAGAGGTCGATTTGATACATATTTTGATTTACTATCTACTTCAACATCCCAATAATCATTCTGGACAAATGTAAAGATATGAGCAAGAGCTCCAATTGCAAATAATATTATTAGATGCGAGAGCGCAAATTCGCCATTAGCAACTGCACCGAAAACAGGGGTGAAACCTAAAAACAGCATTCCATATGGTCGAATAAGTTTGAGATAGCGCTTCATTTTTTTCCTCTAAGACATACTATTGAAATATCGTATTATATAATACTAAAGCGGGTAGATTGTTTTTTCGATAAAAAAAACAATAACCTAGGCAGAAAGCTGGATTTCGGATGATTTTTTTATCCTACTCAAAAAATCTGTGGGATTGCTTTTTTAATGAAAAAGATGTTATGGAAAAATTATAAGTTAAATTAATGGTCCTATGGCTAACAAATATATTAGTTTTAATAAAACAATAAACGACATAGTATTTAAAATGCTAAGAAAAAACGATAACTGTTGGATAAAAATCGAACCAACAAACCGAGAATCAAGCCCATCAAGTCTACATATCATACTAAATGGTGAAGACTATCAGTGGGATATTTATGATGAATCTGGAAGAGACGCTCACATGATCTACTTTAAAGGAAACAAGATTGCGCCAAGTTTTTATTTAAAAGCAGGAAAGACTTCTTTTAGAGTTAACTGTGATTATGATAAAATCCATGTAATTCCAATTACTGAAAGTCATACGATGAATGATTACATAAAGAATTACTGTAGATTTCTCTCCCAGGACGCCTCTTGCTGGGCTAATGCAATTTATTATTCAAAAAGACCTGACAAACCTCCTTTTGACAAGATGTAAAACAAATAAGCTTTTCAACATTTTTTATAACGAGTAATATCCTGTTTCAAATATGATTAGAAAAACAGAACACTCGAAAAGACAAAATTTTATATAAAACACCTAATATCATACATTGGAGAGAGATGGAAGGATCACCTATAGACATTATAATATTTGCACCCTTAGCACCAATACTAGGTGTCCTGCTATTCTGGTTTATTCAACTTCTTTTTATCGAAAGTGAAAAGTATTTCTTATCTAAAATAAGACCAAAACATGAACCATTATGCAGATTTACAAATTTTCTTGGGTTACTATTTCAAACAATATGTCACGCTTTAGGATACACTGTTACAAAAAGCGGAATATCAGATTTTTACATAAGTGTAAACTATGGCAAAGTAGCTCCA
This sequence comes from Thermoplasmata archaeon, assembly GCA_020054495.1. Classification (GTDB taxonomy): domain Archaea; phylum Thermoplasmatota; class E2; order DHVEG-1; family DHVEG-1; genus JAGMDE01. The sequence goes on along the minus strand of JAHWGK010000029.1, from coordinate 10,323 downwards.
AAAAAAGAAAAAGAAGGAATATTTGAATGGGTATCAAACACATTTCTTTTTGTAGGTCCATTTTTCATACCTGCATTTTTACTTCTCCTATGTTTATTTTTCTTAATGAGCAGCGGATTTGAAATCACAACGCCCTCACAAATCTTAGAATTAAAATATACTTTTGCTGGACAGATTACAACATTTGGTACAAGTCTTTACTCTTTTGGAAGAGGCTTTTTTAGCTTCTTATTTAATATAGATTTGTTGCATCCTGGGCACTTTGGATTTTTACTGCTTTTAATATTTTTAGGAATGGGCATACGACCAAGTTACATAGGAAAAACAAAACAAGAAAAAGTAGACATGCTGTATGATCTGAGAAACATATGGTCCCACATCTTATATAAGCCATTGTACCTAATAATTTTGTTTTTAATGGCGTACGTGCTTTTCTACATATCTCTATTTTTTGATCAAAATTGGTTTGTTGCATTATTTTCAATATTTGGCTGGTTATCCATTATCGCCATAACGTCGCTAATTATCGCTGATATGATACTGTTTTTGATAAAAACCACAGACGAAATACCAGGTCGTTGGAAGTTTCTACCATATATCACTCTGCCTGTTTCTTACATACTAATACGTTTGTTGTTTTTCTATATCTCAACAGAGTATACATTTATTATTTCACTGTTAGTAATGATATTATTCACAGTTTTAGTGACCTATCTTTTATTAAGATACAGAGCCGATAAATTTAAAACCAAACGAGATATAAAATTGTTAAAGAAAAAAAGAAAGGGCGAAACAGATGAATGATGACGACCTATTGAAAAATGAGAAATTAGAAAAAGTTCTTTCACCGCATCCTCTTTCATTTATGAGATACCAGGCGCTGAGCATTATTTTAATAATCTGGGGTGTACTCATTGGTTGGCTGGTAAATTTTTCAGATTGGATAAGTTTTTTTGAGAACTATTGGATAACTATAATGGTATGGGGTCTTGTATTGCTCGTTGTTGGGGTTATTGCTTCAATAGTCACTATTCGTTGGAGGATATTTTTCCTATATCTTGGTGTCTTTCTTGGTGGCTTTGGATTAATAATGTGGCAAGGTTGGCAAGATATAGTAGGTGTTGCTTTGCCTTTTTATACTGTTGCAGTTTCCATTATTGGTTTTTTAATTGTAGAGTGGTATCGCAGATCGCATAAATATATCATATCTAATCTGAGAATCGTTTTTAAAGGAGGAATTTTAACCAAGGAAGAAAGAACACTTCGATATGATAAAATATCAGATATAAATGCAAAACAAGGAATTATTGGTCAAATTTTTGGCTTTGGAACAATTATTCCAATTAGCCAATCTGGCTTTGGGCTTGGGACCGATGAATCAATGGCTGCTGGGGGCATCATGCTTGGTGAAAAAAAGGCTAAGCTTTTCGGCATATTTGGCGGAGGAAAAGAAGTTCAAACTCCCCGGGCTAGAAGTTACTTTGAACTCCATGGCGTTTACCCATACAAAGAAATAAAAAAAATAATTGAGGAAATGGTGCAAGGTAGCGTCATTACGCCTTATCAGCAGGAGCAAGTTGCTTTTCAAAAAGAACAAGTTGATGTTCAGAAACAAATGCGAGATCTTCTAAAAATGCAAGCTGAACCAAAGGATGAACAAGAAAAGGAAGACAAAGAAGAGGAATCTTAGACTTATAGATATATTTATAAAATAAAATTTATTCCAGAGGAATCTATGGTACCTAAAAAAATCTTTTTTACCAAGGGCGTTGGAAGGCATAAACATGAGCTACAATCTTTTGAGCTTGCACTTCGCAATGCAGGAATTGAAAAATGCAACATAGTAACTGTTTCTAGCATTATCCCACCTAAATGTAAAATAATATCAAGAGAAAAAGGCATAGAACAATTAAAACTAGGGCAAATCACCTATTGTGTAATGTCACGTAATAAGACATATGAACCAAATCGGTTGATAGGGGCAGCCATAGGTATTGCTATGCCTAAAGAAAAAAACACTTATGGATATATTTCTGAGCATCATAGCTATGGTGAAGTTGCACAAAAAGCAGGTGACTATGCTGAAGACTTGGCAGCATCAATGCTAGCTACAACATTAGGGTTGGAATTCAATCCAGATAAAGCTTGGGATGAAAGAAAACAAGAATATAAAACAAGTGGAAGGATTATCAGAACACAAAGTGTAGTAAAAACAGCACAGGGCGATAAAAATGGATTGTGGACTACGGTAATTGCTGCTGCTGTATTTTTAGAGGAATAAAAACATTTTTTGGATATGGAAAAGGGGTGCTTTCGTAAAGATAAAAATTACTTTCGGAACTACTTTGGCTCAGTAGTTCCAAAGGTAAAAATCTATGAAGGAATGCTTTTTACACTGATTTCATTTTTATAATATTATAGTTCATCAGCCTTATCAAATAATGCTTTTATGATTTCTCTTCTGGCTTCAATTTCCTCGGGCAATGGGTTTTTTAAAATATAAGAACGCATAAATGCAAACTGATTCCAAAAAAAGAGTATGCCAACCTTATCAGAATACCGCATTATCATTTCTGCAGCGGCACCATGATGCCTTCCACCATGCCCGCCATATGTTTCACCATCTGGATGAGTTTTAAAATACCATCCAAATCCATGATTATATCCCTCATCAAGAGAGTCAGGATATTGAGCGCGATGCATTTCTTCTACTGATTCTTCACTTAAAATTTGAACTCCATCATAGACACCGCCACTAGTATGCATTATCAGAAAATGTGAAAAATCTGATATGGTAGTTTTCACTCCGCCTCCTGCATAATAAGTAGGTTCTATGTGGGGCATTGGAAGATAAACACCTCTTACCCAAAGATATAGCCCTGCAAGTTCATCTTTGTCGTAATCAGAAAAATAAAAGCTTGTGTTGTACATTTGTAACGGCTCAAAAATATTTTCTTGGCAATAATCTGTATATGATTGATTTGTGATTTGTTGTAGCGCATAACTTAAGATTTCATTATTCTGTGTGGAATAACACACGTCTTCCCCTGGAGAATAATCATTCCAAACTTTTGAGCTATAAAATGACCCACCCGGAAGAAAATAATCATCTAGTTGACTATATGGTATTTTTAAAACCGTAAAATATAATAGAAATCTTAAAGTCGTTTCAGCAATGCTAGATTGATGGGCCATCAACATTCTAAAGGTAATATTTACTTCAGGGAACTTTGGATTTTTTAAATCGAACGGCAAATATTTACTCACATCGTCATCGAGATCAATTAATCCTTTCTCATAAAGTTGCATAATTGCTACTGCACAAACCGATTTTGAAATGGAGGCTATTGGATAAACAGTATCAGGAGTTGCTTTTCTTTTATTTAATGGATTTAGATTGGCATATCCATATCCTTTTGCCCATACCATTGTATTATTTTTAACAATACAGACAGCTATCGATGGCAAATGTCCTTGTCTCATTAATTCTTCAATTCTAGCATCAAAATCGTCAGCTACCTCGTTTTCAATACCTTCTTCTATACCTATGGCGATAGGCGTTGTGCTTAAAATCAAACACAGAATCAATAGAGATATAATTATTTTTTTCATTTCTTTTTCATCTTAGCATATTCTACCAATATCAAAAATATCTTAGATAATATATAAATATTCCGAATTTTACACCGATTTAGAGAACTTTAAATCTACTTTCGGAACTACTGTGGCTCAGTACTTCCGAATGTAAAAAAATGCCAAGGAATCATCATTTGTAAGGAGAGCATCGTTCTCAGAAACCCTATTTTTACAAGGATTTTTTAAATCATTTTTGCCAAAGAAACCAGAATTACCCATGAAATCATCGATTTTACACTGAGATTCACTGTAACTAGAAAGAAAACCACCCTCCTTCCTACGGATAACAGGGAGTTTATGTCTCCTGGTTCTACCTATGATTTTGTGTTTTTCCTCACTAGAAAACTCAATACCAAAAGTCTTTGTCACCTGTTTTAGCTCTTGGAAACTAATTATCTTCTTATTCATACCCGCCAGGAATGCTTTTGCTGCAACAGATGCTTTATCATCCAAGTATAAAACAGTTTTATTATACATACTAATTTTACAGATGTTTGGAAAATATTTCCTTAGAATACGATATTTATGACCTGCATTAAAATTTGAACAAAGGACATACCCATATTTTATCAACTCCTGCAAAATTTCCAGGGTTTTACCTCTGATACCTGGCCAACCATATTGACTACCTGGTAGGTCTTGTGTCCAACGATAAACAACAGTTGGATGTACTCCAAAATCAGCTGCCGTCTGATATTTTGATTTACCACTTTTTATTTCTTCTCGGATTCTTTGGAGTTTTTCTTTTGATATTCTTTTTGGCATCAATTAATAGTTTAAAAGGTGTATAAAAAGATAATTGAAAATCAGGCAAATAAATACCTGATTCTCACATTTGTTAGGTATTAAAGATGCCTAACTTGCTGATACCGCAAACTCATAACTATCTTCCATCAAAGATTCGTCGTCGCATACCAACACATTACCATCAGGATCACGAAACGCTACATAAACACGATAACTACCACTACCAAAACCGCTTAACAAATCACTTGTAGTCACCTGACCGTTAAAGATAGTATCCAAACCCAGCTGTTCACTAACATTAATCGTCCTCATACTAGTTTCATTAACCGTATCATTAGCTAAAACCCAATCCTCAAAAGTCGTATTATAAAAGTGTACCTGTATCAACAAATAACCCTTAATCGATTGATTGCCCGTGTTCTCAATCTTAGACTGAACACCAGTATAAAACCTATATACACTGCTCTCAACACTAGAAGAACCATCGCTAACATTTACCTTCCAATACCACCACTGACCATTAACACTCGCATTAACAAATGTCTGATGATAAGTACCATTACCTACACTACTATTAGTTCCGAAAACCTGCCAGCTTCCACTACTATTACTAAGCCATGTGGTGTTCATAGTGTCACCCTGAGGATCAGACACCGTGATATTCAACACAGGAGCAATAACAACACCAATACTACCATCAGCTGGATACGGATCAGAAATCTCAGATGGAGACGGTGTATACGTAACACGTAGCTCAACTTTAGAACAATACAAAGTCCAAATTCCAATATCACTTTCTCCTTCAACATCACACATTAGAGCTACAATGTCAGACCAACTCCATTCTTCTTCAGCATTAGGATCATTTGTTATATCAAACCATGAAGACCAATTTGCTGTAGATGGCGTCACAAACGTATAGTTATCTCCATCCTCAGTTCCCCCGAATACAGGCCGTAAAAAAATATCCCGCTGACTACCAGAATAATAACCATACACCCTAAGTTCTAATTTTGAAATAGTACCAAGATCAATCCCTGAACACGTATTCTTCTCACACAACTCAACATAACTAGGTCCCCCCATGTTATTAACAGATGCATAAGTAGAAATACTACCATCAACCATGTTACCAGGACTTACTGGCCATGCCTCCCCCCTATCATAACTATCGAAATAATACACAACCTCAGAGGCATCATGCCAAAACAAACTAGTAAACTTCTCCTGACTCACACTAAGAGTACCAATTTTTATACCCAAGGTAACAGGAGCATTATATTCACCCTCCTTTGACTCGACTTTTACTTTGTAATTAAGAGAACTATCCCACCGTAAGTATAATGATTCAGAAGTATTCCCAGTTTTATCTTCTCTAATATAATAACAAGGCGTGGTTAAGTTTGTATAAGTTTCATCAACTGTAGTATTAAGATAATAAGATGTCTCATTGATCTCTATATAATCACCATCTGGTGTCCCATCTATTTGAATATTATTTAGTTCCCAGGCAAAACCCAACGTATAAGGAATGTTCTCATCATCAACATTCTTAATATAAGGTATAACCGTAAGCTCGTTGTCATCAACACCCAAGTGATACCGAACCGCCAAACGGAAATCATAACCACCATAAGATAAATCCTTCCACAATGTAGCTTTCACAAAACTAGCGTTGTCAGACGTAATATTTTTGTTGAAACCACTAAGATCATCAACCCGATAAATAAGATTCCACACGTCATTATCATAATAGCCAAGCATCAAAACATTATGACTCCAATACTCATCCATATGGTTTGTGAACTGAACACCATTAGATGTGTTGAAATAATAACTATCAAAACGATTCCACAAATGCAACACCTGATTTTCATCCAATAATTCATAGCCTATCTCTTGTAATGGTGGACCAGGTGGATCCGTAATATCAACTGTTCCAATACCCGAATAAGAATCCTTCACTGTACAAATACTAACGTTTGCCATAGCAGAAACATTGAAACTATACCAATCAGAAACATCAGTGGTTCCATTTTCATCTTCTGCCCAAATGTGGTAAAAGTGTTCCCCGTTTTGCCATGTATTCTCAAAGATAAACTCATAAACATCTCCCCCTGTATTATTCATAGTATAATTCATAAGAGTGGCATCAGGGAAGTTGACATAAACCTGAGACATAATTATCTGACTAACTGTAGAAGTAACAGTAGAAGAAATAGATGTAGAATCACAACCAATTGCAAGATCCTCAGTTGAAATATTAGTATTATTAATATTAATACAAGTTCCATTGCTGTTCCATGGATGAAGTTTCATCCAAGTGCTATTAAGTGTCTCGTTATAATAATCTCCTGATACATCAAGCTCAAGGATTTCATTAATTCGACCTGTTGAATTGTATAAAAATAGTTGGCAAATATACTGACCAGTGTCCCCATTTTCTGGAACTGTAAATATAATCGTATCTTGAACCCCTGAAGAATTAATATAATAATCAGTGGTGCAATTATCAACAACTTGACCGCTAGTATTAAATTCAGCTTTTAGTCTTATTTTATCATGAGGAAGAATGGTTTTTAATGAAAAGGTTATATTTACTGAATCAAGTTTAGTACCATTATCTTCTGGGGAATCAAAAGCATTAAATGAATAAGAGTCAAACCATGTATCAGGATTAACACAAAAATACTTAGTTACATTCCAAACAAGCTCAGTTGTAATATTTGCATCATTCCTATCTATACCACTCAATACATCTCCTTTAGTATACTTTGCCCCTGCTCTATGATACCCTCTCCAATTACTTGCCCTGTCTTTACCAAAAACAATAGTATTACATACATCAGCCCAAACTTTAGCTTCAGAACCTCCAAAGATTTTTTATTTTCTGGATCTATACTATAATTTTTTTCTTGATTCCTCTCGTTATAGTTTGTTTCATTTGAAATTTCCCATACAATATCCTGAATTACTGTATTTCCACAACCTATATTAAGAGTTAGATTTTCTTGATTCATTGCAAGCTGATCTGTCCCAATCCAAAAAGCAGTCTTATTACGTAAATATTGAGACATTTTATCTCTAAAATGAACAGCTCCACGCATACCATACTCTTCACCAGTTGTCATCAGAAATGTAAGATTATATTTTGGTTTAATATTATAATCATTCATATATTTCGCAATAGCAAGTACAACTCCTGCACCCGTTCCAGAATCTCCAGGTGTTTCACCCCACATACCATCATAACGATTAGAGATTATGGCAATTTTATCATCAGGGCTCTGGGTTATATTTTTATATCCAACAACATTATAAGCATCAATACCAGGTTTTGAAGGAGTTTGTTTTTTATTTTCCTGGTCTAAGTAGCCAGATGCATTAGGACAACCTGTTGAGCATGTGGCATTCTCCCATAACCAGTTTCCAACTGAATAATTTACTGAAAACATTGGAAGCGCAGGGCCAGTCATCCAGGCGCCTCCAAACCAAGTCCATCGACGTATCGCATAGCTCATAAAATGAGTGTCAAAAGAATCATATAAGATTATACCATGGCACCTCGATAGTATAGGTATGAAATTTAAAAAATAACAAATTATCGATTTATTTTTAGCAATGCCTAAATCTACATAAGAATTAGCACCTTCTCTAATGTTTTTAAGAAACATATAATCAGAATTTGGTAAACAATTTTGTACACTTAAATTATAGGTGAAGGTAATAATATTATCATCTAAAGCATTATCTACAAACATATTTTCCTTATTTTCCAACTTTTCAAATATTGCAGAAAAATTGTTATTTGTATCATTTACTTTTATTATTGGAAAATTATAATCTGTTGCGCTTGAATAATTATATCCTCTTGATTTGTTATGGATAAGAATGCAACCTGAGGCATTGGTCATATTTTCAATTTTTTCTACACATTCTTCTGATTCATTCAATATAAAAATCATTCCATCTTGGAAACTGGGCATAGAGCTACCATTCTCTATAAGTGAGACGTTTCCGATAACCATGTTATTATTATTCAATAGATTGCATGTTATATTGAAATGGTAATTATTGTATGTTCCGCCCCATGGCCAATTTTCATTTCTGTTTTCATCTGGATTGTACATACGATGGATTTTTACATTAGTGAAGTTATAGTAATGTGTAACTGGCAAAATAGGAGAATAGTGGTATCCACTTGGAAAAGGATAAAGCTCTGTTTTTTCCATTGGTGTTTGAAAGGGATAGGTTTTGTCAGGGTGAGTCAAAGATAAACTGAAATCTTTAACAACAATCTTACTGGAATACTGTTTCCAGAAATGCTTTATTTTATTGATATATCCAATTGGTAATGTGTCAACATCACTAAGACCACAATACTCTTCTGACTCCATATAGGGTTTTAAAATATAGTTGGCAGTATGATTATCTCCTTTTGTGCCAAACGCCCGTCCCTTTGGGATAGTGCCAGAAGGGTAAACAAATGGATCATGTACTACGTCAGCAAGTTCTTTTGTTACATTCCACATGAACTCATAATCAAGACCAATACTTCCATCTTCTCCACCTCCGCCAGTGGCTTTTACCTTAAAATCAATAGGAACTATTATCATAGCGGTTGCAATCAATAGCGTGCAAACTACGATACTTATAATTTTATTTTTCATTTCCCTATACTCCCCTAAACACCTTTTTATTTGTTCCTAAGGCATTAGATATATAAAACAATTACGTGAGAATACTAACAAAAACATGGTTAATTTGTTACTATATTAACATTTTTGTAATAAAACACAAAACACTAAAAAAATGTGCTTATTTTATTCTTAGTTAAATAACTGTGTGATTGTTTTTTACAGCAAAAACTATTTTCTTAGAAAAGATTTATAAATGCGATTAAATTAAATATCTGGGGGAATTAACTTTGAGAAGCAAATCTTTCATAAAACTAGGTTTAATGGTTAGCTTTATAATTTTATTCATTGCTTCAACATTTACCCCAATGACAATTGGATATAATGTTACAACAACTAATGAAGAATCAATAGTTGAAAGTTATAATTTTAATAGATCCCTACCTCCTGAATTTTATAGTTGGTATAATTCAGATGAAATACTTGATTTTGTTGAATATAAAAAATACGATGAACCTACAAAATATGAAGGTAGTGAATCAGAAGGAGTAATTAATTCTGATAAAACAACTCAGCCCATAGATGGTCCGATGGATTCGGCTTGGCCGATGTATTGCCATGATACTCGGCATACAGGACGCAGTCCGTATAGCACTCAGGATAATCCTGGAGCTGAAAAATGGCGTATTGATATGAACGGGTGGGCTCGGGGGTCATCAGTCATCGATAAACAAGGGGTTATATACATTGGATCGTTTGATTTTTATGCAGTATATCCAAATGGTACACTGAAATGGAAATATAATCCTCCTCTGACTATTGAATCCGCACCAGCTATTGACGAAAATGGCATCATATATATTGGAGAAATGCATGGTATACCGAATTATTTATATGCAATTTATACAACTAATGGTACGTTAAAATGGAAATATAACACAGATAATGATGATATATTTTCTTCTCCCGTAATTGGAGATGATGGAATCATCTATTTTGGCGCTGGAAGTGGTAATCCTTTGCATGGGTATATTAATGCATTATATCCAAATGGTACGCTTAAATGGAGATACGAAACAGATCATGTTGTATATTCATCACCAGCTATCAGCGATGATGGTACCATTTATGTTGGTTCACATAATGGTTATCTGTATGCATTATATTCAAATAATGGGACGTTAAAATGGAAGTATCTTACGAGTGATTGGGTACCTTTAGGCCCTTGCATTGCTGATGATGGTACAGTTTATTTTGGTTCCTGGGATGGGTACCTCTATGCAGTATACCCAAATGGGACTTT
>JAHWGK010000028.1 GCA_020054495.1 Thermoplasmata archaeon | reverse complement strand
GAAGAAGTCCGTGGGAAAACATGCTCACGGAATTATGCAATACGGCTGCTTTTGCAATTGCTTTCCATACTCCTCTACAATCTATGGCAGCTCTGCAATATCACACTTAGCATTGTAATCTGCTGGGATAAAGAAGGATATGTGATCATTCTTGAGGAATTTAAAGATCTTATTTCTGATTCAATTCTTGGACGATAACAAATGATCTGGTTAGCATAAGCCAGATTGAAAAAACAGGTTTTTCAATCTAGAACTGGCAGATTTCCCGTGATCCTGTGCAAATTCTAATTTGAACACAAAAGAAGAATTCGACAAGTTATTCAATTGTCAATTTGTATCACTCACTTGCCGAACTACTGTTATTAAACTTGTTTCAAAATCTAACATAAACATCATTAAATTTTTTCATAAATTAGGGTTGAACAATAGGGATCTGAAATTGTTTTCGCTGGTATTATGATAAAAATAATTATAAGTATATTTTTAACGATATATTATTAAAACAACCTATAAAAAAGCAAATTATTTCAAAATAGAACATTAATCTAGAGCAATTTTTCTGTGGTATTAAAATATTAAATCAGAATGTAAAAAACAAACGTTTTTTTATTAACATTTTGTTGCAATTAACAATTATTATAGATACATTTAAAACAGAATAAAATATTACAGATTTATACTAATTTTATAATTTGAGGGAGGTATGAAAAAATATGAAAGCGAAAATAATAGGTATTTTTGTATGTATGCTGTTGATGACTTCTGTGGTACCCGTTGTAAGTGATATAAATTTTATTAAAAACAATATCGATAAAACCATGGATGAAAACAATGCTGTTATATCTGAGGATGAGATATTCATCAGTGAGATTTACTATGCTGGATCTGCTGATTTTGAAAACGATTTTGTAGAATTCCAAATTTGGGATGATAATAGTCAAACAATTGACATCACTGATTGGTATATTACGACATATGATGGCGACATTGAATATTTACCATATGTGACAGGTTTGGAACAATTTGATTATGTAGCGATCCGTATGGGTACTGGAACTGATGATCTTGATGCTTCAGATGGAAGTGCTACTATCTTTCTTGATAGAACAGATTCGATGCTTGACGTTCCAGGTGATGAAGTTGGTTTATATACTGAAAACGACGAGCTTGTTGATTTTGTAAGATATGGTGGTGGAAACGGTGACCCTGTTCTTGGAGGATGGAGCAATAGTGACTCTGGTGCTTTTTCACCTGATACTACGTTATCTATTCAAATGCATGATTATGATAGGGATGATAGTTCTAATTGGCTCTGTGCCCCGCCTACTGAGGCTGAACCAAATGTTGTTGAATGGCTCATGGACTTAGATAAGGGATTATATTATCAGATTCATAATGGTAATAATCACCCTGTAAATCTTAGTGGTTATCCAGCCGTACCGCCAGACTTATTTAGAATATTTGATGAAACAGCCTCTGGCCTATCACCAGCTGAGATAAACACCATACGTGAATGGCTTAATCACACATATGACTTAATGAATGATAGCGGTCTTGGTACACCTCAGACTGCTACTGATGGTAAGGTTCATGTTCATATAAATGAAACTAATCGAGCTCCCTCTGGTGTGGCTGGATCAGGAACAAAAGCAGGACATATTTGGGTTTGGCTTGGTGATCTAAGCAATCGGAATGAAAGTATAATGGCTAAAGAAAGTATAGAACATGAGCAAGTTCATCTTGTTCAATATAACAACAGAGGCGATTATGGAGATTATGAGAAATGGAGTGACCTTGAAGGAATGGCTGAATACTGGGGTACAGAAATTACAATGGATAATTTCGATCTGACTTTTGATGAATATTTAGAAATTCATGATGAAGTATATAGTAGAGTCGGTAGTGGTTATCGTTGGAATCGTTTTCTTGAAAATCCTGATAGGAATTTCTTTGATGATTGGCTGAAACCCAAGGATTGGCCATCTGGACAAGAGGCTTTAGATCATTACTGGGCGAATCATATGCTACTTCGATATATCAGGTATATTTTAGGAGAACTAGGTGAAGAAAAGATTAAGCATATTTTTAGAGTACGAAATGCTACATCAGGTATAGAAGGAATAATAGATGCTATTAACAAAGCATTTGAAGAGGAGGGGCTTTCTGACAGATTTATAGATATATTCATAAATTGGACAATATGGCTATGGGAAACATATGGACTTAAAATTACACTTGTGTTGGATGAGACATTAGATGGTTCTGTTGAACGAATCCTTGAAAATGGTAAACTGAATCCTTGGGGCACTGATTATGAAAGAGTCAATGTTTCAGAAAACAATATTACTAAGATAAATTTTACAGGACAAAATTTTAAGGATTACGCAATTACGCTGGTTAAAAAGAAAAAAGATGGAACTTTTGAAAATGAAACCCATCGTTTCAGTGGTTCAAAAGTAATTGTGGTTCCTGCAGGATACGTGGAGATAATTATTATTAAACGGCAGCTTGGTTGTAGTTTTGAGTGGGATTATACTATTAATATTACTTCTATGGTTCCATTTATAATAGAAGACTTTGAATTTGGTCTGCCAAGTGATTGGATTATTTTTGATTACCTAGAAGACGGTTACACGTGGACAGATGAAAACCCTGGTGAAAGATCGCCTGAGGGTGGTTGTTATGGAAAATTTATGATATGTGATAGTGATTGGGCAGGTTTCGAAAATTATCTACTTGAAGAGTTATGGACACCATCAATAGATTGTAGTGAAGCAACAAGTGTTTATCTTGATTTCTCCCAGTATTACAGTCACCTTGCAGAGGATTATGCTTACGTTGATGTATCTAATGATGGTGGATCTACATGGATTCCAGTTGTATCTTATTATACTTGCATAATGGGTAAAGAATCAATTGATATATCAGATGAAGCAGTTGGATTTAGTGATGTAAGGATCCGATGGGTATATGATGACAAGGGTATGTGGGCTTGGTACTGGATGGTTGACAACATCATGGTTTATGGAAATATAAATGATCCTCCAAATGCACCAATTATAGATGGTCCAACGAGTGGAACTGCAGGTACCTCTTATACTTATACATTCATTTCGTCAGATCCAGAAGGAGATCAAGTATCCTATTATATCGAGTGGGGCGATGGAGATATTACAGATTGGACTGGTTTTCAACCCTCTGGAGAACCTTACTCTACGAGTCATGTTTGGTCTGAACAAGGGGCATATATTATTAAAGGAAAAGCTATGGATACAAATGGTGAAGAAAGTGATTGGGGAACACTAACAGTCACAATGCCAAGAAACAGAGCAACCAATACACCATTCCTAAATTTCCTACATAACTTCTTAACAGGTCATCCAACTTTGTTCCCAACATTACGACGATTACTAGAACTATAAGTTAGTCCAAATCATCTTTCTTTTTTTCTACTGTACCTTTCTTAACCCATAAACTTATATAATTTAATTAAATAATATTGTTTATATAATAAAAATATGGGTGGCAATAAAAAATGAAAAAAATAATCTTATCAATCATTTTACTATGCTTGTTATCAACATCTATAACATCTGTCAATGCAATAAACTGTAGACATCTGGTAAATAAATATGACTCAACGTTTTTTGACGAGTTATATTATTCTATTGCTTGGGCGACTGAAAAAGAAGAGGGGGGTGGGTTGTATGGGATGACAATCGACAGTAACATGAATAGCATCGTGGTTGGAATGACAGATCAAAACGAGTTTAATGCTAGACCAATTATTGTGAAATATGATGAGGATGGTAATGAGTTGTGGAGTGATGTGCCTATTGCTTCCAACCTTGCATCTGTTCAGGTACAAGAATTGAAAAGTTTTTTACCATCGCAGCTAGAATTAGCAGTTTATAATAGTCAACTGTCTGCGAGGCAAGTGAAATGCATTCAGCCGATACAATCTACGACTTATTCAGAGATTGCATTTAGGCAACTCCAACAGATTCAGGGTGTCGTTTTTCGCAGTTCCTATGTGCCATCAGGAGAATATTCTGCAGCCTTTACAGATGTTGCAATAGACCCTAACAATGATTATATTGTTGCTGCAGGTATAATCTATAATCATAACACATTGAAACAGGATATTTACATCGTGAAGTACACGCCTAATGGAAATGTTCTTTGGGACACACAGTTTTCCTTTAAGACTATTGATACTAATGTTCAGGTAGTTATTGCTTCAGATAGTACAATATATTTGTCGTCATTTAGCACTTGGATTGATGGTGGCTTGTTGATATCTCCAGTGATAAAAATTGCGAAACTGTCTCCCCTTGGACAAGTGAAACAGACAACGACCTATGAAGTTGACAGTACACATATTCCAAAACCTGTTCCATATCTTATAGATGCTGCAGTGCATCCAACTACCGGGAATATCTGGATAGTTGCGTATTTGCCTTATGGTGGTGGCTATGAAGATGGTGATATGGATAATGATTTCTGTCTTGTTGAATATACTCCAAATCTTGAGAAAATTACTGAATGGCAGTACGATTCAGGTACAAGTCCGGATCCTGAGTGTGTAGGTATTTGTGATTTCCCCAGGGGTATGGTAATCGATGATGATGGTAACATCATTGTTGCAGGTATGAGAGCCGTACAAATCGATACTAGTGGAAATATGAGATCTCTGGTGGGCCATATTGTAAAATTCAGCCCATCTGGAGATGTTCTATTGGATATCGAGGATTATGAAATAAAAGAATTTTATGATGTCTCTATTAGAAATAGCATATCTGTACCTCGTCAAGAGATCGTAGCTACCGCTGCTAATTTTTCTGATCCAAACTTAGGAGATAATTTTGTTATATTTTTATACGATGGTGTAAATGGTGCAAAACTATTAGATGTTGTAGAGGGTAGTGATGAAACTGAGAGTGCATATGCTGTAGCAGTAAATCCTGAGGGCAATCTCATTGTTGCAGGGCTGAGATCAGACTGCATTGAAAATGGCACTTTTTTATATAATTTTTTAACTCGGTATTTTATTATCACAGAAAATAGCCAAAGTAGTTCTATAGAAGATTCTCGTAGCATATCATGTAGTCAACCATCCAAGCATACGTCTACAACCAGTAGCAATCTAATAAGTAGAATTGTCAGTAGAGCCATCAGCAGTCCATTAAGCCAGTAATCAACAACCAACCTCTTTTTTTCTTTATTTTTATTTATGGTTTATTTTAAAAAACTTAGTAATGTTGAAATTGAAATCAAAATGTAACCATATCGGTTTTTTTCTTACATTTTGTTGTAGTTAACGACTGTTATGCATACATTTAAAAGAAAATAATATATTACAACCACGCTAATTTTATAGTTAGTGGGAGGTAGAAAAAAATGAACAATTTTGTTTTTAGAAAAGGACTGGTAATAGGAATAATAATCCTATTTGTTGGAGCATGTTTTTTACCAAATATCATAACTACAAAAGTATGTGCAAATAAATTTAATGAAATTGAAATTATGTTATTGAATGGTCCTCCTTTTCCACCAATAGATACTAGTGATACAATTGTAGATAAAGAAGTTGTTTTAAAAGAATATAGTAGTGCAGTTATTCTTGATAATGTACCAACATCAAGATGGACATATGGATGTGGTCCTACAGCTGCTGGAATGTTATTTGGTTATTATGATAGAAAAGGTTTTAAAAACATGTACACAGGACCAGCAAATGGAGGTATATGTCCTCAGGTTAATCTTGGACAGGGTACACCTGGTCAAGGTAATGGTTATCCAATTGAAGGATCATGTCATATAATTGCTACAGAGAAAGATTTGGATGGTATTACTTCAAAAGCTCATGTTGATGATTATTGGACTGCTGTTGGTAGTCCTGGCCCTGATCCATGGGACGGTAATTGGGCAGAACATTCTTGGGATTTATGTTTAGCAGATTTTATTGGATCTAATCAATGGAAATGGGATAATAATGGTGATGGGTCAAAAGATTGTAATGCTGATGGTGCTACCCGTTATTTTTATAACTCTGAAGGTGAAAAACTTGATGATTTTATTCCACCTGCTTGGCAGGGATATCCTCGTACAGCTTTTTGTCATGGATTGAAATTATTTGCTGAATCAAGGGGATATACTGTAATTGATAATTATAATCAACTTACTGATACACCCTATGGACATCCATCAGGATTTACTTATAATGATTTCAAAAATGAGATTAATGCTGGTCGCCCTGTAATAACTGGTTGGCTTACATCATATGGTGCAGGTCATTCAATGCTTGGTGTTGGATATAATCCTACAAGTAACACTATTTATTTCCATGATACTTGGGATAATTATCTTCATGAAGTAAGCTGGGATGGAAGTTATGCTGATTTACATTTATCAATAGTATTTGTAGTAAAATTAGCTTCAAGTGGAACTCAATGTCCAAATGTTCCTAGTAAACCAGTTGGTCCAACAACATGTTTTATTGATGAGGAATATACATTTTCAACTAGTACAGTTGATCCTGATGGTGATCAAGTTAGCTATGGTTGGGATTGGAATGACAATGGAGTTGTTGATGAATGGACTTCATATTTTCCTTCTGGATCAACAGCTAGTATTTCTCATACTTGGTCTTCACCTGGAACTTTTACCTTTAAAGTTAAAGCAAAAGATGTTCATGATGCTATGAGTGATTGGTCAGATAGTTTAACAGTTAATGTTAATGGTCCTCCTGGTAAAACATTTATACATGGTGAAACCAGTGGAAGCGCAGGGACATCTTATGTGTATGGTTTTAGAGCTACTGATCCAGATGATGACGATATTGCACAGTATATAGTTGATTGGGGAGATGATACAGGGGAAGAAATTCTCACAGGTCCTTTTCCATCTGGTGAATATGCATATGCAAGTCATATTTGGGTTGAAGAGGGATATTATATAATTACTGCTAAAGCAAAAGATATCAACGGTTTAATTGGCCCAGAGGGTACACTCCCTGTTAATATGCCAAAAAACAAAGCTATCAACGCACCATTCCTAAATTTCCTAACAAGTCATCCTAATCTGTTTCCAATACTACAACAGTTATTATTACGGCTGGGATTATAATAAAAAAACAAATCCTAGCCTCTCTCTTCTTTTTTTTATTTGATTGAAACTTCATACAAAGGATTCAATACTAAAACAATGATTTTAGGATATTTACTATTAGTTTGGGCTTTCAGTCTTTGAAATGTTTTAAATCAGGTTGTACATTTAACATATCATTATAAGGACATAATATAAAAGTTTAAATTATATTAATAAATTACAATGATATATTTTGTTATTATGGGGAAAAAACGTGAAAGGTGTTAAAATTGTCTCAGTTATTTTAATAATATTGTTTTTTTCAAGCATTGCCTATTCAGTTAATGTAATAGCCTGTAAAGATGTTGTGGCTTGTGGAGATGCAACTGCAGGTGATTATAATCTTCTTTTGAAAGTTAGAGATCCAAGTAGAGCAGGTTTTCAAGTTTTGTGTATTGTTCCAAAAGGATACGAGTACAAATATCATCATCCATGGACAGGAAAACCTATGAGTTTTAAAACCAGGCATAAGTATATCGGTGTAGCTTCAA
Organism: Thermoplasmata archaeon; assembly: GCA_020054495.1. Classification (GTDB taxonomy): domain Archaea; phylum Thermoplasmatota; class E2; order DHVEG-1; family DHVEG-1; genus JAGMDE01. Next base: position 30,310 of record JAHWGK010000028.1, on the reverse strand, counting down.
TCGATGATATTATTCCAAATATCGTTAAAGCAGGGATGGTCTTAACAGATGCTGGTATAGCGTTTGGTGATGCTGATACTAGTTCAAATTGGAAGAATCCAACAAAGAATGCCTGGGATGACTTTGACTGGATACGTTATGCCTGTCAGGAGGCAGATGATGAAGATAAAGCTGTTACATTATTGACTAAAGACATTGTTGATCAAATGCATGCACCAGGAATTTCTGAGAATCTATTTGTTGCTGGTCCAAACAATGGATTTGTCATAGAAGCAGATGCCTTTCATTACCATATAAAAGAGGTTAATGGCGTTGTGGCAATGTCAACTTATCCTAAAGAACTTTGGAAAACACAAGTAGGTAAGAAACTCCCCATTGCTACATCTTTTAATTTTAAAAAAGAAAAATATGTTGAAAAAGGTGATATAATAAGCTTAGATTCCTTGTTTAGAATTAAAATTCTTGATGTCGGTGAAAACTGGATATTAGTACGTCATATTCCGTTTTTTAAAATAGTCAAAATGGGAATCATGATAATAGGGATACCTGTTAAAATCGAACTTGGAAAGAGAGAAACAATTGGAGATTTCAGTGTTGAATTATTAGATATTGATGGAAACAACGCTAAGGTTTCATTGTGCAATAAGTATAAAGCATGGGAAGATAGAATGATGCAATACGTGCAACCACATTATGGTTCTATTACAATTAACGATATGATGAGTTGGTCTCGATTGCATGAAGATGACCTTGATGGACTTCGACCAATGTGTGAAGATAGTAGTGAGTTTGAAGCAGCTGCGATATTCAAGATTCCTGAGGATAACTATGAAATATTAAGCAGCATCTGGTTTGCAGGGAATCATCCGTGTTCTTCAATATATGCTCCTATTCATATATGTGATAATGATATATTTGATCCTTTTGAAAATGGTAATGCTGCATCTTTGTCTCTTGAGTTAGTGAAAATATATGGTCATGATACATTAAATTCTTCGTTTTGTAAAGTTGAAAATGTGCTACTTTATGAAACTGATGTTAGAGAACAATTGGCAGTTGAAATGATTGAGAATAATACGAATGTATCAAATTTTTTAACATCTGTTGATGTAAATATGCAAAAACAAGCATGGTTAACTGAGAAAATATGGTTAGATGCTAGCAATATTACAGATGAAAACTTAAAACACCAAATTATTGAAATTATCGATGGTATGTGGGATGTAAACTATTCTGTTTCACTAGGTTTGATGGAAGATGCAATTGTTGATCTTGGGAATTTATCTGAAGCAGAACTAATCATTGAGAAAATTGAAAATATAATTTTATGCATCAACGAATTAATATTTGGATAATAGATTTTTAAGGGAGATTTATAATACGATTTAATTTATAACTTTCTTAATCTAAGTTCACCAACACCGATAGGTTCAATATTAAGCATATCACTATTTTTAAATATCATCCTAATCTGTTCCCAATGCTACAACAGTTACTATTACGACTTAGACTACAATAAAAAAACTATTCTTTTATTTGTATTGGGGGCATAGAGAAGTAAAAAAATTATTTTCTAAACAAACTATCATATTTTTTATTTATTACCCCTTAACCCTATACCCCCACCTCAAAATTAAAATGTTAGTTTTTTTACAAAACTGCCGTTATTAAAATTGTAGTGTTCATCGTTTAGGTACAGCTTTTTGTTAGAATAAACCCTTTAGCTATAATGCCTACACTCCTGTTTTATCTAACAGTATTGCATTCACAGTGGCATTACTTTATTTATAAACAAGTTATTGTTATACAAATTGTTTTAGGTTTTTAACATTTGGGTTTGGAATACCTTGTTTTTTAACAAAAAACAGAGTTTCTAAGAGGCGAATATCAGCAATATAATCCCTATATAGGGCTTTAACATGTTCAGTAAATTTCTTTGCATGCCTAATATCTGTAGCCATAAAAGATATAACCCATTCATAGTAACCATTACTATAAGCACTAGTTACAATGGTAATCCCAATATCTGCTGCTATCTCCTCTAATTTTCTTGAAATGATTATATCAGCTACCTTTCCATCTAGTGGTTTGATTGTTCTTTTAATAAGAACTAAAAAGTGTGAAAAACCCTTTTTTTGTTCATCAACTACAACTTGATAAGCCCAGATCACATGGTCTTTCTCTAACTTACTTATTGTTTTTTGTACTGTCTGGCGCGTTACACCTGTTTTTTCACTAATTTCAATTAAGGACTGCCGTGCATTTACCATTAATGCATCTAGTATTTTTTCATCATTGCGACTTAATTTTTGTTTACTTTTTGGCATTTTATAAATAAGAATATTCACATTTTGTTTATAAATTTTTGTTTTTAAAATTTGTTATTAGAATGTAAAAAACACAGGTTTTTTTGTAACAAATTGTTACAACTAACTATTGTGAAGGAAACATTTAAATTAGAATATGATATTATAAGTTTATATTTTGAGGGGGGTAGGAAAAACATGACAAAAAAAAGTTTTGTTTTTAGAAAAGGATTGGCAATAGGAATTATATTGTTGTTTGTAGGCTTCGCAATACTGGTGATGTCTGCTGTAACTGTTTCTGCTGTGACTGAGACAGATGCTATAGGTGATGTTTATGATGTAGTATCAGACACAATTGTTAGCAGACCAAATATCGATATTACAACATTGAGCTATGAGATAAACGGGGACACAGCAACCCTGACGATGACGGTTAACGGGAATATTATGGATTCTGAATATATTACGTATGGAATGACGCTTTCGAATAGTACCCGACTTAGTATAGGTTATATGATGAGTTATACCAATGGGGTTGGTATGGTCCTTAAAGATATGACGAATTTTATGGATTCAGAGGTTTCGGTTTCTCAAGGAAATACAATCATAGCTACATTTACTCTATCTGAAGGTGAGATTACAGATTTTGAGGTGTTTTGGGGATATAACATGGAACGCGATGAAGAATTAGGCGGGAGATGGTTTGATTATGCTCCTAATCCTTATTCTCCTTATTATAGCGGAGATGATGATGACGATGTTGAACCTGATGAAGATGACGATGAAGATATAATTCTTCCAAATGGAGATGACACCAGCGGTGGTGGCAATGGAGACAAGGGAGGAGGAACACCTGGTTTCGAAGCAATAGCAGTCATAGCAGCAGTTGCTGTAGCACTAATTATTTTAAGAAGGAAAAAATAATTTCCCAATCCTTTTTTTTCTTTTAAAAACGAATGAAACGTTTCCGATGTGCTTTCCTTCTTAGATTCACATCAGCAAACATATCAAAAACCGTTCAGTCCTTTTGCCTAATTCCATCCTGTAAAATGTTCGTTCTTTCTCATTTTTTTACCTTAGCAACTACTGACATTAATGTATTGATTTAAACTATTGCTTTAAAGAATGCTAATGCAGGGCCCTTTTATTCGTCAATAGACGAAGATATAATCGGCATAATTAAATACTTTGAAATATTAATACAATTGTATGTGTAATGCAATAGATGATTATAGAGAGGATGAATTATCCGACATCTGGAAAAAAATAGAAAAAATGGATCTATCTTCTTAATTCATTTTTCTCTTTCTTTATTATAACAACTATTTTTAGGGCAAAGTCTCCGATTGAGCGATCTATTTCTTAATTCAAAATTATTATTCAACGCCACAGTTGTATACAAATTTTGCAAGATACCCAATTGGAATTATCAAATTAAGAGTAATTAAATTCATAATTACTAAACAAATTTGTCTTAGTAATGCATCATCTTTATAAATTTCAGCTAAAATATAGAAAAAAATACCAGCCCAATAACTTGGTATTAAAAGTGCTATTAAAAATAGGCAAATAATAATATTCCACACAATTGGATTACTTGAATTAATTTCAATATTCATCTCTGCAAGTGTTGTAACCCTATCGCTTAAATATTCATCTTTAATAATTATTTTATTTACTTCATCAAACAATTCTGAGTTACTTTGTAATATTGAATCCCTAATCTCGATTGCTTTATCTTCACCAAGATTATTAATCATAAAAAGACCAGTTTTGTATGTCGAGTCTAAATAATCATTCGTTAATTTTGGTTTAGAAAAAAGCATTGGAAGAAGGAGTAACGGATTTTTAAATAGCATTTGCCTAAAAACACTTTTATAATCCAAATCATAGGTGAATAAATCATAATTATTTTCCAGTAAATCCTTCACATCAGGATTTTTTGCAATGTCAATTATCGTTTGAAACAAATATTCCTTTTGCTCTATTTCTTCTATTTGCTGAATTTCTTTCTCACGTAAGATATTTATTGATTTAATTGGTTTTTGAGCAATGGCTGGATAAACACTAACTCCTATGAATAAAAAAATAATAACAAATACGAATCCTTTTCTCCAAAACTTATTTTTATCCATTTCATTCCTCAATATTCTTACTTATAATCTATTAATAACTATATAAAACATGTATATAAAATATATAAATTTTGCGTAGATAGTACGCTTATTTTGAAAGAAATAAGCAACATTTGATTAATTACTAATGACAGATATTGAATTATCGTGAAGAAAAGAAGGGAAATTAAAAAGAACAAAATCTAATTTGGTAAAATAAGAAGAAACAAAATAAAAGAATTGTTAGAGGTTATAATTAAGGAAAATTTGATTTTTAATAAATTATAATATGATTTTTATTAATACTTTCAATGATCTCTCATAATATTATATAAGTGAGAAAATCGTGACTTTTTTGTATAAAAGTTTATAAGTTAATAAGGAGGAAAATAGCTGAAATGTAATATTTCACCCAAAATACTAAATATATGTTTAAACATAAACATAATTATGGGATTTAAAACATTAACAATAAAAGAAAATGTATACAAAAAATTACTTTTAATGAAAAAAGAAAATGAAAGTTTTAGTGATCTCTTTGAAAGATTAAGCAATACAAATCTAAAGTTATTAAGAAAACTGAGAGGATGCAACACTTATGAAAATAAGGAAGAAATGTTAAAAGACATATATGAAAAAAGAAAAGAAAAAAGATACAGGTAATAAAAATGATTATTATTGATACTGACGTGCTAATTGAGATTTTTGATAAAAAATCGGAAAAAGGTGAAGACGCCTTAATAAAATTAGAAAAATCAGGAGAAGACGTGGCAATAACTTCATTGAATCTTCATGAAATTTTATATGGCCATCACAAAGTTGGAAAAAAAATAAAAGGAATATTGCAAATAAATACAATCGAATTTAATAAAAAAGATGCTGAACTGTCGGCAATACTTGAAATAGAAGCTGAAAAAAAAGGCAGAATGATTACAAGAATCGATACAATGATTGCTGCGATTGTATTAAACAGAAAAGCAAAAATTTATACTTTTAATAAAAAACATTTTCAATCATTTAGACAAATAAGATTATTTGATTAAAACACGAGGAAAAAATAAAATAAGAAGAAACAAAAAAAGAGATTCAAAATTATTGAATGTCTACCTAAGATACGTTAATGTTTTTCTGACATCAACCAAAAGACTCTTACCTTTATCAGTTGTTATAAACATCTTATTATAACCGTTGCCATTCTTCACTGATTTCTTTTCTAAAATACCTTTATCAATTAAAAACGAGATATAATTCTTGCATTGGGTATAACTAAGGTTACATTGATACAAAAGCTCAGTTGTTTTTGCCCCATCCTTTGACAACGTGAGGATTTCATCGATGATTTCTAATTCAGAACGTCGAACATTAACCATACGTTTCCCCCAATAATAAATATAATTTTTTGATTTTATACCAAATATCCTATATAATACTGATATTTAATATTTTGCATAGTATTTAAATTTTATGTATATTCAAATTTATATTTTAATAAAAATTAAACTTTTTTATATATGCCTAAAAAAGAAATAGGTATAAGTTTATTTTTTCTTGATGTAATCCTTCTTGAGGAAATATACAATTAAAATTATTAGGATTAATACTATGATTGCCGCTAGTATACTTGTTCCAGTTGAAAATTCTCCGATGTTTTCTTTATCTTCCTTTTCTTCTTCCTCTTGCTGAATGGTAATGAGCATTCCAGTTACAGAATTATAGATATAATCCCAAACACCATCGTCGTTGGTATCTATTGAATAGTTATAATCTTGTTTTTGAACAGTTGTTTCTTTTCCAGTGTCATTATCATGGAATACGTCATAGGTTCCATCCATTTGATAATCAATGAGATATCCATTTATCACATCATCAATAAACTTTACACCTATATCAATAAAGACTGTTAGTTCAGCTCTTTCAGATGTTGCATTACTTGTATCTTTAACATATATTTTGATAGTGTATATCCCTGCAGATGTCCAATTATGGCTTGTGTTAAATGCTGTATTATTTGCAAAAAATGGGGATATTGTATCGTTTGTGCTATCATCCCACACGAAAATGTATAGTATATTGTCATTATCTGGATCGGTTGCTATTACTGTATAATCATAATCAATGTTTATAGAGCCGATTATATTTCCACTAACCGTTGGTTTATTAGGTGGAAGATTTGGTTTATCTGTTATAATTGCATTGGTTGTACCTGTGCTTGCTCCGCCAGGACCTTCTACAGTTAAAGTAATGATATGTTCCCCTTCGTTAGTATAAGTGTGGGTAGGAGCAACTCCTGATACTGTTGGTGTACCATCACCAAAATCCCATGTATATGAAGTTATCGTACCGGTACTTCCTGAACCATCAAATGTTAATGGAATATTAATAAAACCATAATAGGGCCCACCTATAACTGCAACTGGCGGTGTGTCTCCGCTGGGAGGAGCAGGAGGTCCAGGCGGTGGAGGTGGTGGAGGTTCAACTGGAGTATTATCAACGATAACATTAATTTGATAATAAGAAAAAATGTTATTGTCAAATGCTCTCACATTAATTTGATGCCAAGATCCATCAGGAAAGCTTTTTGTATCCCAGAAATAACTCCATTTTGTAAGACCTGTTGCATCAATCCATTTCCCACCATCTATTTCTATTTGAACTATTTGAAGTTGATTATCCCCATCTGGGTCAGATGCTGTTCCAGTAATTTTAGTTATTTCGGAGACAGTTTCTCCATTGGAAGGGGAGGATATACTTATTGATGGAGGTCTGTTTCCACCTGGTACAAGTGGTGTAAGATGATTTACACTTGCCCAAATGAATCCTACATAATTATCTTTATTATACGATGTGTTCACGCCTGTATTATCATATATCTGCCATTTATTTGTAGTAATATTCCAGTAATGAATACCTATTAGTTGATCTTCAGTAAGGTCAACTTCATCTAAATCTGCTTGAGTATAAAATATGAAAATAAAGACGGGTGGGTTAACGATATCCTTCCATTCACCTTCTACTTCAATGTCAATAAATTTATTCAAGGCGTTATTTGGAGGTTCCGCCGCGGGATGAGGATTTATAATATAATCAATGAAAGTAATGTTTGTGGCCTCATCTACAGAAATGTTAAATTTTATGTCCCTCCATCCAAGTTCATTCCATCCTGCTTCAATTTCTAAAACATAAACACTTTGTACCGTAAATGAAACATCATCTGAACCAGTAAATCCATCAGTATCTTTTGCTGTAAAGGTAATGGTTTCTGAACCATTCCAACTATCATATGGTGTAAAAATTGTAGCAACTCGACTATCATTAATAGAAACGATGAGGCTGGCGTTACCTGAATATGTCCAATTGATGTCTTCATCAGGGTCTTCAACATCAGTTACGTAATCATCAAGGTTTATAGTTTTAAATGTTTCACTTTCATTGATGGCTTGATCGGGAATATCACTTACGATGGGTGCATTATCTGAAAATAAAGTTACATCTGCGCCATAAAAATTATTTCCATTGATTATTATCTCGGTGGGGTTTTCATTATAAGTTTTGTTTATAGCAAGACCAATAGGATCTATGCCCACATCAGGCGTTAAATTGCCATTGGTATCCATCCATGCTAATAGATAGTATGAACCATTTACAACCGAAATTGTAAAATCGCCTGGTGTTGGGATTGTAGTAAGTCCTATTGGTGGACCCATTGGGAATGGGTACTCATAATACATCCCAATATATATTGTCCCTGTTTGCCCCCCATTTAAAAATAAGGTTCCTGAAATTTCATATGGATCTGGTGTGACTGGGAAAATAAAGGTTGTCATATTGGCGTTATCTGCTGTATCATTGGCAAAGAAAAATCCTCCATACATGCCACTTAAAAGAGTATTCCATCCAAGAGATGGATTATCATAAGTAGTATTACCTATGTCATAAAGAGTAAGGTTTGTATCTGGATTAGATGATTGCCAACTATAGATTAAAATCATAGGATCTATAACGCTTCTCCCAGATTCTATCCAATCGTTAATATATTCTATACTTAAGTCTCCACCAGATAGATTTTGTGGTAAACCAATATTTTCTAATGATCCTGTTGTTTTATTAAACTCTAAAAATATTTGTATCCCTTGGGATGTATCGTTTTTCTTAAAGCCTGCCATTGTATAGATTTTATCATTTGAAGCAAGATTTGGTAGAAGCAGATATGTAATATTTTGCGAATCTGAACCTTGGTTTATTGTAGCGTAATTACCATTAAAATCTTCAACTAAATACGAGCCATTTTCTCCTGAAAAATCAGCAAATAGCCAAACCTGTGTATCTTTTTCAAATGTGGTTCCGTTAATATCAATAACATTTGTCATTACTAATTGTAAGTTTTCATCATTAACAGTAGCACCTATATTCCCAGGATGATCTGTCCAAACAAAGTCAGGGGTGATCAGATTTGAAATCTCTGGATTTGTTGTGTCATCATCTAGAGGAGCTGGTGGCGAACTTTCCCCTTGATAACCATATAACGGTGAAGGAGAATTGACTATAAATGGATCTAATAGATAATCCCTATTATCTAGCGCAAGGTTACAATTAATTTGTTTATTTTTACTCTCATCTGAAAAATTTGATGCTGTTTGCTCTTTATTGATCGTCGATTTTAAACTAGTAACTGGCATCACTGCACCTACAATGCTGGTAAGAATAAGTGTAAAAATTACTGCGCTGCAAAATAATTTTTTACTACCTATCAAATTTATTTTTATCTTTATATTTTTGATTTTAAAGGCGCTTTTTTTATACATATAACTGCTCCCCACTGTAACATTATTTATTGACTGGGTCACTATATTAAAAAACAATTTATAAACTTTTTGTTATAATTATTATATTATTTTTTTACTGGAATTATTATATTGTTTGACTTTAGCCAATGTTGATAGATGTCATATACTGGTAAACGCTGCTGTTTTTCTATTGTTTAATTTCTAGAGTCGAAGTTTAAAATAACAAAATATAAATAATAAACAAAAGATTTAAATTTAGTGAAGTACTTATCTTTTATATAAAAGGGGATTTAATAATTGAAAATACGCATCTCATTTACACAATCTTATATCCGAGCAAGGATACTAGGAATTATTCTAATTGTTATAGGCGTGATTTTTCTTATTAATCCTACTTCTCTTAATATTAAAATTGGTTTTGTATCGATATTCACTGGCATTTTCATGATATTTATGATAACTGAAAAAAGCATACTTGAAAAAATAAGTGATGCTCAAGCAGAAGTAAATTTAGATACAGTAAAAAAAATATTAAAAGACTTTAACCTAAAAGGAAATGCCGTTTTTTTGCCGAAATCAGATATCCTACCTGGAGAAAGAATATTAATTCCACCAAATGAATCCGGTATAATAAAAATTCCAAATGTTGCGCATAATACTGTTTTTTTAACAGGTGCAGATGGAGAAAATCTGGGTATGTTAATCCCGCCAGCAGGTTTAAAACTACTAAAAGAAATAGATAAAGAGGGAAATTTTGAAAACGCTGGAATAGAAAACATAGAAGAAAGATTACAGATATTTGTTGGTATGAATTTACTAAAATCAGTATCTCTAAAGAAATTACAAAATGGCTGGTATCTAGTAGTTGAAAAACCCCTGTTCTGTAGCAATGGTCCAGATCTTCATAGGCAATTTCCATGCCCTACATGTAGCGCAATTATTACTGCAATTACACGTTCATTGAATCAAAAACTTCGTATATACCGTACAACTCAAAACGGGGAGAAAATCGCATTTCATCTAAATATTATAAAAATGAGAAATAACCGGGGAATGAAACGTGCTGATGTCTGAGAAAATAACTCTATGTGTAGTTGCATGGATGATATTTCTCCTGTTAATTACCCCAGATGCTGAATTAGAAATATTCTTTATTTTAATAATTATAGGGTTTTTTATAATCAAAGAACTCACAGATCGTTTTACAACCCGCCGTTTAAAATTTAAAATGAGCGCTTTTATTTTTATATTCATAATCGTTTTTATCGTTATGATTGCAACAAGGATAATAAACATTTTAAGCATCTAGGCTAGGAAAATAATGATTTCTTTAAACAGATACCCAGTCGAAATCGTTCTGTTCATGGTATGGAGTGTTATCCTACTTCCAATAGGTTTATTAGACGTTGGCGGGGTAATACGTGTTATCTTGGGTTTACCCTTCATACTTTTCATACCAGGCTATGTTTTAATCTTTGCTTTGTTTCCAACTAGAAAAACAGATAGAGGAATAAATCTTTTAGAGCGGGTTACTCTTAGCTTTGGTTTTTCACTAGCGATTGTTTCCCTTATAGGATTCGGACTCAACTATACAATTTGGGGCATAAGACTAGAGTCTATTCTTCTATGTGTTTTTGTTTTTATCATTGCTGTTGGAGCAATAGCAATTTATCAATGGAATAACGTAAGCCTTGATGAACGGTTTGAAATATCTCTTGGCTTATCACGGTTTAAATCAAAGAGCAAACTAAATAGAATTCTTAATATTTCAATTATTATTTCAATATTGTTTGCAATAATTGCTATTACTTATGCATCAATAACTATAACACATGAAGAGAAATATACTGGATTCTACATTTTATCAATGGATAGAAACACAACACATTATCAAAAAAATCTAACTGTTGGAGAAAATAGTAATGTAATTTTGGGGATTATAAATCATGAATATGAAACAATTGATTATAACATTGAAATTTGGCTTATAAATCAGTCAACTGATAATACTAAATCAGAAAATGAAGATAAAACAACTATACATAACATGTGGTTTATCGACAACATATCAGTAAACCTGAAACATAAAGAGTTAAACATAGAAAAGGCAATTACAACTCAATGGGAGCATAACTATTCTTTTTCTATAAACAGAACAGGCTCGTTCAAACTATTATTTCTGTTGTTCACATCACCTGCAGAGGAATACATTGTAGATGATGATTATGTTGATATTGCCGAAGAAAAAATAAATAGCGCTTACAGGCAAACACATTTATGGATAAAGGTAAACTAGATATTGATGTTATTATATTAAGATGTGGATAAGATGCCTGGAGCCATACCTCATTTAATAGCTGGAGGTGCAATGTTTATCATCGGTAGATATTACTATAGAAACTACTTTGATGGTGAAGATAAATTTAAGGAAAGAATACTTCTTGCAGCTGTCTGTTTATCATTCAGTATTGTTCCAGATATAATTTTGGCAGTATATTATACAACCCATATTTCAGCATTTTATACTTTATTACCACTTCACAATTTTGTTCACTTAATATTCAGCCCGATTGCTATCATTGTTCTTTTGGTCTTAAAATTTAAAGTAAATGTAAAAAGAGAACCAATATGGATTATGGGATTGTGGTGTATCATATTACATTTAGTAATGGATTTGTTCATCTCAGAACATGGTGCATTACTATAAGATATCACTTTTAACTTATAATAATCAACAATTTTTGAATTATACATAACGCAAAAAGTACATATTTATCATAAAATATGGCGAATATTAAAATAATGTCCTTTTGTCCCTTTAAATTCAATTTTTTCTTTATCTAAAATTGTTTCTTGTCCTGTTGCCTCATCAATTAAATAAATATCCCCTTCCCAACTTGATGGAGGACTGATTTTTATTGTATGATTATAAGTGCATTCTCCTAAATCTATGAAATAATTGTTCTCATTTATCAATCCAGTCTCTATTATGTTTTCATCTGTTTGTCTTCTATATGCTTCTTCTATTGTCATAAATTGTGCATTTTTACTTTTAATATAATTTATTACTTCTTCAAATACATCAGTCTTTGTTTCATTAAGATTTTTATCTTCATTTAAAAAAGTCCAATCATGTAAAAAAATAATGTAATATTCATCTGATGAGCTGTAGAATGTATCAAAACTGCTTTTAAACTCTTCAAAACTGCAATGTTTCACTGGATCCCATGCAGTTTCATAAGCAAAATCACTTACAAAATCCTCAACATAGCAAGGGGAAGCTCTCATATCAGTTATACTATGATAACCAAGATCACTAAGAACTTTTGTTGTATTGGTATCGCTGGCACCATAAGGTGGTACAAAAGTAAAAGGTTTGTATTGCAGATATTCTTCCAAAACCTCAGTTCCATTCTTGATTAAAGTATACTGCTCATCATATGGCAAGCCTCCGAATTTAATATGCTCATATCCATGTGTTGCAAATTCAAAAGTATCCTGGTCCAATTGGTTTAAGTAATTTATTGTTTCAAGGCTATTAACCAATGTTGTAGGAATCACAGATAATGTAATTTTAAAATCGTTACTCACAGCAAGACCTGCTATCCATTTAACACTTGGTAGATAAAGACCACTACCAATGTCATCATCACGTATGATAACCTTTTTACAATAGAATAGATCACTATTTTCTGTATTTATATCCTCATTAACGTTTTCATCTGAGTTTTGAGTTGTTTCATTGCATCCACTAAAAATGACTGTAAAAAATATGAAGATTATTCCTATTGTTATTAGTTTCTTTTTCATGTTATCCATAATTTTGGCATTTTTAACATACAATATGCTCTTTTATAAAGCCCCATAAATATTATAATATAAAAGATTTACTTGATTATGTAAATGTAAACCACAATAACAAGCTAAGATATGAAGTAAATCGTATTTCATTATTCGTCAAATCCCTTGCCTTTTAAACTAAAAAACACTGTTCTGTAAAGTGACTGGAAAAAAGTAGGATTTCTGTGTACTCCGCTGATACAATTTTTACATATTTTAATTTCCCCTTTTTTCTGGAACTTCAAAAAAATGTGATGTTTGTCATTATTCCAGATTGAGGAAAAGGAATCATTCTTAATGTTTCCTGAAAGATAATTATTAAAGTGGAAGCAACCCATCATATTTCCATATGGGTCTACTGACACTGTATACCGACATAAATAACACTTTTTATTGGGTACTGTCCCATCTGTAAGATTGTCAATTGTTAAAGCATCAATAGGTCGCGTTATAATCTTCATTTTTAGGTTCTTTGTTGATTTTCGGATATCATTTATCTTTTTCTTTAAAAGATGAGCTTGCTCTCTCTTCAGTAAATTGGAAGAACCCAATGTTATATAAAAAGGAGTTGGTCTGATACCTGCCACATTGGTTTTTTTTATATTCTCTTCTTTGAGTTCTCCTACATATTCAAATTCTAAAGTATCAACACCAAGCTTTTCAGCAAAAGGAATAATTTGCTCAAAGTTATCAACATTTGATGATGATATAGTGCAATTTATAATGATCTCAGGTGTTTTCTTCCCCCGATCTTTTTTAGCATCAACAAGGTACTTTAATCCATTTTCAACACGATTGAATGTTCCATGGCTTCCCCGGATTTCATCATGAATTGCATTAGGACCATCAAGGGAAACATAAAGCCTACCCACCCCAGCTTTCACCAAGGCTATAGCAGTTTTCTTGTCTAACAAATTACAGTTAATAGGAAGATCCACTATGATATTTTCATTATTTTTCATAATATATTCTATTAAAGGTATGGTAACATCCTTGCGCAATAAAGAATCCCCACCAAATAACTCGACGACTTCAAGATTCTCCAGGCCAATTTTATCAATACACTTTTTCCAATCCTCAAAAGATAATTCTTTCTGGGCATCCACCTGTTTACCTCGCCTCCATATAGTACACATCTCACACCGACTTGTGCACCGGTAGGTCATGAATAAAAGGGCATGGGTAGGAGTAATAGATACATAATCTAATTCCCTTTTTATCAGATTTTTTAAAACAGTGAAAAAAATTCTAAGTTTACTCATAGGGTATCTCCTCCCGCTGTATTTTACCTCCCTTTAATATTGAAAATCTCTTGTTTTTGCTAACTATTCTTATCGAAACTCCAAAAATTCTAAAATACCTGATATAACAGACTTGTTTAAACCCTATTTTTTCACAAATTCTTATTGAAGCTTTATTCCAGGGAGGTACATGATTTCCAACTTTTGTATAACCCTTTGATTTGAGAAATTTGATGGCCTGCGTAGTAAGATACTTAGCCACACCGTTCCCCCTTTGTTCCGGTAAAACATATATTTCATATATAAAACCCATTCTCTCAGGGAATTCAATTACTTTGTTATAATCACCAATATAAACATTCCTAAAACCTATTTTGATGCATCCAATTATCTTTCCATTAATATGAACAGAAGCCCAGCAATGATTATTATCAAGAGCAGCAGCAATTTCTCGAGGATTAACCATCCAGGATTGGTTCAGACTCCTCAGCCATTCTATTGTTTTATTGGTCGAAGTTATATCAACCTCAACTGGGATTTTTGCTTGATAATCTACCACTTCTTTAGTTATATCCTTTTCAAACCAGATGGCACTGTTGGTTGTAAATATAAAGTTTAAAATCCTTCCCATCACCTTTACAGGAGAAGGCTTATTAGATTCCTCATTAAAATCTGCCATCACTTTTCCTACCTGTATAAATTTTTTAGATTATATAAATAATACACAAGATTATAGATATTAGAATAAATCTTTTCATAATAATAACAAGTGACGATTTTTCCACCATAACTTAATTTATAAGTGTTTATCCCTTTCTTTTTTTCATCTTTTTCTGCCTCTTCTTTTGACCATAACCCTCCAAGGTCAAATTCCTTTATTCCTTTTTCTTTAGCATATTTTATGGCCTTCCAGTCGATTAAACGATCAGCATTGCTTATCATCGACGCTTTTACTTTATCTGCTTCCAATCGTTTTGAGGCCCCAATCCAAGCCTTCATATTAGAACTGTCTTCTAGATATATAGTTCCAGTCAGGATCTCTCCATTATATTCAGCTACAAATAAAGTCCCATATTCTTTCATAGTTTCAAGGCTTGTAGATCCTACTCCAAACACATCAAATAAAGATTTTATGCCCTTTTTTTTTATAAATGATTTGTATATCTGAAAAAACTGTTCATAACCCTCATTTATCCGAATTCTAATACCTTCTCTTTGTGCTCGTTTTATCCGATATCTGACAGATTTCTTATCCATATTTTGCCAAATTGTATCCAACTCTTGAGTTAAATCAATAATTGAGGTGAGTTCTTTTTTACATGTAAACCCTTCAGCATCAACTTTGTTTTTACAATAATGAAACTTCAAATAATCACAATTTTTAATATCATAGGGGGCATCTGAATAATGAGCTTCCTTAATATTAAAAGTTAAAATCTTTTTATCTATTACTATCATGATTTTATTAATAAATGATACTACATATTTTAATTTTTCTATTTATATTTTATTTTTACTAAAAAATTTACTCCTTCTGATAAAATTTCAAAGAAAATAGTAAGGTTTAATAATAATAACATTATTATATAGTGTATATTAATTCAAAATAAAAATAAAATTAACGGATGTTAACTTAGAAAACAAGATAAATTAAATATTACTGGGGGAAATAAAAATGAAAAAAGCAGCAAAAAAACATACTCTTGCTGTGATTCCTTGTTATAATGAGGAAGCTACAATTGGCAGTGTCGTAATTAAAGCAAGACGACATGTTGATGAAGTTTTAGTTGTTGATGATGGAAGTAATGATGGAACTAAAAGAATAGCTGAAGAAGGCGGAGCAATTGTTGTTTCTCATAAACATAACAAAGGTAAAAGTCAAGGGATAAAAACAGGTTTCAAATATGCATTAGCTAATAACTTTGATTATGTGGTTACAATTGATGGCGATGGGCAGCATGATCCAGATGAAATCCCTGCAGTTTTAGGTAATATTCTAAATAATGGTCATGATATCTCAATTGGTTTAAGATCTGGTAAAGATACAGAAATGCCTGCATGGCGAAGAGTTGGTAAAAGAGTTCTTGATTATGCAACAAGTTTTGGAAATGGTGGATATATCACTGATAGTCAGTGTGGTTTTCGTGCTTTCAATAGAAAGGCGGTAAAACTCCTTACACCAAGGCTAAATGGTAGCGCTTTTAGTGTTGAAAGTGAACAATTAATTAAAGCTCATGAACAAGATTTAAATGTTGCTCATACAAATGTATCATGTAAGTATAAAAACTTAGATACTTCTGCAAAAGATCCTGCTTCGCATGGTTTTTCCGTACTAAGATATATAATCTGGCTTATTGCTGAGAGACGTCCATTATTGTTTATTGCAGTACCCGGTTTTGTTATGGTTATTATTGGACTTATTTTCGGCATTCAAACTGTACAATATTATATCCAAACAGGTAATTTTCTATTTCCTTATGCAATTTTAGTAAGCATTTTTTTGATAATTGGATCTCTAGCAATGTTTATGGGATTACTATTAAATATCCTTCCGCATTTACTAAGGCGGGTGAAGGAGGGCTGATATGATTACCCAACGGTGTGGTGATCTTAAATTTGTAAAAAACTTCTTAAATTTTACAATTTGGGAGGAAATATGAAAGTCGCATTGGCAACTTCTCCAGGGGGACATTTAACTGAAATGCTTCTTTTAATGGAGACGTTTAAGAATCATAATGTGTTTTTTATTACATATAAAAATCCTACCACTAATAAATTAAAATACAGAAAATACCAAACAGAAAATATTGGTACGAATGTTTGGAAAATGATAAAGGCCTTTTTCCATATTTTTAAAATTTTGAGGAAGGAAAAACCAGATCTTATTGTCAGCACTGGAGCTGAAATTGCTATTCCCTCTATTATTATAGCGAAATTATTAAGGATTAAAACTATTTATATTGAGAGCTGGTGCAGAGTTAAAACAAGGTCTGGAACTGGAAGAATACTTTACTATTTTTCTGACTTATTTTTAGTCCAATGGCCTGGTCTGATTAAAACATACGGAAAAAAAGCAATGTACAAAGGAGCGGTGATTTAAAAATGATTTTTATAACTGTTGGCACCCATTACTTAGGATTTGAAAGATTAATAAAAAAAATGGATGACATAGCCGGTAGAACAAAAGAAAAAGTGGTTGCACAAATCGGCTCGACAATGTATAAGCCAAAGAATATCAAATATTTTTCTTTTGTTGATGAAGAGGAAAAAATTCTTGAATTCTATAAGAAATCAAGGGTTATTGTTACTCATGGTGGAGCAGGTACATTATCTACAATATTGAGTATAAAAAAACCACTTGTCATTGTTCCAAGATTAAAAAAATATAATGAACATATCGATGATCATCAGTTAGAGCTTACAGAAGTTCTAAATGATAGAGGATTAGCAACTGTAGTTTATGATGTAGAAAAACTTGAAGATGCGTTAAACAACACAAATTCTAAAACAAACTATCAGCATCCTAATAATGGAACCTTAGTCACTTTTTTAAAAGAGTATATTAGGAACATTGAAACATGAGAATCTGTATGGTATTGTCAACCCCATTTCCTCCTGAGGAGGGAATAGGTTATTATACATACAACCTATCGAAAATATTAATTAAAAAAGGACATGAGGTAATAGTTTTAACTAGAAGCTCTAAAAATAAAATACAAAAACAAGAAATTAATGGTATCAAAGTCATTAGAGCACCATTTATCCCATTATATCCATTTTATCTTTATTTACATGGATTATCAATGAACAAGATTTTTAAAAGATTAGAGCCAGAAATTGATATCGTCCATTTTCATACACCCCTTCCATCGCTTATTAAAACAGATCTTCCAACACTTTTAACGATTCATACACCTATGCTAACTGATTATCGTCTTGTAAAAATGCGATCACTTTATGGAATTTTTTCAAAAATATCAGCAAGGCTAGTTAGTTACCCACAAGAACTAAAATTAATCCAAGCATCAGATATTATTACAACATTAACAAACTCAGTTGCTAACGAACTTAAGGAACATTATTTGAATGGTAAGGAAGTAATTGTTACTAGTAACGGTGTTGATGAAACCATTTATTACCCAAACAATAATGCAGTTGAAAAAAATAAAAAATACATTTTATTTGCTGGACGGATAGATCGTGAAAAAGGTTTGTTTGATCTTGTAGAATGTGGGAAATACATATGTAATGACCGACCAGATGTCTTTTTTATTATTGCCGGGAAAGGAAGAGATCTACAGAAGGTTCAACGTAAAATAAGAAAAGCTGGACTGCAAGATAGATTCATATTTTTAGGTCAAGTTGAAAAGGATAAACTGGTGAAATTGTATCAAAATGCTACAATTTTTGTACTCCCTTCTTACCATGAAGGATTGCCAACTGTTCTTTTAGAAGCTATGTCTTGTGGATTACCAGTAATTGCAACAGATGTTAGAGGAAACCGGGATTTAATATCAAATGGTGAAAATGGTATTATAGTACGTCCAAGGGCGCCTAACAAGCTAGCTAAAGCAATAATTACACTCCTTGAAGATGAAAAAACGAAGGAAATCTTAAGCAAAAACGCAAGAAAAACAATTGAAGAGCGTTACACTTGGGAAGCAGTATCCAATAAGTTCATAAGCTGTTATAATTCTCTTATACAGGTCGAAACATGAAAATTTGTATCTTATCTGAATATGCTTATTCGTTTTTTGCAGGTAAAAGTAAAGAAGTTGGTGGTGCCGAACTCCAAATGGTTGTATTAGCTAAAGAATTAGCTGACCGATCGCACGATGTTTCTTTTGTGACATTTGAAAAATCAAATAGCTCATTTGAAATTATAGACGGTATAAAAACTTACAATCCCTTTAACACCAAAGGTAGCGGTTATTCATATTTATACCCTCAAAATATTTACAAATTATTAAAAATATTAAATAAAATTAATGCTGATGTTTTCATTCAACGGGCAACATCACCTTTAACAGGCTTCATATCATTCTATGCCAAATTAAAAAATAAAAAATTCATATACTCAGTTTCTTCTGAAATTGGTGTTAGCGGTAACCTTAAAATAAACTCTATCAAGAATCTAAAAAATATATTTTATAAATTTGGCGTAAAACATTGCGACTGTGTAATATGTCAAACCAATCGTCAAATAAATCTACTAAATCAAGTGTTAAATAAAAAAGGAAAATTAATAAAAAATTTATATCCATTACCAAAAAAAGAATTTGAACATAATGATGCTTCACGTTTAAAAATACTATGGGTCGGACGGTTGGTAAAAGAAAAAAGACCAGACTTGTTTTTAAGATTGGCAAAAATTTTTCCTGAGTTAAAATTTTGGATGATAGGGGGTTGTCCTAAGTTAGATTACGAATTTTATAAAAAAATCGAGCAATCTGCAAATGGAATTAATAATGTAGAATTTTTAGGGTATATTTCACACAATGAAATGGATAAATATTATAGAGAATCTTCATTGCTTGTAAGTACATCATCAGGCGAAGGTTTTCCCAATATTTTTCTTGAAGCGTGGGGCAACTACACCCCTGTTGTTTCTCTTAACTTTGACCCAGATGGAATAATTAGTAATCAAAAACTTGGAATACATTCAAAGACCTTTGAGCAGATGATAGATGATATTAAAACTTTATTAAAGAACGATAAATTAAGAAAAGAAATGGGTATCAATTCTAGGAGATATGTAGAAAAAGAGCATGATGTAAAGAAAATAGTTACAAAATATGAAGGATTAATGGAGAGCTTGGTAAATGGAGGATAGTAAAATTGCGCTCTTTATTTGTTAACAAGTTAAAATTAGAAAAGCGGATTATAAAAAAACTCTCAATACTAGTCTTCATCTGGAGCGCCCTACTATTTTTCCTAAATTTACAATATGACTTTTTTAATGGATATGATATCATAATATTTTGGTTATCCATTCTTCTCATGATTGGTATTGTTATTTACCAAATATTCTTTATAAAAAACAACATCTTTGTTCTTTTTGAAATTTTTATAATTTTCTTTTTCCTACATCTAGTATTTCAGATTGGATTTTATGGGTTACGTGGAAATGATTCATATATCGATTATAATCTTATGAAAACAATTTTGAATAACAATAACTTCGTTTTAGGCCAAGATGTTAATGGATGGCCAATGATTCATATTTTTTCTTCTTCGGTATCTTTGGTTACTAAAATAGATCCTATGCTTGTTGCAAAATTTCTCCCATCTTTTATATCATCAATTATTGTATTGCCTTTCTATTTATTAATTTACAATATATATAAACACAGGAAAATAGCGTTGTTTTCATGTTTAATATTTGGTACTATTCCTCAATTTGTTAGCTTTGAAGCAGCTTTCGTTAGAGAAACTTATGCTTTGTTTATACTTATCCTATTTGTTTATTTATTATATATTTCTAAGAGGAGAAATGATTATCGTTTAACTTGGTTAACTATGCTTCTTTGCCCAGTTATAATATTTGCTCATCATTTTACTTCATTTATGATTATCGTTTTACTAGGTACTTACATAATTGTATCAAAATTTATTCTGTATGTTTACCGGAAAGATATAAACTTAAAGAAAAGACTATCAGTTATAATAAACATAAAAATGATCTTTTTAGTAACTGCAGTCGCTGTAGTTGCCTATTGGGCGTACCATGCTGTTTTTGTTGTAGAATATTCCTCAGACATCCTATATGAAGGTCTAGGTCTTAAGGAGATTACAACAACTTATGCACAGCAGCTACATTTAAACGCTCCAATTGTGACTCTGCGCGGTAATATTTTATATTATGGATTTTTCTTCTTTCATTTGTTTTTTTCTTTGATTTTATTAATAAAATTATTTATAAGAAAAAATAACCAGAAAATTGAAGACACAGCTTTTTCGATATTTTTCTTTTTTTGCATGTTTTATGCTTTTTTAGCTTTATATATAATGGGTTCATTATTGTTTCCGGATAGATTTTTACCTTTTGCATGGATGTTTGGAATTATTCCTATAACCGGCTTTTTACTTATTTTGAAAAAAGATGTAATTAAAAAAGCACTCATTGTAATTTTAATTGTTTTTGTAATCTTTAATATATATACTATAGATCCCGAACTCTACACAGGTACAGTATCTCTTCAGGATAATATTGCTACAGAAAAAGAGTATATAATTGCAGAACAATTTAATTTCCCAGACGTATATTTTGGATATGCCGGTGTGTTTGGAGCTATCTATGACATTCAGGGGATAGACCCAAGAGATGGAGGGAAAAATCTTGAGAAAATAGGTGATTCTTTTGATTATTCTACTTTGGCTGTGATAAATGAAGAAATTTATTTGAAAGATTTACAAAATTTTAAAGAAAAATCAAAAGAGGGGTATGATATAGTTCTTAGGTTACTCTCTTATAAGAATGGCCCGGGTGTTGACAAAATTTGTGATTTTGGAAGCGTCTACGTATTAAGAGGCAGGGAATAAAGAAACTTATCTTAGTTTTTTGTCCTTTGCAATTGTTTTCGGCGAAAAACTTGAAATCATTTTTTTTGAGAAATATTTAGACGCTGAAATCAATTTTAAACTCAGATCATAACAAACTGGGAGTAAATCATCCCCGGCAAGAATGGAATAAATTTTTTTACCTTTCAAACTGGTTATCCATTCCTTAAAACTAATTTCACCAGTAAGCCTGTAGCTTAAAAAAGAGCCAAAATCAAGGTAGACATTGATCCATTTGATACCTGTTTTAAAAGTAAAAATCGGCTCTGGATTTTGCTGTGTAGCCTCTAAATAATCCACCAAGGGGAAGTTCATATCACATTTATCTGCTAAAATATTTTGCTGCCAATATCTAGGATTCAATTCAATTAATTTTAATTTTCCATCCCGTTCATCTAGTTTGAACTCTGCTGAACCAACGCCTCGATAATTAATACTTTTAAAATATTTCTTCCCGATTTCCACTAACTTTGGATAATCAACACTCTCAACCACTGAACCAACCCCAAAGCGAATTGGATTTTGCCGGATCTTTCTTAGGGTGAATTGAAGTAAAAACTCTCCATTTTGTGAAACATATGCACAAAATTTAAAATGATTCGTATCAAAACCTGGAATTACCTCCTGAACTATTGCTTCCAAGTCTTTCTCAAAGACATAATTATATCTTTCAACAAGCTCCTTTGGGTTTTGTAAAACATATCCTTTAAACCCACCACCCATAACTTTTCGCCAGCTGGTAACTTCCTTGGCTTTTAAAAATGCAGGATATTTTATTTCATCTTTTATCTCATTGACCTCTTCTAAATTCTTTGGAAAATAAGTCGCAGGAAAAGGTATATCTCCGCTTAATGCTACTTGATATTGTTCGTATTTATCTGTGATAGATTCAATAACCTTATGATCCGGTAAATTCATAAAAAAATACTTTTTCAATTTGTTTCTATTGCGTGAAATAGAATTTAAAAAATTATCAGATGTAATAAACAATACTGGTTTATGTTCAAACTTATCTGCAAACTTTATCAAAAAATCTAAAAATTTTTGCTCATCAATTAGTGGATTAGGGCAAATTCTCGCTCTTATGTATTTTGAATAAAAACCAACATCTTTTTTAAAATCTAGGCCGAAGACTTTTATTCTTTTTCTACCAAGACTACGGCCAACTGCTAACCCTGGTTCGAACATACCTAGTACAATTGCAGGATATTTTTTTATCATAATCTACCGTCCCGCATTATCTACCTCTAACTAATATCAGTTATCTTGAAGTATAACTTATCGAGTTTATCTATAGCACTTTCCCAACTATACTTCTTAGCTTCCATCTTATTATTCTTTGATATTTTTTCCCTCAAATTTTTATCTTTGAAAAGCAAGAGCAATGCTTCACATATCTGTTTTGGATTTTTAGGATCGACCAAAAACCCGTTTACCTCGTTGTTAACAATCTTAGGAATCCCTCCAACCTTTGTTGCGACAATTGGTAGACCTGAAGCCATTGCTTCCAAGATTACATTTGGAAAACCCTCTGATAAACTTGGTAAAACTAAAACATCGGATGCAGCCATATATTCAAAGACCTTCTTGTTTGGAACTCTCCCTACAAAGGTTACAATATTTTCAATTTTTAATTTTTTAACAAGTTTTTCTAAATGTTTTCTTTCCTCACCACGTCCAACAAGTAATAATTTTATATTTTTATCATTAATAATTTTCACTGCTTCAATCAAGTACGTCAAACCCTTAATAGGGCGTAATGTTCCAACATAAAGGATTGTTTTTTCATTTTTACTTAATCCAAACTTTTTACGTAGCTCTTCTTTTGAAAACCCTTCAAATACATTTAAGTCAATTCCATTTGGAATAACAAAAATTTCTCTATTGCAGACTTCCCTAATTTTCTTTTCCATATCATCTGTAAGTGAGATTACTGCATCTGCATTTTTTAAGGCCTGTTTTAACGCCCAATCTTTTTTATGCATAAACAAAAAATTCGCATCAGAACCACGCGCCCAAATGACAATAGGTTTTCTAAAAATTTTATTTAGAAGAAATATAGTCTTACCGTTTCCAATGTTTTGAGCGTGAATAATATCAGGTTTAATTTTTTTCAAAAGCCAAGCCATATTAATCCAGAATAACAGACCACCGAAATATCTTATCTTTGGCCATGGAATTCGATGGACATAGAACCCCTCGACAGAGCTCTCTTTTGGTAATCCTTCATCCAACGTTGTAAAAACATGAACTTCGTGTTTCTTAGACAAATATTTTGCAATATTAAACGTTGCAATTTCAGTTCCACCAAGTCTTTCTGGAGGGAACATTGAAACAAAAATCGATATTTTCATTTCTTCCCCCATACCAAAGATTTGATATAAACATACTTGCCACTTTTAGTTTTAGGAATTTCGTCAACAAACTCCCAATTAATCTTGCAATCCTTCCCCATCATCAGTTTTATCTTTTCTTCAATATCCTTTTTGTAAGGTATATCTTTACTGGTTTCAGGTACGATTAATATTCTTATTTTTTTGTAATCCTCTTGGATTATCTGAAACTTTTTAAAAAGTCTTTTTTCATAAACTCCCAAAAAAAGAATTATAAAAAATACTGGCGAAATAGTTGTTCCATCCTCTTTAACAAAACATTCTGTTATTCTACCGGTAACCTTTTCTAAAGTAGGTAATAAATTACCACACTTACACCTCTTTGGACCAAGTACTGCCATATCACCTATTTCAAATCTAATTATAGGCATTGAATAATTATGAAGATTTGTAACAATAACCCTTCCTTCTTCCCCCTCTTTTACATATTTATTTTCACCATCTAAAATTTCAATATTATTGTAGAAAGAAAAAATATGCATTAAACCTTCTTTACATTCTCCAGCAATACCACTAACTTCTCTAGCTCCATAAAAGTTGAATAATTTGGTTTCAAATAAAGTTTCAATTTTTCCCCTCATCTCAGGTGTTAATGTCTCAGCGGTACCAATAACAATCTTAGGAGTATAAACTTTCAAATTTTTTTTCTCAGCATACCGGCATAATTCATATAATGAACTACTATAGCCCCTTACCAAATCTGGTTTATACGAGTTTATAATCTGTATATAACGTTCTATATCATCTTCGGTCATTTTCAGACAATTCAAAAGTTTAGTATTTTTAACCAAATTCGAAATTTTTGCTTTTAAACCTTTGGTGCTTTGAAATAAATCACTCCATGAACCCCATATAACTATCTTTTTACAGCTAAGTTCGTCAATGTTGAGCATGTTTACATAGTAGAAACGCTCTGCAGCATCCCTCCAATGAGTATAAACATCATCCTGAACAATGCGTATAGGTTCTCCAGTAGAACCTCCAGATTCCTTGTAATACCAGTTTTTTGTTGTATAATCTTTAGATAGGAGCTCTGTGTAATGCTTTCTAATTATATCCTTGGTTAGTATCGGTATTTTATTAAATTTGGATAAGTTTACTCTACCATCAATTATCAAACCAATTTCATCAAAAATACGATGATAATAAGGCACATTTTTATAAGCATGTAAAAGCAACTTTTTAAGATGTTTTTCTTGAAACTCTAATAATTTGGCTTTGTCATTTAGTGAGTTAATTTTGGAATATTCTAAATCAAAGTTAGTTCCTTTCCTTTTTGAAATAATTTTTATAATACTTTTTTTTATCATTTATTTTCTCTTTACGTTTTTTTAATAGATGCTTATTTGATATATGTTAATTTGTATCGGTTTTGTTAAATCCAATAATTTCTCTGATAATTGCTAATTCTTTTTTTCCAAAGCCCTTTAATAAGAAAAGCAATGAAAAATATACAATTGCACTAATTAATATTAATGCAAAAATCTCAATTAGCTCAGTTGGTTTATATAACCAAATAACAAATGTTGAGGCAATCGAAGCTATAATAGCCTTAGCAATAAAACCTAACTGAATTTCAAATTTCATTTGTTTATAAGATATGTACCATACAATTATTGCAAGTATATAATACGCAACAAATGTAGTAATTGCTGCACCAATTACCCCCCAACGTGGTACGAATATGATATTCAATCCGAGGTTTAATGCAGCAGCAAAACCAAAAACACTGGCAAATAGTTTAGATCGCTTATAAAATAATATTACCATTCCAAAAATCATTGCTACAGCGTGATACACAATGCTAATTGCCACAATAGGAATAATGAACTCTCCTTCTGAGATAAACTCTGTTGTTGTTAGATTTGTTAACAGAGGTTTAGCTAGTATAAATAACCCGAAAACAGAGGGTATTGAAAACATCAAAAGGTACTTCAACGCATATGACAAATAAATCTTAACTTCATCATCTTTCTTTTTGTCAAACAAATTGTATACCGTAGGGCGTAAAATATACGTGATGTAAGCGCTAAACATTAAGATTATACTGCCGATTCCATAAGCTGCTGAATATATTCCAACCTTTTCGGCACCCATAAAAAATCCAATTACATAGCGATCACTTGAGCTTACAATAAATCCAAATATTACAGTTGGAACCAACGGCAAACCATAACTTAAATACGGTCGAAGAATTGAAAAATCCGGACGAGAAAAACCAGCGTAAGAAATTACAAAATAAAGTCCGACAAATAAGGTTATAATCCTGGTAATTATAAGTGATATCACAGCACCTTTTAAACCATATCCTGATAAAACAAAAAATGAAATTAGGCCAATTTCAAGAAATGTTTGTAACAATAATATCACAGCATATTTTTTTATCTGAGCAAATACTCTAAAAGAACCCAAAATAATGCCATTTAGAGCTCCTAAAATTAAAAGAGGAGAAGCAACTCTAAATATGGCTGCGGCAGATTCGTCTCTTAGAAGAGTTATCGCTAGAAAATTAGATGATAAAAACAATGCCAAAGATGCAACTAGTCCAGTAATTAGAACAACTGATAATACAGTAATAACTCCTTGAAAAATTTCTTTCTTTCCTTTTGATGAGAGAAATCTTAATATCGCGGAATCCAGACCAAGCATTATAAATGGTTGTACAAGTAAAATAGTAATCACAATCTGAGCCCAAACTCCATAACCATATGCCCCGAATGTTTTTGCCATAATTGGAAGTAAAATCAACCCTTGTAAACTAGCAATAGTTTGTGCAACTCCAACCAATCCGATTCGTCTAGCAAATAATGCATATTTAGAAGTTTTATTTTTCCCAAATATATTATTTAACACTAACAACACCGTTTTTACAGGGTTCTATAAATAATACCGTTCTTTTCTGCATCCTGACGGAACATCCCTCGAACATCGATAATAATTGGTTTGTCATACATGATTTTTTTGAATTCATCAAACCGAATTTTCTTGAACTCATCATGTACAACTGTTATAATTATACAATCGACCTTAGTCTCATGTAAA
Source organism: Thermoplasmata archaeon (assembly GCA_020054495.1). Classification (GTDB taxonomy): domain Archaea; phylum Thermoplasmatota; class E2; order DHVEG-1; family DHVEG-1; genus JAGMDE01. The sequence continues at coordinate 3,030 of JAHWGK010000028.1, read as the reverse complement.
TTATATACAGCTTTTAAATCAAAATTTTTCATTTGCTCTTTATTTAATACTGGGTCGTAGCCGAATATCTCACATTTGAATTCTCTAAGTAATTTGATAATTTCTTTCACAGGTGTTTCTCTTATATCTGCAACATTTTCCTTAAAAGTCAAACCCATTATCAAAATTTTAGAGCCATTTATAACCTTGCCAGTTTCATTTAGAGCCCTAATAGCGATATCCACAACATGTCTAGACATGTAATCATTAACCGAACGACCCGAAAGAATGACTTGAGGATGATAACCTATTTCCTTTGCCTTATAAACCAAATAATGAGGATCAACAGGTATACAATGACCGCCAACTAAACCAGGTTCATAACGGTTAAAATTCCATTTGGTATAAGCTGCCTCTAAAACAGCCTTTGTATTCAACCCAATTTTATTAAATATTATAGATAACTCATTCATCAAAGCAATATTCAAATCCCGTTGAATATTTTCGATAACCTTAGCAGCTTCAGCTGTTCTGATATCTCGAGCCTTAAAAACTGTAGTAATTCTACTATACAACTTAACCAGTTCATTGGTTGCCTCTTCATCCATCCCAGAAACAATCTTGGTGATCTTGTCTATCGTATGAATCTTATCGCCAGGATTAACCCGCTCTGGGGAATAGCCAATCTTAAAATCACTACCAAGCTTCAAACCAGATTCTTTTTCTAAAATTGGACCCATAATCTCCTCTGTAACACCAGGATAAACCGTTGACTCTAAAACTACGATAGCACCTTTTCTGAGGTTCTTACCAACAAGTCTGGAGGCAGATTTTACAAAGGATAAATCCGGTTCTTTTGACTTAGTAAGAGGAGTTGGAACTGCTATTATCACGTAATCAGCCAATTTGATTTTATTTGATTCCGAGGTTAACTCTAATTTTTTATACTTTTTTTTCAGTTCTTCAACCTTTTTTTTATTAATATCAAAACCTATAACCCTAAAATATTTTGAAAACACCTCAACCAAAGGTAAACCAACATATCCGAGTCCAACCACACAGACTATTTTTTCATCTAAATTTATTTTAGAAAACGTTTTCCTGTTCTGTCTATTTTTACTATTAGTTTTGGACATTTGACCTCCTAAAGTGATTCAGTATATTACTCGCATCAGAGTAACATCCAGATACAAAGAACTTAAACGACTCATAACTCCCTGCGGTTGGCAGTCTTCCTAATTTATACAAATTCATTTTTGAAGGCCGCAGTGCAGGGATTGTGGTAACTGCACATGTAAATCCATTCTCTCTAAGTAAATCTATTAAATTTTTATTGAAATCGCTGGATGTTCCATTTGGGTAGCAAAAGGTATCAACTGGTTTATCAAGTCTTTTTTCAATGTCTTTTTTAGATTGCATTATCTCAAATCTCGTCTGATCTGATGAAGTCCTTGTCAAAATTGGATGTGTAACTGTATGAGCACCAAAATCAATCCCGTTTTCACTCATCTCTTTGACTTCATCCCAAGATAAAATTACATCCTTACCTAAACCGCGTGGAATATCCACATCAAAAATATTTACTAATTCTTCCACAAGATGATTCTTTTTCTCATTTGGTATTTTTTTGAATTTCTCTAAAATCATAAATATTGAATTTAATCTATCAAACTTGGAATCAAATGAAAAATCTCCAAAACCATCTAACTCAATTTTTTTCAATTTTGTATTCCAAATTAGATATCTAATCTTGTCAAACCAAAATAGATTTTCAGAGCCAATATGACCTGTTACCAAAAATACAGTTGCCGGAACATCGTATTTTTTTAAAATGGGGAATGCGTTATTGTAATTATCCTTATATCCATCATCAAAGGTTACAACAGCCACTTTTTTATCAAGATATCTACCTTCGCGTAAGTATTCAGCCAGTTTATTGAGTGGTAAAATTTTATGTGTTTTAGAAAGATATCTCATCTGACTTTCAAATTCAGTAGTTGAGATTGGTGGAAGTAACCATCCATTTTTATCAGGCTCTACCCGATGATACATTAAAATAACAACCTGCGACCCGCAATAGCCCTTAAAGATGCTGTATGCATCTGAGAAACCAAGACGATTTGCAGCATATATAATTTGATTAATCATTTTTTGTTTCTGGGTCATATACATCGTTTACATCCTACCATAATAAATTTAATAAAACATATTATCTCTTGAGAAAAGCCGAAATGGTTCGATTGAATATTATTGATTATTTTCTTCATTATATCACATTGTCTATTTTTTTTCCATAGTCAGACAAAAAGAACTCCAAGTAAAATATGATGCAATTTTATTACTTAGCAATAACTTTCCTATCGAATATAACATAGGGGGCGTAGTATACCTAATCTTTGGATTAACAAAACCAGGATCTAATAAAAGTTTAGACCAATATTCAGGTGGCTGATGTTTATGCCATTCAATATTTGGATCAAAAGGATTTGTAATATTTAATTTAGCAAAAAAATTATATTTTGAACAATCGGTAATGATTAATTCCGCTCTTTTATTTGCTAAATTGTAAATCTTCTCAAAGATTTTATTGTATTTTTCAATTGCATTATTATCATGCTGAAGATTAATACATGCCGTTTCATCTAAGTGATTGATGGCACCATGTAGTAGGATAATGTCAAACTTTTTATTACTGGAATTATAGTTTTGAAATGTAGTTTTTTCGAGCTGAATGACTTCGTTTAACCCTAAAGCAGATTGAATTTTTTTAAACTTTTTAGTTGAATCCGGAGTAGACCCTTCTGCTTCTGGTTCAATACTAACAATTTTTGCTCCCTTACAAGCAGCATAAAAACTAAACATCCCCCTTCCAGCTCCAATGTCTAACATCTGTTTATTATCAAAGTTTGTTTTTTCGAATAAATAATCGAGATAGAATTTTAAACGTTTTTTAGTTGAATATAGTCCCTCTTGAATAACTAGATCAAAATATCTATTTAGAATTTCATTTTCTGTTGTCGGTTTCATATTCTATCGCCAACTTGATCATAC
>JAHWGK010000027.1 GCA_020054495.1 Thermoplasmata archaeon | reverse complement strand
GTCTTGAAAATCTGCGTAATGCCCCGATGCTCTGCATCGATTGGGATAGCAGATTTTAGGCGATTCTATTTACTTATAATAATTTTTTTTTTAAAAAAATTAGTAATAAATAGAAAAAAAGAGGGAGAGGGGGTTTTTATGTTTTAATTTATAGTCCCAATATGTATCTTAGTATTGGAAACGAATTCGGGAACTGCTGTAAAAACCGTTGGAAAAGCGTATTTGTAACTGCTTTGTTTCTAGGCATAATAACAGTTAGTGTTCCTTCTGGGCTCGTTAATCCTTTTGTATCCTCAGCAGTGACCTTGATAATATAAGTATCTTGATTAGTCCAGGTGTGTTTTACTTTTACATCTGTACCTGAAGGACTAAAATCAGTCGTTTCAGAATCTCCATCATCCCAATCGATGTGATACTTTACATCATTATTATCTGGGTCTAGAGCGTTGAATGTGTATTCATATTCGGTTCCAGCATTTCCATTTTGTTCTCCAGTTATAGTTGGTGTGTTTGGTGGAGTATTTGCCGCATCTGCTGTAGTGAAACTCCAAACCGGTCCAGTTGTTATTTCCCCAAATTCATCTTCAGAAACAATTTTCCAATAATATGTTGTCAAAGTGTCCATTGTTCCAGGATCATATATTGTACTTGTTTGATCGTTTGAAACTAACACACTTGGATCAGGGTTTCCTTCTTCAAAGTAGACATCATAAACAACTGTGTCACCATCGGGATCACCACCCGACCATTGTAAATTTGCATTAACATTTACATCAACTTCACCATCATCTGGATTAGGGTTTTTTGGGATCAAAGGAGCGCTATTTCCTCGTGTATCAAAATGCCATACCGGACCATTTGTTGTTAATCCATGTTCATCTTCAGAAACAATTTTCCAGTAATATGTACTATCTATATCAAGTGTTCCAGGATCAAATGTAGTTCCTGTTTGATCATTTGAAACTAAAACATCAGGAGTTGAATCTCCCTTTTCGAAGTATACGTCATAGTAGACATCGTCAAACCAATCAGGATCACCACCTTGCCAGCTTAATGTTGGGTTTAAGTTAACATTTGTGGCTCCATTAGATGGATTTGGACTGTTTGGTGTATTTGGAGCTCTGTTATTTCCAACTCTTTTTCCAGCGGTTTCATCAACATCACCACCAGATGATGCAAAAACTGAAGCAATGATAAAAGTGTTATCCTCAGTTATACTGCCATAATTTGTCCCCATTCCATTATTATATAGAGCGCCATCCCATGTAACTGTATCTGACCAACTACCATAAGCAGAGACTGAAATGCTCTGATCAAAAGCATATTCCAAAAATGGAAAAGTATATGGATAACCTCCTGTATCAGTCCATCCTAAAGATGAAGTAATTTCAGTTACATAACATCGCAGATATCCATTATAAGCAGTTGCTTCATTATTATCAACTATAACTGTGATAGACATAGTTGCAGCCCCAAGCCAACTAACACTAATTGTAACATCAATATCTGGAACAGTTCTAGTTCCACAATTAATTATACTAGCGTTATAAGTACTCATTGCACCTGGAATACTACCTGCTCCAACGTCGATATCATAACCACCATCCCAAAACACAGTTGGAAAACCTGATAAACCAAGTTCATCAATTCTATCTGCGGCATGTGTGTTTTTATCATCAACTAAACTGACATAATAGAAATCGTGCCAGTCTCCTTTATAGATTGCTTTTAATGCTCCATGTGCATATTTACAAAAGCCACACCAAGTTGCTGTTCCAGATTCACCAAGAACTGTATGTGTAGCACGACTATTATCAAATACAGCTTTTTCAGCGACACTAGGAAATATAAAAGCTCCTAAACCACTTATTATCAGCAGCCCAATTATACATATAGGAAAGATTTTTTTCATATTTTACCTCCACAAAAAAATAATAACAATCGTTAACTTATAAAGATTTTGCCTAATTAATCCCGTTCATAACAGTATTTTCACCAAAACTACTTGATGCACAAACTCCATATACACTTTTAATTTCGGGGTCTAATACTTATTAATAAAAATACTTTTTTAGTTATTCATATGTTTTTTAACAAGAGATTTTATAGTCCCTGATGTTCCCAGTGTTTCTATTTCAACTTTTTTAGATGATATCTTTTTTATCGATTTTAAAAGTTTAATCGTGTTTTCCTTCTCAACATGATTACACTTCAGTATCCCCTTGTCTCCGTCGAATCTAATAAGATAGAGCCCCATTTCCATGTAATCCTTGTTAAAAATATGTCTACACTTATTTCTAAGTTCATTGATCATTTCAGATTTATTAATAATTTCATCTTCAGAAGACTGCTTTATAATAAATCCAATATATCTATGTCGTCTATCATTTTTGACGATATATTACACCTCAATTTGTTTTTTATTCAGACTCAATACGAGGTGCAAGAAGATAAGTTACATGTCCTTTTTTCTCGGCGATATCAAACTCAACTTTGATTGGATTGTCGTTACCAATTTGTATCGTAATTGGATCTTCACCTTTTACAGGTTTAATCATGTTACTGAAATAATCAATTGAAAAAAGACTTCTGCTTTTACTTGTAGCATTAAGTTCAACTAGTAAATCTTTTGGAAGTTTAAGGTTCACTGTATCTGTATCACCCTCGGCAGACAACTCGAAATTGTCCTTACTTACGGTTAAAGCTAGATGATCTGAAACTGCCTCTGATGCGCGTACGCCTTGACTAATTTCAGATGCTTTTAAAACTATTTTTGCAGGCAGGCTAAGATTAGGCATCTTTGGATCAGGCATACCTGCTGTATCAATAAGCCCCATCTTACGGACAAGATTACCTATTTTTACGATAAGTCTGTTTGTCTCCTCATCATACTCAAGAGATACCATATCACCACTACTTGAAAGCCGCATTATCCCACCGAATTTATCCATATCAATTCCAAGTTCCATATCAGTTGCTTTATACTCTTCAAAAGCCTTGTCTTTAACTGCTAAATCGACCATAGCAACATGAGCTGGATCAACAGCTCTTAAGGAAATCCCCTTAGGTGAAATATTAAGCTTCACTTCATTTACAAGTGGAGATGTTACATCTATTATACCTTTTAGTACTTCTGATTTTACCTTAGCATTAAACATATTTTTTTCCTCCCCAATTGACAATTTGAAAGAAATTATCTTTACAAAATTAAATACGCTTTGTGTTTATAATGCTGACGGTTTTATCTATTACAATTTTATACAAAAAGCAAACCGTGCATATCCGCTAAATGCTTTTGGAACAATGTTTAATGGTGTGATTGAAAAACGCCCAACCCAAGTGGTGTAACCAATAAAGTTACGTGCAATGACCATATGAGCGCCCTCCATAACTTTTTCAGTTGTATTTGTCCTTAGCAGCGGTTTTAAAACTGTTCTTGCTGTTAAATCTTTTCCATACATACAAAAAATCAAAGGTTTTGCTAAAAGTGATGCAATACGTGGTAACTGGAGTTTCCATAATAGATATCTAAGACCAATTTTTTCTATAAGCATTGTTTTGTAATGGAAACCTCTTCCCTTTGAATAAATTCTAGTAAATAACCCAAAGGAAATATTTGATTTTTGCATAAGATTTTGGATCTCTTCATCATTTTCAAGGAGCTCATTACATTGTGCAACAATTGCATCTCCAATATCCTGATTTTCATCTAACTCAAGATTTAGCTCAACAGGGGTAATAGATCCATCAAGTCCACATCTATACACAATAACAGTTTCAGTTGAAATTTTCGGATTTTCAACAGACTCTTCAACATTCAACTTTTGTTTTTCAACAGATATTGCAGATGATGATGTTGCAGCAAGCAATATAAATGTTAAAATAATGAATGCTGCAATTAATTTTTTCTCTAATTTATACAATTTTAATTCCCCCATGGATTTATCTAAGGATATATTACAATAAATATATTAATATATCGGATATATAAATCTTTCTAATCTTCTCTCCATTTATGGCTACATTTTGTACAAGTGTAAAACCTACTTTCAGGCTCGTCACTACCTCTCATTTGTCTTAAAATCCAAAATGCTTCATTATTCTCACATTTAGGACATTTGATTCTGGTTTTTGGAAGGATATTTGTAATTTCTTTATTTTCAATAATTGTTACTTCTTTTTTTTCCTGTTTTGTTACAACTACATTGCTACCAGATTTCTTTTTCTTAAAACCACATTTTTTACAAACAAAAGAATCATCCACAGGATACATCAACGCTTTACATTTCGAACAAAACATTCTAATCAATTCTCCTAATAATATCTTTTACAATAATATCATGATCAAACGACAATTCAGGTAAATCTTTCAAATCAAAAAACTTTGCATCAATTGCATCATCTCCACTTTTTAACTCTCCATCCTGAATTTCTAATAAATAGACTATTGTAATAACATGTCCTCTTGGATCTCTATTTGGATCGGAATAAACTCCAACAATGTCACGAATTTTAGTTTTAAGGCCTGTTTCCTCATTAATTTCTCTAACTATTGCATTTTCAACTTTTTCCCCATATTCTACAAAACCTCCGGGGAGTGCCCACTTTCCTTTAAAAGGCTCATTTTTTCGTTTTATAAAAAGCATCTTTCCGTCTTTAAAAATAGCACCATCTACAGTCAATTTTGGAGATTTATATTCCATAAGCTGGCCAAATAAGCTGTTTAGTATTTAAGGTTTAATACTGTAATAACTACTTACTATACTTTTGACTCATTGATTCCCAGAATTCGGGAAGATCCTTTTGCAATTCTGTTTTCCATTGATGAAACGTTAATTCATCAATATCTTCTTCTCGTTTAAAATTCCTAAAAAAACTGCGTGTTTCTGATGTAAGGCTATTATTTTTCATTAATGCATCCCTTTCCATTTATTGGAAAGTTAATAATTGAGGCATACTTTATTTACATTTTTTGTACGTAAATATGTAGATGAATACGTAGATTCAATAAAACACAAAAACTTGTTTAGTAAATTACAAAAACAATAATGCTATTCCTAACCAGCAATAGGGCTCGTGGTCTAGTGGTTATGACGTCGCCTTGACATGGCGGAGGTCGAGAGTTCAAATCTCTCCGAGCCCACTTATTCTTTATTAAAAATTTTGTCTAATATCCAAGATTATTTCACATTCAGATACACTCTAATAAATCACGTCATAAAGCCTGTATTTGATTTTATAATAAAACCTGTTTTTTCTATTGAAGTTAAATCTATTAACCAATTGCAATCCAATAAATATCCACAGGATTTCCTAGAGTAACTGGAGTTAACGATCCAGCATCGCCCTCATATTCAACCCATAAGGCAACGCTAAAACTAGTTGAGCCAATTGAAATAATATTGGCATGTATTGTAGCATTTCCAGAACCAAAAGAAGAGTCATATTCAGGAGTTACAACTACAGAAGTCGGCGTCATACCTAAATTATGAGTAATAGAACTACCATTGTGTACACCTGTAGCCTGTCCATATCTGATTTTAATCTCCATTTTATCAAAAGTTACCGCGTCATTAGCAAGTTCACCAGTATCAACAGCACCCGCAGCGATTTCATCTTCATTAACAGCATCTGTAGCAATCTCACTAGATCTTACAGCGCCTACACCAATATCAGAGTATGTAATAGTATCATCAAGAATTTTTCCACTAGTAATCGTACCATCTGCTATATCAACAGATAATATAGTTCCATTTACAATTTTTGCACTAGTTATTGACTCATCTGCCATATCAGCACTAGTAATTGTTGCATTAGCAATTTTTGTACCAGTAATTGAATTATTAGCAATTACATTTAATCCTGTAATTGAGTCTATTACGTTATTACTTAGATCTATTAACATAATAGAACTATTTAGGATATGGTTACTTGTAATGGCATTATTTGCGATTTTTGAAATGCCGTTATTACTAATGTCAGCATCAGTAAGTGTGCCATCTGAAACTTTACTGCCTGTTACTGAATTGCCTGCTAATTCAGATGTACCAACACAACTAGCAGCAAGTGCTGAAGGATTTACAAGAAATGCTGATGAAATTGCTGCTATTGAAAGAATTATTGCAACTATAGCTAAACCTAAAACCATTTTATTTGAGGGGCCTGGTATCTGAGATGGTTTTTTCTCTTTATGCGGTTTAGGCTGAGGTGCAGGTGCTTGATAATCACTTATTTGTTGTGCTAGAGGCTCAATTTGTGTTTTACTTTCATCTTTTATGTCTGGTAGTTGTGTACCGCATTTTGTACAAAACTTGTCTTTTCTAGCGTTTTCATATCCACAATTCTGACAAATTTTTTTCATTATTTTTTTCCCCCATAATCGTCTATGTTTTTTCAAAAACAAGTAATAGTTTATAAACTCTGTTTTTTTTATACAAATTTTATTCTTACACCCTGAATAATTATAATTTATTAGGTCAACCTCCCTTGCCAAATAATACTTAATTTAAGGGAGGGCGCTGTGGATAAACCTTATAAATAGGAAGATAATACGCTATCAAACTTTAAAAACTTGTATATATGAAAAAACCTATATGGCAAAGTTGAATTTGTCTTAAAAGGAGGTAAAATACTATGGCAGATAAACCACATTTGAATCTCGTAATTATTGGTCATGTCGATCACGGGAAATCAACATTAGTTGGGCAAATATTGCTTCAAACTGGACAGTTTCCACAACACATGGTCGATAAATATAAAGAAGAAGCAAAAGCAAAAGGAAAAGAAAGTTTTGCTCTTGCCTGGATATTTGATAATTTAAAAGAAGAGCGAGAAAGAGGAGTAACAATTGATGTAGCTCACAAACGATTTGATACTGATAAATTCTATATCACTATTATTGATGCTCCAGGTCACAGAGACTTTGTTAAAAATATGATTACGGGAACATCTCAAGCAGACGCTGCAGTTCTTGTTGTAGCAGCTCCAGATGGTATTATGGCTCAAACGAAAGAGCATATGTTTCTTGCACGAACTCTTGGAGTTAAACAGATGATTGTTGCAATTAACAAGCTTGACGACACTAAACCACCATACGATAAAGCTAGATTTGAGGCTGTTAAAGCTGAAGTTGATAAACTGGCAAAAAGCGTTGGTTACAAAGATGAACAAATCCAGTATATTCCTGTTTCGGCATTTGCAGGAGACAACGTAAAAGAAAAAGGCAAACTTGACTGGTGGAGTGGAGAAACAATTCTAAAGGCAATTGATAACTTTACCGTACAAGATAAACCAACTAACTTGCCACTTAGATGGCCAGTTCAGGATGTATACACAATCAAGGGTGTTGGTACAGTTCCTGTTGGAAAAATTGAAACTGGGGTTATGAAACCTGGTATGCAACTTATCTTTAAACCAAGTATGAAACCTGGTGGTGCCATTGGTGAAGCAAAAACCATTGAAATGCACCACGAACAATTAAGTCAAGCAATTCCTGGTGACAACGTTGGGGTAAACCTTAGAGGAGTATCCAAAAACGAAATCCGGAGAGGAGATGTTGCAGGGCCAACAACTGACCCACCAACTGTTGCTAAAGCATTTATAGCTCAGATAATGGTGCTAAATCACCCATCGGTTATTACTAAGGGTTACACACCTGTTTTCCATTGTTATACTGCACAGGTTGCATGTAGATTTGAAGAAATACAGAAAAAACTTGATCCGAAAACAGGAGCAGTTAAAGAAGAAAACCCTGATTTCATAAAAACAGGTGATGCAGCAATTGTTAAGATTATTCCTACACGTCCAATGGTTATTGAATCATCCAAGAAAATTCCACAGCTTGGAAGATTTGCCATTCGTGACATGGGGCAAACTGTTGCTGCAGGTATTTGTTTAGATGTAGAAGAGGCCAAATAGACTTCCTCTTTTTTTCTTTTAATTTTAACTTAATTGAAAAATTTTGGAGCAACTCCAAATGGCGCAAAAAGCACGGATATCGTTGGTAAGCACTGATGCATACAAACTCGATGAGGTTTGTAACCAAATTAGAATGATTGCTGAAAGAACTGGTGTTGACATGAGTGGTCCAATACCGCTTCCTACCAAACATCTTAAGGTCCCTTGTAGAAAATCTCCTGATGGTGAGGGTACAGAAACATGGGATCGTTGGGAGATGAGAATACATAAAAGACTTATTGATCTTGACGCTAGTGATAGAGCACTCCGTCAGCTTATGAGGATTCAAGTTCCGGATGGAGTAAATATTGAAATTGTTTTAAGATCATAAAAATATCAAAAACTCTTTTTATCTTGTTTTGCTTTTACAGTCTAAACCCTAATCCTGCTGAGGTAGCAAAGTTCGGCCTAACGCGCCGGCCTTGAGAGCCGGTTCTCCATCTGGGGAGCGGGAGTTCGAATCTCCCCCTCAGCGTAAAAAAATAACCGTCATTTGATGAAAAGAACGGTAAGTTTTTGAAATGCTGCTTGTTTTACGATACTTGATTACAATGAAGATAGACCCATGGAGCTCAACAACATATCAAGATTATTCAAGACTTCGTGATGAATTTGGGATAGAAGATTTTTCAGATGAGTCCTGGAAAAATCTACCACATCCTCATAAACTCCTTAGAAGAGGTGTAATATTTGGACATAGAGGCTTTCAACTCATACAAGATTCGGTTACTAAAAAGAAACCATGGGCAATACTAACGGGATTAATGCCCTCTGGTAAAATGCATCTAGGCCATAAAATGGTTATTGATGAGGTAATCTACTATCAAAGTATAGGAGCAGACATAAACATAGCTGTTGCAGATATTGAAGCCTTTGCAACCAGAGGCTACACTTTAGAACAAACAAAAGATTTTGCATTAAACGAGTACATTCCAAGCTATATTGCACTGGGTTTAAAACCAGAAAAATGTCGGATTTATTTCCAATCTAAAAATGAGGATGTAAAGGATCTTGCATATATTCTCGGTAAAAAAATTAACTGGTCACAAATGCAGGCTACATATGGATTTGATGGCTCATGCAATATGGCACATGTTTTTTCACCATTAATTCAAACTGGAGATATCCTTCATGTTCAACTCGAAAAATATGGCGGAAACAGACCTACACTGGTTCCGGTAGGAGTTGATCAGGATCCCCATATTAGACTTAGTAGAGATGTCGCTCAAGCCCATCGGCTTTACAATGTGATTGTGACTAAGGATAACAAAATAGGAGTTTTTGTAAAAATTGATGAAAACGTTAGTAAGTTACTTGATAACGCAGAAAAAATCCTAAATTCTCTTAGTTTTAACAAATTAAAACGAATCACAGATTACAAAGCAATTTATATAGAAGACGCAGTAGAAGAAGATATCCAAAAAATAGACGAAAAATTGGCAAGAACAGAAACAAAACTTGGAGGATATGGTTTCTTCCAGCCATCAGCTACATTTCATAGATTTATTACTGGGCTTACAGGTGAAAAAATGTCATCTTCAAAACCAGAAAGCGCAATTTTTCTCACAGATTCTCCAAAAGATGCTACAAAGAAAATAATGACTTCAAAAACAGGAGGTGCGGTAACTCTTGAAGAACAAAAAAAATATGGTGGAAAACCAGATGAATGTGTTGTTTACGAACTTTTTCTGTATCACTTAATAGAAGATGATAAAGAACTACAAGATATCTACACATCCTGTAAAAAAGGCGAAAAAATGTGTGGTCAGTGTAAAAAATATGCCTCAGAGCTTATAGAAAAACTTCTTACAGACATACAAGAAAAAAGAAAAAATGCCACAGGTAAAATAAAACAATACCTATCATAATTATCTAGTCATAAGAGCTATAGAGCCCATCTTCTGTTGCCATTTTTTCAAATTTTAAATCTAGTTTTTTCTGTTTTGTAGAAAGAGTATTATGAATGTCATCAAAAACATCTTTAGATGAAGATGCATGGCCTCTAACTGGCAAACTAATGCCTAGATCTTTTTTTCCTTTAATTGCCGCGTCCAATATTTTTTGAGGTTTCACACCTTTTTCCAAATTCTTTAATACTTTACGATAATCTCCTTGGATTATTCCAAAATCACCAGCATATTTTGATACTTTTGCTTCTATATCCTCATCGACCTGTCTTGCAATTTTTCCTCCGACTCCTTTTATTTCAAAAGGATTTTTTTGATATTCTTTTAAAAAATATATCCCTGTGTTTGGATTGAAGATGTAATAGTCATTTGAAAAACTCTTGTTATCCTTTCCAAAAACTGCTTTCCAGTTTTCAGGATATTTTTCCCCATCTTTGATAACATCGTTTAAAATTTCATTTCTTGATTTGATTTTCACATTTGTATGCTATGTAAAACTGAGATAAGAATATAACGGATAAAACATATAGTATTGTCGGATATACGCCTAAAAAAATAACTAGAGACTTGATAAAAAGATGATAGTTAAAGAAATAATGGTTAAAAATGTAATTTCAATAAAAGCAAATGATACAGTTTTTAATGCATGTATAAAATATAGAGATAAAAAAGTAGGTTGTTTACTTGTTGTAGATAATGAGGGGGATTGCGTTGGAATTGTAACAGAACGAGACTTCATTGAAAGAGCAATATGCATGCATAAGGATCCTGAAAATACGAGAGTGTCTGAGATAATGTCTTCGGATATTAAAACAATTCATGCATTGGATAGAGTAGAAAAAGCAGCAGATATTATGTTAAAGCATAAAATCAAGAAACTACCAGTTGTAAAAAATAATAAAATAATGGGAATTATCACGGTTACAGATTTATCTAAAGTAATACCAGCTTTTTCAAAAAGATATGATGAGCCTTGGGAAGACCCTATATGGAATGATTAAAAATAATTTAAACTAGATATTGACCCAAATTATTGGTATTTCACTTGGAATTGTTTTTTTATTTTTTAAATCCACTTTTTCTTTTTTTGCTTTTTTCATGTTTTACATCTCTTTTTTTATTTTTTCTGCAAGTATTCTTGCTCTGTTTCCAACAACAAGCATTTTTGCAATAAATTCCATTTCTTTTGCTTCTTCAGGGGATGAAATTTGACCTACGATCATCATTTTCTATCAGTCCTCAAATCTTGTTTTATATCTCACCTTTAAAAGGGGTTGTTGTACAAACCTTACCCACTATCTTTACAGTAATTACCCAAAATATGATTAGTCGAATTTTTATGTAAAAAATTGGCCCAGAAAATTTCTTTATTTTACTTTCCAAAAATATTTCCTATCATCCACTCTGGTTCAAAAGTAATCTGATCCTCATAACCCTGGCCGGTACCAACAAACAGCAAAGGTTTTCCAATAGTATAAGCAACAGATAATGCACTACCACCTTTTGCGTCTGTATCAACTTTTGTTAATATGACTCCATCAATTCCAACAACCTCATTAAAACGCTTTGCTTGTTCCACGACATCATTACCTGATAAAGCATCACCAACAAAAATAATCAAATCTGGTTTTGCCACACGTTTAATCTTAGCCATTTCATCCATAAGATTGATATTAGTTTGAATTCTACCAGCGGTATCAAGCAAAACAACATCCTTATGTTTTGCTTTAGCATGATCAATTGCGTCATAAGCTACAGCAGCTGGATCGGCACCAGAGCTATGTTTGATGATTTTTACACCGATCGTATCTGCATGTATACTCAGCTGTTCAATAGCACCGGCACGAAAGGTATCACCCGCAGCCATCACACTTGACTTCCCATGTTTCTTAAGTAAGGTTGCAATCTTTGCAATAGTCAGAGTCTTACCACTACCATTGACACCTACAAACATTATCACAACAGGTTTCTTATTTTTCTCAATAAAATCATTAAAATCTAATTCATTTGATTTCAAAACATGAGTGATAGCATTTTTAAGTACATTTTCAACAAGCTCACTGATTTTCCCTCGTTCAAATGACACATGTCTAAGTTCCTCTTTTATATCCTTTTTTATTGACTCAATAACAGAATAAGCTACATCAGACTCAAGAAGACCAACTTCAAGATCCCATAACAGATCATCAAGTTTCTCCTCATTTATTCCACGAGATGGTTTTTTTTCTACTTTTACAACTTCTTCTATACTTCTTTTTGCTCGAAGGGTATGTTCTAATTCTGTTTCAATAGTTTTTTCGATTTGTTTATCGATTTCTTCTTCTCTTTTTTGTTTGTCTTGTTCTATCCTTTTTTTTCTCTCTTTTTCTTCAGGTTTTTCAACTTTTTTAATAAGTTTATCAATTTTTTCATCGATGGGTTTTATTGGTTTTTCTACAGGAATTTCTTTCTTTATTGGTTCAACAGGTTTCTTTACTTCTTTTGGCTTTTCTACTTTGATTTCAGGAATTTTCTTTTTAGGAGGTTTTTCAACTGGTTTTGGTAACTCTTTTGGTTTTTCTACAGGTTTCTCAATGATTTTTTTCTTTTCTATTGGTCTTTCTTCAGCTGGAGGAGTTGGTGGTGCCGGTTCTGGTTTAGGTTCTACCGGTTCTGATTTTATTTCTTTTTCTAACTCTGCATCTAACTCAGCTTCAAGTTGATTTTCAAATTTTTTCAGTTTCTTTCTTAAAAATTTAAACATATTCTATTCCTAAAATTATTTTTGTTGTTCTTCGTAAAATTTTTGAGCCTTTGAAGAAACTTCAGTTGCCTCATTTTGCAAATTTTGCATCATTGTTAATAGTTTTTCTTGAGTTTTTTGCAAGTCTTCTATCCTGCAGTCAATTTTCTTAATTGCATCTTCTGATGTTTTTTCAATTACTATGCCGCCTCCAATATCAAAAAGTACTTTAGATGTATTTTTTGCAGTAGTATCAATAAAAGTACTTCCACCAATTGGAAGCAATATCTCAGACCCTGTATCTGCATTATTTAATTGCTCTAATGTTATTTTTGCTTTATTATAATCAGCAATTGCAGCTTGTAAATATTGAGATTGCATCTCAAGTGAATTTATCTGCTCTTTGTATTGTTCGATAAGCGCCATGTATTTGGCTAACTCTTCTTCCTTTGTCATTATATTCCTCTATTAGATGGTTTTTTATCCCACTAATCAAACAAGTATTATTAATGTATTTCTTTTACACCACGGAAAGAAAAATGATTTTATATAGATGCGCTATTTCATATTTAGGTAAGTGGGAGAGAAATCATGGTCAAAAGACCTCGATGTGAAACAGGAATTGAAGTAATAGATAAAGAGCTTAACGGCGGAATCCCACTTGGAAGCACTGTTCTTATAGCTGGCGGGAGTGGAGTAGGTAAAACTACTTTAAGTATGCAATTTTTAATCAATGGAATTAAACTTGGTGAAAACGGAGTGTTTTTTACTGCAACTGAGACAGTATCTAAATTGAAGAAGTATCTGAGCAATTATGATTTCTTTGATGAAAGGCTTATAAAATCAGGTGAACTCAGCATTATTGATATATGGAGCATTAGTGATCGTCTAGGTTTGAGCCCTGAAAGATATAATCTTGAGGAAGCTAACATTCTTTTTGAAGTGATTAGAGATATTGCAAAGGAACTTGACGCTAAACGTTTGGTAATTGATTCAATAACATCATTATGTTACAGATTGCAAACTCAAGAGATGATTAGAGATTTTATTTTTAAGCTTGGGTCGTCTCTTACCGCTATGATGTGTACAACTTTTTTAACTTCAGAAATTCCTCCAAGAACTTTTCAATATTCTATATATGAAATAGAAGAGTTTATTGCAGATGGAATTTTATTTCTAGGAGATATTGAACGAAAAGGAGATCTGATACGGACACTTCAGGTAGTAAAAATGCGGGGTACAGCCCATGGCCGATCAAAACATGTTCTCGATATGTCCTCTGAAAATGGAATTGAATTGGCACCAATGTTAAAATCAACTATTTAACTAAGGTTTTTAATTATGTCCTCGGCCAATTTTTTATATTTCAATGCAAGTTCTTCTGCTCTATTTTTATCTTTTGATTCAGAGTATACTCTGAATATCGGTTCTGTTCCAGATGGTCTCATAAGCACCCATCCACCCTTAACATAAAGCTTAACACCATCAGTCTCGTCTACTTCTATAACACTGTTGTCATCTTTTGTTTGTTCTGCTATAGTCTTCATTACTAATTCTTTCTTGTCATGTGGGCAAAGCATTTTTATTTTAAATACCTCATAGTTTGGTATCTCATCTATTAGCTCTGACAATTTTTTGTTTTCCTTTGCCATGATTTCTAAAATTTTTGCAATTGACATTGCTGAGTCACGACAATATTGCATTTCAGGAAAGATAAGACCACCATTTTCCTCTCCTCCAAAAACAGAGTTTTTTTCTATCATGACACGTGCAACAATTGGTGAACCAACTGCAGTATGAATCACCTTACCATTATTTTCTTTTACTACATCATCAAAACAACTAGAGGTTGTAACTGGAGTAACTGCTATTCCACCATTTTCTATTGTTGCATATTTTGCACCAAGTGCTAGAGTTTTATCACCCCAAATATATTTACCCTTTTCATCAATAAATATTGCACGATCTGCATCGCCATCTTGTGCTACACCAAGATCAGCTTTCATTTCAGGAACTTTTTTAATCAAATCGCCAAGATTTTCTGGAAGAGGCTCTGAATTATGCCCTGGGAATGTTCCATCTAGTTCGCAATATAGCTCTGTAATTTTACACCCTAGTTTTTTAAGAAGAATCGGTGCAACCAAACTTCCGGCACCATTTCCACAATCAAGAACAACATGAAACTGTTTTTCTTTTATCAAATCAACATCCACAGCATTTAGAATCCCATCGAGGTAGAGATCAATAGCACCATCCCAAATTGAGAGATTTCCAACATCCTTCCAATCAGCAAGCGAAAAGCTTTCTTCAAAATAGATTTTTTCTATTTCTTCTTCAACATCTTTTGAAAACTCTGTTCCATCACTTGCTACCCCTTTGATACCATTAAACTGAGGTGGATTATGTGACGCAGTGATTATAACACCTGAATCAAAGTTTTTTTCTTTAACTGCGTATTGAAGAGTAGGCGTTGGAACAAGCCCAACATCAACAACATCACAACCAGTAGCAATAAGTCCAGCAGAAATTGCGTTTTTAAGCATATGATTCGAAAGTCTGGCATCAGTTCCAATTGCGACCTTTGGTCTATCAATAGTCTTTTTAAGATTTGTACCCCAGGCCATACCAATGCCAAGCGCGAGATTACAATTCATATCCTCGTTAACAACGCCTCTTATACCATTTGTACCAAATAATTTAGTCATACCAAACCACCATTAAATTAGTGAGATGCGTTAACTAAACTTATAATAAATAGGTTTTCTTTATTGTTTTTTTCAAATCTATTATTCCTCTATTACATTACCAATCTGTTTATCAGGATATCCTTTTGGAATAGGTTGAGACCAAATAACTTTGTTATCCAATATTGTTTCTTCTTCTGCAATTTCATTATCACCTAAAACTGAATTTTTAAGATCTGAAAAACTTCCAATTTTACAATTTTCACCAACTACACAGCCTGTTAAATTAACATTATCATTAATTACTACATTATCATAAACAATAGTTGAATTAAGCTTCGAGCCTTTTCCAATATAAACATTATTTCCGATACAAGATTCCTTCAATATCCCATATATCTCACAATTATCCCCTTTACAAATATCTATTTTTTTCTTTTGCATTAGAAATTTATGCGCTTCAATATAGCTTGTTATCCTACCTATATCCATCCAATAACCTTCAAATTTAAAGCCATAAAACCGTCCCGTATCTTTGATTATCTGAGGAAATATTTCTTTCTCCATTGAAATTAGACGGCCAGTATCTATATAGTCTAAAATATCTGGTTCTAAACAGTAAGCTCCTGCATTTATAAATTCAGATGGCGCATCCTCTGCTTTAGGTTTTTCTACAAAGTCTACGATATTTCCATTTTCTTTTACATCTGCAACGCCAAACTCAGAAACATTTTCTACAGGCCAAAGTGAAATTGTAGACATGCTTTGGTTTTTAATATGAAACTTTATCATATCACTAAGATTTAGCGAGCATATTACATCACTATTTAAAACAAGAAAACGCTCTGAAATGTGTTTTTCAGCAAATTTAACAGCTCCTCCTGTACCAAGAGGTTTTGATTCATCATTAACAATGATTTCCTTACCACAATCATGTTCCTTGAAATATTTTTCAATTTGATCATTTCTATAATTTACTGCAAGGATTACCTTGTTTACTTCATCTGGAAGAGTTTCTATAAGGTGAACTATCATAGGTTTATTTAGTATTGGCAATAATGACTTTGCTCTAGTATATGTTAATGGTCTAAGACGGGTGCCAAATCCTCCTGCTAGCATAATTGCTTCCATGGTATACCTCTCTATATAACAATCTGAGGTGAAGCTTTGATTTTACTAATAAATCTTTCTAGTCTTAATTAGACTTACAATTAACCTACATATGCATCTGCATACTCACCTACAAAAAAGATACATAAGGCTTTTTTCTATATTTAATCTAGGAAGGGATGCATATCAACAAGAAACAAAAAGAGGACATAGTGAGTGTTTGTTTTATCTCAGTTATAATTGTATTATTATTGCTAATTCAAATAACTGGAGCCTTGTAGTACGCTTATTTCGCTTCAGAGAGTCACTTCTATAAACCTTTTTTTCTACTGTTTAATTGTTTTTTTTATGCAGTAATTTGGAGTGTAAGATTTTATTGACCGTTTCTACAAAATTACGATGACCATCATAAGGAGAACGTGTTTATCACTCGTCTTCAAATTGTGCAATTTCTACTTCTTTTATAGCTACCTTCTGGATTACTGTTATGATACAAAGACTTATATGTAGCTTTCTTAGTATAGTTAATGAGAATATGGGTGACGAACCATTAGATTTTGATGAAAATATTAGTAAGATGTTTACTGGTAAAAAAGGAACAATGTCTTCAGATGAAGAATTAGCATTGCATATTATTCATCGGTTCAATATCTGCAGAGACACTTTGGAAACAATGCCTGCCTTTGACGAACACCTAGAACCGTTGTTTTCTAAAGTAAAAGAAAAATAACGCTCCTCTATAGATTTACTAATATTTCAATTTTTTTACGAAATACATATAAAACAATATTTTATTCTGAGGGCTGGAGAACTTTTATGGTTGATATTAACAGATTATACTCAGATAGAGCCGGAAAAATGAGAAAATCCGTTATCAGAGAATTACTTAAACTTACCCAGGACCCTGAGATTATTTCATTTGCTGGTGGCTTGCCGAATCCAAACTCTTTTCCAGTTGATGAATTAGAGAGCGTCATAGATTTTGTTATGAAAAACAAAGGAAAAGTCGCTCTTCAATATGGAACCACTCAAGGTCTTGAAGAACTTCGAGAAATCGTTGCAGAAAGAGCTTGTAAGGATGGTATAGAAACAACTGCTGATAATATTATAATTACTAGTGGATCTCAGCAGGCATTGGATACAGTTGGCAAAATGTTCCTTAACCCAGGGGATACCGCAATTGTTGGACTTCCAACTTATTTAGGAGGAATAAATGCTTTTAGAAGCTATGAGAGCAATTTGTCTGGTATTCCTGTAGATAAAGATGGTATGAGGATGGATATTTTAGAGGAGGAAATTAAAAAATTAATCAAGGAAGGTGGTGTTCCAAAGTTTATCTATGTTGTACCAACATTTCAGAATCCTGCAGGAGTTGTGATGCCTGAATCCCGCAGAAAAAAGCTAATAGACATTGCAAATAATTATGATCTAATTATTGTTGAAGATGATCCCTATATGAAACTTACTTATGATTCTTCGCCGGTTAAACCAATAAAGACTTTTGATGATGAAGGTCGAGTTATTTTTATGTCAACTTTTTCAAAGATTCTTGCTCCTGGTTTTAGACTTGCGTGGACTATAGCTTCAGATGAACTTACTAGAAAAATGATTGTGTGCAAGCAGGCCCTTGATCTTTGTACTAATACATTTACCCAGTTTATCGTAAGTGAATTTATTAGACGTGGTTCTTTGGATTTACATATTATGAAACTTTGTGAAATGTATAAACCTAAACGGGATCTTATGATGGATACCATGGAGAAGTATTTCCCAGAAGGCTATGTTTGCTATAAACCTAAGGGTGGAATGTTTGCTTGGCCAACTCTACCAGATGGCATAGATACTGAAACCATGTTTTTAGATGCAATAAAACAGAAAGTAGCATATGTTCATGGTAAGGCTTTTCATGTTGATGGTGGTGGCGAAAGATCTATGAGATTAAATTTTTCTTATTCATCTAATGATCAAATCAAAGAAGGTATGGAAAGACTAGGTAATGTAATTAAGGAAAAACTTGAAAAGAGGAAAGTTGTTTTATAATTTGCATGCCTCTAACTAAAAAGATTATTCTTTGGGTAGTAACAATAACAGTTTTACTTTGTTCATTTTCAGGGTGTATATTTGATGAATTATTTGGTGGTACCAGCTTTTCATCGAGTTCTTGGAGCATATATGACGATGAAGGTTTTGCCGGTTTGAATATCACGTTTTCTTGCTCGGGTACCGTAACTGTAAAACTTATTGGACCTGACTCTTTATTACTTGATTCCGACTTTTTCTTTAAAGGGAGTCACAATGCAATTCTTCATCTAGCTGAATCAAGAAATACTGCTACACCTGGTCTATATAAATTGAGAGTATACGACAACGATAATAAAGAAATATATTCAGAATCATTTTTGTTTTTAGGTCCAGCTCTATCCATTACTTCTTGTGAACAGAAATGGTGGGAACGTGATATAGGGTTAGGGGACAAGTCATTATTAGGATTAAGAATGCGGGTGGAAAATAGCGGTGATACTCTGGTGTATCCTTACGATGTAAAAGTAACAATGGATTCTGAGGAAATCACTGGACATATATTACCAAGTGTCGTTATGCCAGGTGATAGCGAATATATTGATTGCTTTGTTTACAGTGAGACTAAACCGTCTGATGGTAGTACATTTACTGTTGAAATAATAGATATAAGTGAAATTACACTAGCTACTGGCTCTTTTTCAGTTAATAGTGAAAATAACGTTCCTATCAAAACATTTAGTTGGCAATATAATGGTAATCACCGGTTTAATATTCCTAAACCTGAATATCTATATGACTACTACACAAGTCTTGATAGAATCAGCAATGAAGACTATGGGCTTTATGTCTTCGATCCATATGATAATCAATACATTGATATTCTTCTCGACATCATTATGTTTGGATTTTCAAGTAGCAGTGATGTTGAAATAATAAATTATGTGGCATCTTTTGTACAAAAAAGTCTAAAATATGAAAGTGATAGCGATACAAACAGCTCTTTTGAATATCCGCGTTATCCTGTGGAGACATTGTTTTATGGTAAAGGAGATTGTGAGGATAAAGCGATTCTCACTGCTTCACTTCTATATAATTTAGGTTATGATGTTGCCTTACTTAGATTACCTAACCACATGGCTGTTGGAGTACACTTAAATGAAAGTGCCATTCCTAATTATGATTATTTTATAGATAATTACTATTTTTTAGAGACAACAACTGGAGGAAAGCCTTGTGGTTTTATACCAAGTGAATATGTAGGATCTAGTTCAGATGTAACGGTTTATCCTATCTCATCTAGATCTTTGCTTAGTCATAATTGGAAGGGTGACAGTCTGACTATTTATACCAATACAGAAATGGGCGACTTTGTAAAGGTTGTATTGATTGTAGAAAACCTTGGCATTGAGACTGCTGAAAATGTTAATGTTATAGGCGGTTTTTATAAAATTAGTGGGTTAACGGCAAATTCAGAAAGTGAGACAATTTCCTCTTTAGATCCAGGAATGAAAAAGAAGGTTACTCTTACTGTTGATATTCCAAAAAACGTAGAAACCTGGTTTAAAACAAGAATTTATTTTGAATATGAAATTGTTGATGAAAAAGAATCTATTTCTTCTTTTCCAACCTAACTCCTTCTCTCTTTTTACAAACATTTATAAGCAAAATATCTTACCATACTTATGCTGGGCGTAGGTGGACGGTTGACGGCGGATATCGCTGAGGAAAGTCCCCTCTCGTTCTGGATCAGGAAACTGCATAAGCAGTAAGGGTGAGAATCCTTGTGGAGATACAGAAACGACACAGCTCAAGAAATAATGCTATGATTCACTTGGTGATGAGGTCTTCTTGAGATTTGATGAAACGATCTATCTGCTCCTGGAGCAAGTCCAAACATTGAGATCAGTTATCCAGACTGCTCAAAGGTAGGACGCATAGTAGAATACCGTTTAAAACAGAAAGGGGCTTACGGCCTACACCCAGCAACTTCTGACCAGATTAGCTACTTTTTGACGGCTTCTGTCTTATGGTTTGCTGTTTTTGTTCGGTTAGAAGTTCATGTTTTACTGGTAACTGTATACTCCTTCTGTCTCGAAAGAATCTTTTAGAGAACTTATGACTTGTAAATACATCTCTGGTGTTATCTCACCTCGTGCTAATTTATTGGCTAATTGTATCTTAATATCCGATGGATTATTACTAGTAATTCTTGGTTCTGCTTCTGTCTTGTGTTTTTTACTATCATTATACAAATCCATTGATTTCATGTATGCATTTTTAATGTGTTTATTTGACATTTGGACATAGCTTTGAAGAGTATCATATTTCTTGTGTCTGCTTTGCATTCTTATTTCTTCTAGATTTAGTCCTTTTTCAGCCATATGTGTTATACTTGATATTCTAAAAAGATGAGGATACACTCGTTTTGTTATTCCTGCTTTGTATGCATATTTTTTAATTGTTGTTGATATATCTGTTCTTCCTATTCTTTTTCTTTCTATGCTTAGAAATAGTGCATTTTTATGTTCTGTTTGTGGTAGTTCTCTTACTTTTAAATAGTTTGCAATTGCTCTTAGCGCATCTGGATGTATGTTTATTTCATCATATTGATTTCCTTTACCTTTGTTAATTCTGATTTTTTGTCTTTCGAAATCAATATCTTCAACATTTAGATTTGATAGTTCTGATCTTCTAATTTGGCTATAATATAAGACTTTTAGAATTGCATTATCTCTAAAATCATCTTCAGATGCTTGAAATAATTGTTTTATTTCATCTACGGTTAATGGTATTTTGTTTTTAACTCTCTTCTTTGGTGGTTTAAGTTTAATTGGTTTTTTTAAAAACTGCATAAATGCATTTATTGCACAATACTTTGGAACTAATGTATTGTTATCATACTTTTTTATTTGAATTGCATAAAGCTTGAATTTTTCAATATCTTTTTCTACAATATCCGTTGGATATTTGTTTAAAAATTTTAGTAATTGAGTAATTGTTCTTGTGTAAGATTTAATAGTTGCTTTTGAACTATTATTACTAATTAAATAATTCTCAAATTCACTGATATACTTCTGGAATTTCATAATAAAAACGCCCTTATATATACACTGTATACAGTGTATATATATAAAGATTTTGGTATGTTATAAGGAGAAAAATGAAATAAATAAAGTTTAATAATATACAGTGTATACAAGAGTTAATGGTTCGTAGACCTTCACAAAAGAAATCCACAAAAAATCCGGTTGATGCAATAATGCCAACAATTAGAATTAGGAAACACGTTAAAGATGAACTTTTCGAAATCGCGGAAAAAGGAGAAACCTACTCTGAAGTTATTGAAAGGTTAATTAAATATTATAAAGATAAATAAAAAAATTACTATTCTCTAAAAAACATTTCTCTAACTACAACTAATAAAAAAACAATTATGATCAATAATATCATAAATAGAGCAATAGTGATGTATGTATCTCCCACACCACTATCTGTTCCTAACCAAGCATCAAGTCTATTCATTAATTCGCCAGTTCCTAATAAAGCAACGATTGTGCCTACAACTACGAAACCAATAGTGGATGGTTTAACATTTATGTCAATAAAACCCATATTGAAATATAAAATAAAAATTGAGTTTAAAAGAATTTCCGATACAGATTATTATCAGTTACCCTATTATGATTAAGAATTATATAAATCTCTTATTTTTTTATCAACATTATAGAATTTTTCAGTCTTATTTTCTTTACGTATAGGAGATAAAATATTATCAATTTTCGTAATATACTCCAAATCTATTTTAACATCTTCATTTTCTCGTATAATATATCTTAAATGACTTATTGCTCTATTTGTTTTTTTCTTATAATCTAATTTTGTTAATTCCTTTCCTGTAAAGAACTTATCTAGATTAAGTATCTTCTTAAACATCATAAAAAGATGATGTATTTCTTCCAAACTATAAGAATATCCAAATTCAGGTGCATTTTTAGGTTTTTTTCTAATTTTTTTTATTTCGCCTAAATAATGATTAAATATATTTAAAAATCTTTTAACGGACTGAATATCTACTTTGGTATTACTTATAATATCCACAGATTCTCTTATATACGTATAACATTTCCATCCCATTATTTCTCTATTTACTAATAAGTTATTGGGTTCTTTTAATTTAAATCTTAAATCCTCAATTAGTCCTATATGTTTTTGAAAATCAAGATTTAACATAGAAGTTAGTGTGTTATCAGTTTTTTTTGACATTTCGTTTGAAGTATTGATAATCTTGTCTAAATCTGTAAGTTTAAGATCTAGATTATCTATATTTGTCTTAATATCTTTATTTAAGATATTGCTATCTTTTATAGTTTTTCCAGATTTCAAAGCATATATTAAAGCTATAATTGTAGCCAATAGTGACATAAAAGTAAATACATTTTGAAAGTCTATATCAGTATACAATGACATTAGAATTGAAAAAATTAAAACTAAAATTGCAATATATAGAATACAAATTACTAATCTAATTATATCCCAGATAATTTTCTTATTCATTCAAGATAATAATCTAAAGGAAGAATATTAATCTATGCTATAGAATTAAAATAGTAATTCGATATAATTACAAACACATTTTATTGAGTTAATTCAAGATAATATGGCTCAAGGTGATTTACTTCTTCTGTTGTCATCCAAATCAATTTATCAGTTTGTAAATTAAATTTTCCCCAATGTGTCTTAACAATCCTATCCTTAGATACATTATCGATACATTCCAATCTAATAATCAGTGCAACATCCTCGTTTTCAATAAATCTTCTTGTTCTTAAATTAAATGATAAATTTATTGAAACAGGAGAATTGGAATAAACACAATTAACAAATGAACGAGAATCAATCGTTTTCACTTTCTCATTGTCAGGTATATCTTCTGAAAAAAATCCTAAATAAATAGTTGAATTAAGATCTTCTGCAATCACATTACCTTTGTTAATTATATCATATTTGATGTTAACATTAACAGAACTAAATGTTACATTGATTTTATCAATAAATGAAAAGTTAAAAAATGTGATGTTAACAGTTGCGGTATCTGTCGAATCGTTATGGTATGTAATATTTTCTATTTTATATGATGAGTTATATTTCAAAACTGTTTCATTTTCTAGATTAAAAATACAGTTTACCTCCGAATTCTCGACATTTAATATTGGTTTAAGAAGTGGCAGCATTGCTTCATGTGCTTCTTTTGACAAATCTAGGGAGTCCTTTGCGACTTTATTAGAATCTAGGGAAAAAGATAATGAAATACCTGAGGTAATAATTGCTCCAATAATCCCAATTATCTCTAGAATCTTTAATAATGATAATTCTTTTTTTCCTTCATTAGATTTTTTCATATTATCTCCCCAGTATATATTATGATTAAATTATGGTTTATAAATAATCTTATTCTTCGTTAATAGTCCATTCTAAAGTTCCTTCTATTAGTTTCTGAATATCTTTTTTATTGATGAAATAGTGTCTATACCCCTCTTTCACATAATGTCTATGTGCTATATGTCCTAAATGTATATCTTTAAATTTCCCTATATTGCAGTGCCATTGACAAACAAATTCTTTTTTGGGTTGTAAACCATAAAACTGTCTATACATTACCACCCCATCCTTGAATGTTAAATGACTGATACTACCGTGTCCAAAGATATGCAGCCCTGTTACATATTCAGAGTATACTATATTCTCAAACTCTTCACAATGTAGACACCTGTATATTCTATATTGCTCTTCATTATTTGTGATATAGTTATATAGCATTACTTTTTCTTTAGAATCTACACAAGAGTATAACCTCTCATCAATTTCTGGGAATACTATTGCAATATGTTCCTCTTCTATCTTTTTAAATCCCTCTATTCCCCCATAGTTTCTAAATCTTTCATCATAATCTGTTAACGGTATAATTAAACCATATAATCCATCCCTCAGTTTGTATAATAGTTTTTGTATTTGAGGATGAAATGACATTATTAATACAAAAATAAAAAATGTAAAGGCAAGTATCCATACAAATAATGCCTTAAAAGTTTCAAGTGATATGTAAATAAACCAAAGCAGAAATAGAACAGATATAATTTTTACAGTTAGCATAAACTAATCTCACCGTTAAAAGTAATAGATCGCCATATAAAAAACAATTCCAAATATAATTTAATAATATTATAAGAATAGTTACTTTTTATCTTAAACATTTATAATATGAAAAATATTACCTAATTTCTATATGTGGGAAATATTTGATCATCCTATATGGACTTTCATTGCTATTATATCTGGAATTACAATCCCAATAATAATATATTTAGTTCAAAGATCAAAAAAAGGTATTGGATACACAATATTATCATGCAATGAATTAATAAAAAATCCATCGATTCATTCTTCAAAAAAATTAAAAGGCAGACTGGAAATTCTATACAACGGTCAACCTGTATCAAATGTATATCATATTTTGATTAGAATATTTAATTCAGGAAATGTTCCTATACGACCTGAAGATTATGAGCTACCTCTTAAAATTGATTTTGGGAAAAAAACTCAAATTTTACGAAAAATATTATCTAAATCTTCTGAAGATATTAATGTAAAAGATAAAGTAGAAAAAAATGTTATTAAATTGAATAAATTTTTATTTAATAAAGGTGAATCTATCAAATATTCAATTTTCCTTGCAGATTATACTAATTCTCTTAATATTTCAGGTAGAATTGCAGGTATAAATAAAATAAGCGAAGTTGATAAACCAGTGCCTTTAAGCAGTATTATGAGATTGATTACTATTGTTGGTATAATTCCTGTGGTATTAGCTTTGATACTTATGACTACTGTAGGTTTGAGTTCTGGTTCTGCAGCCGATATTAGTGAAAATATAATATCTCTAATTAGAAATATCACTATGTTCTCAGTTATTGTTTTAGTATTAACAGCTTTTTTATTTCCAATGTCTAAAATATTATCCTGATAAACAAATTTCCCTTCTGTCTTCAAAATTTTGAAAAATTCTTGTTTTTCTCCTGTTGCAAAGGGGCTTACGGCCTACACCCAGCAACTATAATTTTTTATAAATATTTTTTCTATGGCCCATTTTTATTACCAAAATAATAAGCTCATCTTTTTCAATTTCAATAATTACTCTATATTCCCCAACTCTTAATCTATAGCCAGGATCACCTACAAGTTTTTTTACATGGGCCTCAGGTCTTATTCTAATTCTTTCAAGAGCCTTAATTATACGTTCCTGTAAATCTTTTTCAAGTTTTCTAAACTGTTTTCTTGATGTATCTGTAAAAATGATCTCGTAACTCATTCAGCCATCTCTTTTTTGATTTTAGCAAGAGTATGAGTTTTACCTGCTTTATATTCGGCACGAGATTGAGCAATTTCTTTCTTTGTTTGTTCGCTGAGTTCTAGATTATCTTCTATCAGATCCCAGATCACTTCTTCATATGTCTCTTTATTAAAAAATTTCCTATTGAGAAGCTCTTTTTTTAATGAGTTGCTTATTTGAATCGTAGTGTCCATAGTATACTATAGTATGCTATAGAATATAAATTTTTCGGTTATCTCGTTTAATTCATTGCACTTCTGTCTTCTAAAAAAAGAAAAAATACTAATTTTCTGCTGTTGCAAAGGGGCTTACGGCCTACACCCAGCACATAATATTTATTACGGTTTTTACTCGAAGGGAAATTTCAGGACAGTAGAATTCTTACGTTTCATGTGGAATTATTTCTTAAAAGATGAGGGTAGTAAAATCCCTCAATTATTTCGACTAATCTACATATTGAAAAACAATAGCAAAAAGGTATGCTGAGAGGAATACAATCACACTGATTATATAGGATAGATTAACATCTTCTGGATAGCTATAATGACTATGATACCAATTCCTGTTTGTTCCAACTCCCCGACTGCCATAATGTTTTTCAAAGTGGTCTATAACGGCTTTAACTCTAAAGTCCATTTTGGCTCTAAAGTCTTATTTTATAAGATATAACCTAGTGTTTTTTTTAGTATTGGAAAATTGTTCTAACAACCGCAGCAACATTATCTTGTTCTTTGGCATTGCTGCCAGTGATTAGTTCTAATTCTAATCAATCGTTTTCTAATCATATGGATATAGATAGTAATAAAACACTTCAGGTGGGCTAGGACTTATATCGTTAACATTATTATCTTTTAAATGTAAAATTTCATTAATCCGTCCCGTAGAGTTATACAGATAAAGTGTACATTTGTACCATCCTGGCTTTTCATATTCTGGGAGAGTTAGAGTTATGGTTTCTTCAATACCAGCTGAGTTAATTGTGTAATTAAATATTTTATTTACTACTACCTCATTTGTTTCTTTCTTAATAAGAGATGCATTAACCATCACTAGATCATGTGGTAAAATTGATTTCATGGTAAATGTCGCCTTGATAGAATCATTCAAATTATCCTCGTCAACAGGTGAGTCAATAGCGGTGAATGTATCATTTTCAAACCAACAGTCAGGATTTATAACAAAATATTTTGTAATGTTACATATCAGTTCACCGGTTATACTTGTATCCTTCCAATAAAAATATTTTAAAACATCCCCCTCCATATGATTCACACCATCTCTATGGTGACGTGTCCAGTTATAATATTTCGCAAAAAAAATAGTATTGTATGGTTTTATGCCATAGTAATTAGCCTCAGCAAATGCCATAGCATTACTTATTGGGCCGCCACTTTTCTCTTTTATATCCATCATTAACTCTGAAACATTATTTGTTCTTTTTTTATAATCTGTTTCATTAGCAATTCTAAATAGCGTAGAGCTTAAACTTTCTTTGTTTGAAGCTATTTTAAATGCTACTTTTGGATCTGTCGGCAAGAAACCAAGTTGATTAAGATCAAAAATTGTAGTAATATTTTCTTTTCTGTGGATAGCCTCGTAGAAATATGCTCCTCTCATACCAGCCTCTTCACCACAAAAACCAATAAACCTTATATTGCATTTTGGTGTAATCTTATTATCAACGAAGTATTTAGCAATACCAAGTACTATAGCCATACCAATGGCAGAATCCCCTGTTCCCTGACACCAACAGGAATCATAAAGACAACTGATAATAATGGTTTCATCTGGATTAGTGCCATTAAGTTGTCCGATAACATTATAGCTTAAAACATCCTCATTCCAACTTTGATTTACATAAAAATCTATTTTGTAATTACTAGGATTTTCATCGATTTTTTGCCCTATCGATTTGTTTATACATATAATGGGAATCGAACCACTGGCACCTGTATTATATGTTTTATCGTCAGAATCATAATAGATTATCCCTTTACAATTTGGCTGAAACAAAGTCCATAAAACCTGTTCAGCATTAGGCATGTTCTTAGCTAAAAAATTATAAATAAATCCATTAAAATATGTTTTCTCCTTAGGCCAATTACTAAAGCTCATTTCTTTATATATATAAACAAACGGTTCATTATTTCTAACGTGGTTTATTAAATCACCTACTAAGGAATAGTTAGTTGGTTTCCTAATTACTCTAAGATTTTTATATGAGAAATTATTTGTTAAACGTTCTGCATCATACAAATTATATTTTTTATCTAAGGTTCCATTGACCGGTGGTAATATAAAAGGAATTAACTTTTTAGTGATATTATAAATTATTGGATTTTTATATTTAATTTCCCTTAAAGATAATCTTATAAAAGATGTTAGATCTGTTAAGTTACTTCTCGGACCAATAGAGCAATTCGTTACATTTATTTTAGAACCACTACTAATTTCATTAACTGTTAGCCCTCTTTCTAGTAACTCAATATTAGAAGCTATTTTCTGTTTATATGATAAAGTATCTGTATTATTGATCTCTTCCATGTAAGTGTATAGGCCAAGCTTCGTCATATTCTCGAAAAGGATCTCTGCAGCTTTATGTTCTCCTTTAGATCCAAAATATCTTCCTAGAGGGACCTCTCCAGCTGATTCATTGTACTCCGTTAAAATGATATAACTTAGATCTCTAGTAATATTGTATATGTATTGTAAATCTAATAAACTTTCATTAATTATTGAACTAATAATTGTTTTATCTTCTAAACTATTGTTTACATTACTCATATCTGAACTTTTTATAATTGGGACAATAATTGTTCCAAAAATTAATAATAAAATCCCAATAACAAGGTTCTTTCTATAAAACCTATTTTTCATTTACAATATGCTCCCAAATATATTTGAAAGTTGCTGATATATAAATATATCGCATAAACAGAGATTAATAACCTCCATTCCTTTAAAAAACCTATTTTTCAAAAAATTAGTAGAATAAGAAGAAGAATCCACCTCTTTAATTATGATTAGTATGTCCTACCTGCTCATATAATTACGTCTTCAAAAAATTGAAAAAATTTGTATTTCTCGGAGAGTTAAAGGGGCTTACGGCCTACACCCAGCGATTAAAGTTCGAAAAATAGATTAACAATGTTCATTATTTCATTTTTGGATTCTTATTTATGTCTGAGGAGAAAGAATATTACAGAATTAGTGTACAAGAAACACTTAATTATTGGCAGACCTCTGAGAAGGGATTATCAAAAAGTGAAGCAGAAAAACGTCTTAAAAAATATGGGGAAAATACTCTAAAAGCAGAGATAAAAATGCCTTTATGGTTAGTTTTTCTTTCTCAGTTCAAAGAGCTTTTAGTTTTAATTCTAATCATCGGAGGTCTAATTGCTTATATAATTGGTGATTATCGAGATGGCACAATTATTTTTTTAATTGTTATCGTTAATGCTGTTGTAGGTTTTGTTCAAGAATATAGAGCAGGTAAAATCGTAGATAAATTAAAAGGATTGATAAAATCTCCAGCTAAGGTTTTTAGAGATGGAGATCTAATAGAAATTAGTCAAATAACCTTAGTTCCAGGTGATATTGTAAAAGTAGAAGAGGGAGATAAACTACCGGCAGATATACGAATCATTGAATCAACAAGTTTTAAAACAAATGATTTTGCATTAACAGGTGAGTCTGTACCTCAGGAAAAAATAATCGAATCCATTGATGATGAGGTGTCTATAGCTGACAGAGTTAATATGGCCTATGCTGGAACAACAGTTGCTTCTGGAAATGCAATAGGAGTTGTTGTTGCAACTGGTATGAAAAGTGAAACAGGAAAAATTGCGAAGATGACCGAGGAGACAGGTATAATAATAACCCCGCTTCAAGAAGAAATGAGGCTATTAGCCCGTCAGCTAACTATTGCAGTAGTAATAATTGGAGTTGCCTTGTTTTTTATTGGTGTTGCTCAGAATTTTACCATTTATCTAAGTCTTGTTTATGCTCTTGGAATTGCAATGGCATTAGTTCCTCAAGCGTTACCTGCTCAGGTTACAGTTGCACTTTCTACAGGTAGCAAACGTCTAGCAGATAGAAATGCTGTAGTTAAAAACTTACCTTCAGTAGAAACACTTGGTTCCACTACAGTTATTTGTACTGATAAAACTGGGACTTTGACAAAAAACGAGATGACAGTTAGATCGGTTTGGTTTAATGGGAAAAAATACCAAATCACAGGCCTTGGTTATGAACCAAAAGGTGAAATAAAAGATAATGAAGGAAAAACTTTGACACAGGATCAGATTGATGAAATTGAGGTGATGATGGATTCTGCTACTATGGCTTCTAATGCAGAAATACATAAGCCAGATGCTGAACACGATATATGGTATCCAATAGGTGATCCAACAGAAGCCGCTTTGATTACAATGTCTACAAAACTGGGAACAAGATCACCAGTCGAGGATAAAGAAAACCCTGAGATACAGGAATTTCCTTTTGATTCCAAGAGAAAAAGGATGAGTTCTGTGAGAAAATTTGATGACAAGGTAGCTCTAACTGTTAAAGGATCTACAAATGGAGTACTCTCTGTTAGCAAATATATTTACAAAAATGGAAAAGAGATATTATTAACTGAAGATGATAAAGATCAAATTAATACAGTTAATGAAAATTATTCTGAGAATGGCCTAAGAGTCCTTGCTATCGCTCGGTGTGATTTGAAACCACAAAAGAATGAATATAAAATGGAGGAAGTAGAAAAAGATTTGACTTTTCTTGGTTTGGTTGCAATGATTGATCCGGCAAAGGAAGGAGTAAAGGAGGCAATAAAAGAAGCTTGTGATGCAGGTATTCGAATTATTATGATTACTGGAGATCACGCTATCACTGCCCGTGCAATAGGAAAAGATATAGGTTTATCAGTTGAATGGGAAAGGGATATTTTTACTGGAGTTGAAATAAATGAAATGGATGATAATAAATTAAAAAAAGTTCTCAAAGGGGAACAAAGCATTATTTTTTCAAGAGTTGATCCCGCAGATAAGCTACGTATAGTAAAACTTCTGGAAGATGAAGGTGAAATTGTTGCAGTAACTGGAGATGGAGTAAATGATGCTCCAGCTCTTAGAAGGGCTCATATCGGTGTGTCTATGGGTAAAAGAGGAACTGATGTTGCAAAAGAAGCATCAAGACTTGTTCTACTTGACGACAGTTTTCCAACATTAGTTAATGCAATTGAAGAGGGGCGCACAATTTATACAAATTTGAAAAAGACAGTGTATTCCTCTTTAACTACCAACATTGCAGAATTGGCCTTAGTTTTATTTGGACTCCTTGGTGTAGCTCTATGGGACTATCCTATACCGATACTTGCTGTACAGGTTCTAGCTATCGATCTTATTGGAGAAATCATGCCTTTAACTTTTCTAACATTTGATCCCCCTGCAGAGGGAGTGATGACATCTCCACCTCGAAATCCTAAAGAGCATATTGTAAACCGACGTTCTGCAACTGAATTTATATTTTTAGGCATCTTGATTGGTGCACTCGCATTTCTAAATTTTCTCTTCTTCATGCAGCGAGAAGGAATAACATTGAACGTTAATGATACAAATATTTTGCCTTACTTTCAGGTTACAGCTTTAGCCTATGCAACAATTGTTTTCTGCCAATATGTCAATATCCTTGAATGGAGATATGATTATAAAACGATATTCAACCGTAATATATTCACTAATAAAATTCTATTAACCTCTATTGTGGTTTCTATTGGTTTAGTTTTAACGGCCATCTATGCTCCGTTTATCAGTGATTTCTTGGTTTTTAGTGGTTTAAAAATTTCTGATTGGGCATTTGTGGGACTAGCTACTTTAATATTTTTAATAGTATTTGAAATTCTCAAGATTTTACGGAAAAAAATCGATAAATATGAGTTGACAATTTCTTAAAAAAGAAGTCGAAGACAAGTTAGATAATTCGAATGGATCTAAAGTTAACCTTTGTATTTTCGAAGTCTTTTAATATTTTTATCATAGTTAAGCCAGTGTTTAGGCCAATCAGGATTATGATATTCTAATTCATCCAATACTTTTTTTCGAACCCATTTTGTTTTTATGGATTCCTCAGGATGATCCTCTATTTTATCTGCAATTTTTCTAGCTATCTTTACAGGTGCACCAGCTTTTACTGCGCTAACAATAATTTTTTCTTTAATAAAAGGCTCTTTTTTCCCGTTCTTTTTAATTACAGTTTTTGGCATATTTACCAACTTATAGAACTTATTATTGAATTAAATATTTTCTACCCACATTTTCTTATTGGTATTTAGATAAAGGTTAATGCCTACAAAGAGCGCATAAACTAATTTTTCCATTCATTTTATAATTAGATGTATGATTATACATGCTATTAATGGTTGATCAAATGAGCAATATAGAACATTCCGTAGTAAAAAAATTGGGGGATTTAGTTAATTACCAAGATGGAACAATAGTAAGTAAAATTCTAATAAGCAAAGAGAAAGGTAATGTTACAATTTTTGCATTTGATAAAGACCAATTTCTAAGCGAACATACTGCACCCTTTGATGCATTATTGCAAGTTCTAGATGGTGAAGTAGAAGTTTTAATTTCTGGAAAAAAACATTCTCTAACCTCTAAGGAAATGATAATATTACCAGCAAATATTCCTCATGATGTAAAAGCTGTTGAAAAATTTAAAATGATGTTAATAATGATTAAAACTTAAACTCTTGGAGAATATAAAATGAATAAAGTACAATTTAATCCAAAACATAAAGAAGTTCTTGATTCGTTTTTATTAAATCATCCGTTAGTTAAATCTGGAAAAATGTATGGCCACCCTGCTTATTATGTGGAAGGTAAACTTTTTGCGTCTCTTTATATGGATGGGGTATGTGTGAAAGTACCAGAAACGTCTGTAAAAGAACTACTAAAAAGAAAGGAAATTTTTCCTTTTGAACCAATGGGTAGAAAAATGAGAGAATGGATTTTAATAGTTAGGGGAGACTCTGAAGATTATATTGAGGATAAAGATATCTTTAATGAATCAATTAAATTTGCATCATCTTTAGCAAGAGAAAATCTTAATAAATAAAGTAATAAGAAAATTACCCTGACGAATTATTTTTTTATTTAGATCAGGATTCTAAGAGTTCAAATAAATTAAAATGATGAACAAGATTTCTGGATGCATATTTTTCATCGTTTGCAAAAGATATCATAATATCACCTGTTTCTGGACAAGCAACCCATTGATTCCATGATTCTAAAAATCCATACCCTTTACCAAATCTTACCATTATTGCTAATAAAATGTCAGTTTTTCCATTATAAACATTCCGAAGCATTGACATGGTATTGTCCAAATTTAATATTCCCCATTGTTTTTCTATTTCTTTACTCATACATTTGTAGTTTCTCCATATGGCAAACATATGATTAGGTGTGAAAACCTTGTTATTTTTTTGAAAAAGAGTTAAAATAAGTTTCAATAAACCAATAAATCCTCCTGGATGATAACGATTTCTCTGAGTTGATGCGATTTCTGGTTCAATAAAAAAGTTGGTTCTTCTTACCACATGGTCAATCGACCAAAACGGATAGTTTGATTCAACAGAATTATTCCAGGTTCCAACATATGTATGATTCGCTGTGGTTTCAATGGCATATCCAATATTATTATTACTATCAGAAATAATGAAGTTAACGCCAACAGTTCTATTTGTTGTTAATAAATTAATTGCTTCATTAGCAGTTGATGCTTTATCTTGGACAATTTGCTCTTTGATTATCAAAGGAAATCCATCTAACTTTTGATCCTTGCTCCATGAGAGTTGCCCACCTACTGCAATACCTTTTTCGTTAATACCCCCGCCACCATTTAATAAAAGAGCAATTGAAAATTGAATAGAAGCATAATCATTATCTGGTTTACGAACAATCAAAACACAATTCTCATGCGCATATTTACCTGTAACAGGATCCGTAATAAAAAAAGGTAAATCAAAACTTCGGGCATGAATAAGTTTATTACTCTGAGTAGCGAGATCCCAAGCAACAAATCCAAAACAATTCAAAATACCTAAACTGTTTAAAGAGGCATAAAATGCTGCAACTTTATCAAATGAGACTTCAATTCCATCTGCAAGACCATGTAATTCATCAATATAATCTTGAGTTACATTATCTTTCATCTCATCCCATATTTTAAGAAGTTTTTCAAGAGAATATCCCATTTGTTCACTATAATAAAGGAATGCTCGTAGATTTTCCAAACATTCATATTTTAAAAGAGATCCATGTTGATAACCCATCTCATAATGAGAGCCATTGATAAATAGAATTTTAATACCATTTCTCTCTTCTAACCATCCTTTATCATAAATATTAAGAACATTGGTAATTTGTTCTTTTTTTAATGATGCTTTTATTGTGTATGCTGATGGAATAATTGTAAAAGAAATAATTAGAAAAGTACAAATTATAAAATTTAGCAATTTTCTTTTCATTTTAAATCTAATCCATTTAATTTCATATTACTATATTGTAATTCTAATTTTATTATATATAAACATTTTTATTATTAATCAAAATTTGAGGAATACAAAATTTTTTTATGAGATTATATTAAAAAACTTTAACTTCGGTTGCTTCCCATCCTTTACTAGATTTTTTTGGTATATACATTAATTTATCTCCAGAGTTAAGAAATATTGTCCAGAATGGTAAATTGCTTTTATGAATAAAAGCATCAATTCCATCTTCTCCTTTAATAAATCCATAACCCTGTTTGATATTATACCACTTTACTTTTCCGTTCATAAATTCAACTCCATTTGAAAATTAGATTACAAATAACTATGTAGAAAAATATCTAAAAAGAATTTTTACAGTTTTTACAGTTATTATTTGAATCGGTATGTTCTTTTTTTAAAAATCGTTCACAAGTATCACTATCAAATACTGGAATCATTTTACTTTTACATCGAATAATTATATTTTTTTTAAGTATTGGTTTATTACCTGATCTTCTAGATCTTTTTCCGGCCATATGATTTTACCTTCATTTATCTTAATGGGATAAAAAAATAAATACAATTAAATTCCATAACTCAAAACTTAAAAGAAATAGAATTCTTAGTTTTTTTTATTTGTTTATCAGAAAATACAAATGTATTATCGTTTATATAGTTTTATATTAAAAAAAATTAAAAGATTTTTGGTAAAAAAAGATAATATTTATACGAATTTCACTTTTTTACTAAAATCTTTTTGGTTTATGGTTCTGATAACAGTCCCTACAATAGACTGGTCTGCTACCATCTGGTTTGAAAGGAACTTCAGTTTCTTTTCCACAATCTGCACAAGTTACTTTGTGCATTTCTCTCGGAGGTCTATTAAAACCTCTGCTTCTATCTTCTCTATACATATATACACTAATTTCCTTTTTTATGCTTCATAAACCAATGTAAGTTTGATATTTAAGACTATGCTTAATGATAAATTTTTTAATATTTTTCACTATCAAGGGCTCAATTCAGAACTCGTCTTAAAGCGGGGCTTTGCAGCAAGTATAGACATAGGACTTACGGCCTACACCTAGCATTTAATTCAATAACCTTTTTCACATTTAGAGGAATTTTAGTAAGTTTCAAAAAAAATTTGGTTTTTGTTTATTATGTTTCAATGTCAATTTTACCACCCCAAAAACACAAGTTAACAAAAGCTAATTAGTTTATACATCTTACTAGAATATAATTATTTTTCAAATTTTTTATATACTTATATTGGTTAATAGTTAAATGTTATTGTATTACTTTGGATATCGATAATGGAGTTAGAGTAAATAGATGAGTATAACAAATATTCAACCGAAGGTTTATAAAAAAAAGCTCCAATTTCAGGAGCGAAGATATTATCGTGCTCCTAATTCTACAATTTTTTTAATAGTTAGAATCAAAGGAGATGTTTCTGAATCCCTTCTAAAAAATGCGGTTTTAAAAGCTCAAGAACGACATGTTCTTCTTCGCGTTAGAGTTATGTTAGATAACAATTTTGATGCTTGGTTTACAACTGAAAACGTTAAAGATATACCTATTGAGATTGTCAAACGTACAGGTGATGATCAATGGATTCAAATATCTTTGAGAGAGTTTAGTATTCCGCTTGATTATTCAAATCGTCCACCGATAAAGTTCATTTTGGTTTATTCAAAGAATATTTCTGAGCTTATTATTAAATCTAATCATATATGCACTGATGGCCTTGGAATGGCTTATCTTGCTCGTGACATTCTTGAATTTTTAGGGAACCCTAATAAAAAAGTTGAAATTCTTCCACCGCCACCGATTATTAACCGTGATAGTATTCCTTCAACTATATCTGATAATTTTTTTGTTACCAAAACAGTCCAGTGGTTTAACAAAAAATGGGAGAAACAGAAAGTGTTTTTTGACGAAGAAGACTACATAAATCTTAATGATGCCTATTGGCAGAGATATACCAATCGAAGTTTTTTTATTGAGCTATCGGAAACTGAGACATCAAAATTAGTTAGCCGTTGTAGACAAGAAGGTGTAACTGTTAATACTTTACTAATTGCTGCGTTTATTAGAGCTCAATCAATAGCTAAGGGATTTGTTAAAAAACAAAACGGTGGTTTTGCTGTAAATCTTCGTGATAGACTAGTTGATCCCATTGATCAGTTTTATGGTTTTTTTGCCACTGGCCTTTTTCCTACCTTTAAGGATAGTCCAAATAGATCATTTTGGAGTTTGGCAAGGGATACTCATAGACGTATTCGAAAGAAAATGGATCGTAAGGTATACTATCACAATTTACTTCGATTTTTTTCCATTCAGCCAACTATGACTGATGCTCTTATAATGAAAATGTATGGTAAAATTATACCTGAAGGTTATAGTAGATACGAAAAACTTTCGTCTTATAGTAGAAAAAAGGATATAATCCGTTTTATAGTCAATAGGTTTATGTCTAAAACTTTTAGTTTTGGTGTAACTAATCTCGGTCGTCTGGATTTTCCACGTAACTATGGTGATTTCGAGCTCGATAGAATTTTCCTTTCTGTGCATACAGCCTTAAATACAGAGGTAATTATAGGGGGAGCAACAGCATCAGGAAAATTAAGCCTTGTAATTTCTTATATTGAAAATACCATTGATGATGAAGTCATGTACAAGATTAAAGAAAATATGTTGGATATTTTAAACAAAGAGATTGGTTTTAAATAAATCAAATACAAAACTTTTACCAAGACAACAACTTAAATTTTAGCCGATTAGTATATATGTGTATTTATAAACAAATGTTTCTTTATTTGTTATATTTAAGTTGTATATGTTAAAATTATAACAAATATCGCTCTATTTTGTTGTTATTATAACATAAGCTATTTATACTATCTTAGTAGTTAGATCTATTGGAGTGAAAAAATGTCGAAGAAAAATATATATAGACTGGGGGAAAACCTCGGACTTAGTCGAAGAGACATTAATAATGTTCTCAGAGAAATAAGTTGTGTAAAGGAAGGGCAAGATTTTGTAATGAGTTCGCCTACATATGCTGGTCTAAATTATGGGACTGTAAGTATCAAAGATTTCTAATTTAATACATATCTTTGCTATTTCGTTTAAAATAATACGTCCCATTTAACTATACTGGATTATAAAGATAGGTTGAAATTGGAGCTATAAAAAATAAATCGAGGCGATATAAAAATGTCAAATATATATAAATTGGGGAAGAATCTTGGGATAAGCCAGGCAGATATTGATAGTGTTATCAAGGAAATTAGTAATGTAAAGGAGAAACAAGATTTTATAATGGGTTCACCTACGTATGCTGGAGGCTATTACGGCTCAATAAGTATTATAGATTTCTAAATTGCATATCCCTTTAAATCTTAAAAATTTGCACCCCTAATTATATTTTTTATACTTACGTCTTGGATATTTAAAATAAAATTATTTTAAAAATAGAACTTTTTTCCATAAACTATATAAATAATGAATAATAACATATGTGAAAGGGGGAAAAAATGTCGAAGAAAAAAATATATGTATTGGGTAAGAATCTTGGGCTAAGTCGAAGAGACATTAATAATGTTCTCAGAGAAATAAGTTGTGTAAAGGAAGGGCAAGATTTTGTAATGAGTTCGCC
>JAHWGK010000026.1 GCA_020054495.1 Thermoplasmata archaeon | reverse complement strand
AGCAAATAGATGTAAACAACAGTGCAGAATACAGATTCATCGTAAATATCAGCAGTGACCAAGGATGGGCAGATATAGATTATATTAATATTACAGCCTGGTATGACAATAGTAGTGAAGCCACAACATATAACCAGACCTTGGGGGGGAACATAAACCTATGCTTACGATACAAAAACACTACAGGAACTGCTGTCTGGACGCTACAATGGCCAGATGACGAAGCATCTCTT
This sequence comes from Thermoplasmata archaeon, assembly GCA_020054495.1. Lineage (GTDB taxonomy): Archaea > Thermoplasmatota > E2 > DHVEG-1 > DHVEG-1 > JAGMDE01. The sequence goes on along the minus strand of JAHWGK010000026.1, from coordinate 38,281 downwards.
AATTCAGAAGATTGTAGTGAAACAAGTGAAATAGATCCAGATGGTAGCCCTGGAAACACAGATTGTTACAACGTAACATTTGCATTTACGCCAAGTTATCAATTCAGATACGCTCCAGGTGACGGAGCTTGGAATACAGCCGCAGGTCACAATGACTTATGGTCCTGGAACTTTAACATTACAGCAGAAGACCAAGCTGGCTATATGTCATATGACAACCCCATAATTGGTGAATCAATTAATGAGTTTGGAGTATACAGTTACACAGAGATCATAAGCGCTGGATGGCCAACAATAACTGGAAATCCAGGAGACAGCCCAGCATATAACGACAGTTATATATCAATTGAAACTCGGTCAAATAATAATTACTCTCTATCGGTTAATATAACAGAATTAACACACACAGTAAGCCCCAGTTACACACTTGCAAATACATCAATATGGGCTGCAGGTGGAGAACTAAGTTCACTCACCCAGTTCGACGGTAGTAATGAACAATGGTACTATGGCGGTGTAGGATCATATACTAACGCAGGAAACGATGGTACTAGTCTAACAACAAGTGATATAGAATGGGCCGTAACTATTCCATTAGGTCAGTATCCTGGAAATTATGAAGCAATAATTTATTACCATCTAACAACAGAAACATAGATTTTGCAATGTAAAATTCCAACTTGATTTTTATTATTATGAAGGCAAAAAAAGAAATGTCTATATAGTGAACATTAAGACAAAAGCTTTAATAAACTCAAAAGGATAAGAAATACAGTCAAATATAATTGGTAATTTAGTTCTGCGAGGTGATGGGTTGGGTCTAAAAAATTGTATGATTATCGCCATATTACTCATAATAGGAGCATTTCCATTTTTTTCATCGGTTTCTGCCGATGAAGACATTACTGTAAAGATAAATATGATCGGAGAATCAGCACAAATACGTTTTGACAGTCCTGTGATTGTGGCAGGTATTTGGCATTATATTAATTTAACACTTGAAGAGCAAAATTATCAAACAATAAACCTTAAATTTTACAATGGAAGTTCTATCCCATCAATAGGAAATAGAGACGAATCTAGCTATTATGAGTGGACGTATAACACAAATACCCAAGAATGGAAGGACTTAAATGAATATGATGGGTATTCGTATATTAATGATACAAGCTGTCAAAAGAAAGACAACACCTACTCTTTTTGCATTGGCGTAAAAGATACCTTACCTGAAATTACAAATTATTATGAAAACTGGACATTAGAAATTTATGCAGATAGTAATGAATTATATTCAAAAAATGTAGTATTGGAAAAACCAACGATTGGTCTTTCAAAAACTCATGATGATGTAATAAGATTTAATGTTGATCCTTTTACTGAGACAGATGTATATAATGATGACGAGTATTTCATAATAGGCAATGTAGGAAATATTCCACTAGATATAGCAATTGATTATGGGATTTATACTGATATTGTTGATGTCGGAGAGTCTGGAAAAACACTTTCCCCGGATGATACATTTAGTCATTATGTTACATTACATTCAGAGTCATGGAAAGCAGGTATCTTGGAGATACCTGGAAGCACTAGTGGATCCGTCCCTAGTGGTCTTATTATTACTACTGCATCTATCACTTTTGAAACATCTTTTCTAACACAAGCTGCAGATTTAGAAATATCTGTAGGACATAGTAATTACACAATAACAGAAATCCCAGGAACTCACGTTGTCTTTCAGTACGAGGAAAGCCTGGAAATGAATGAAGGCCAAATAAAGGATATAATTGTCTATATATCTGGAGCTGGGCAAGCAACATTAGACATCTGGAGTGATGAACTAAATGTAGCAATATTAAAAATTTCTAGTAAAGACCAAACAGGAACACCATTGACAATAACCTCTACTAATACTTCAGAATACGCTGTAACTATCAGAGTAGAGGCAATACGAGAAAATAAAGTTGGAATAATCACCTATGAGTTAGAAATAGACGGAGACGTCCAGACTTTCACCACTCAAATTACTATTGGTCCTCCCGTACAAGAAAAAAAAGAAGGAACCAACATATCTGTTACGTCGATTATTGTAGCTCTATGTATTATTCTTCTCATTGTATACTTGATTTTATCTCAAATTAGACATAGGAGGAGGTAAAACATCTATATGAAAAAGGGATGGGTGATTTTACCAATAGTTATTTCAACAATATTTTTATTTATCACATTTTCATCTATCGATGCAAATGCAGGTAAAGCAGGAGTAGGAGTGTTGAATGTACCACCACAATACAGTATGATACGTTTAGTGCAGCAAGATAATTTTGTTAGGATATATCTCACTGTTTCTGATTACAATTCTTGGGAAGACATATATTCAGTTAGCGTGGTTTTAGAAAATTCTGGCATGGAAAAAGCTGAATTTATCTATAAGCAATACGCTGACAAAACATCTTATGAAAAAATAAATGAATTCAGTGAAGAGCCAAAAGAAAATAATTTATTAGTTACAAAAAGATGCTCATATGATCATTCAAACGAAGAAGAGACCGTTGAGGATAGATGTAATCTAGATTTACTATTAGTTTTTCAATCCACTTTATTCACACGTTTGAATATTGTCACCAGCGACAGAGGCGGATCAACAGCAACTTTAGAAGTAGATTACACTTCTGAGGAGTTAATCAGAAGTGGTAGTTATATCTGGATTCCTGGATTAGATGAATCAATGGCTATAGAGATACCGCCCTATACCATTGAGATAATAGCTCTGTTTACAGCTTCAATCGGAACATGGTATGTTATTAAAAAGACAATTATTGAAAAAATAATGAGAGCAGTCTATGAAAAAGGTTAACTATATTCTCTGGTATTTCCCGCTTTGTTTTTTCGTATTTCTAGCCATATTCATGTTTGTTAAATTTATTTTTATATTCTTTTTTAGAGCGGCGTATGAACCCGAGTTCATGTTTAATTTAACTCCTTATTACGCCTTATCGGGAGTAAGTAATTTGCATTTACTATTTCTATCGCTAATTGTAGTTATTTTTAATGTCTATCTTCATGTGAAATTAAACAAAAGGAATCTCCTGTTTTCATTCATACCAACAGGAATTATGTTGACAGGTTTAGGATTAAAGATTGCTAGTGGAGAAATGGTTATTTCAAATTTTTTCAATTACCTCATATTTGGTTGTTTATTAGTTATTTTTATCATAGATCACAAACACACTCTGGTGTTTCCGGATATTATTGCCACTCCAAAAGAAGAGCCAATAGTGAGTAGAACTGTGAGTAGTAAACCTACATTTGCTAGAGTTGAACCTCAAACCACACCAGTCTCGGTCATTGATAAACCTCTTCGTGCAGAAGGCCTTGATGAGATATTAACACTTCATAAAGAGACACTATTTGAACTTAGAGCAATGCTAAAAGACGATTTGCAGAGATCACAAGATATGATGTTAAAACTTGAAAAAAAATCTATAAAAATGGATTATTTGTCAAAAGAAGTTGAAGAAAGACGGAAGAATCTGGTTGAGGAAGAGAAATTATTCAGACGTCGCTTTATTTCTTCTTTAGATGAAATTACTCGTATTAGATCTTTCAAAACCGAGGATGGATTGCCCTCTGATGCCAAAACAGAAGAAGAAACCAATAAACAACCTACAATGCTTGATGATTTTCTTGGATCAGCGGCTCTTATGGAACATGGTATTTTGACAAAGGTTAATCGTCCTTTTGTTGAATTACTTGGATATGATACTGATATACTTTTAGATAAAAGCCTGATTGATTTTGTTGCCCCTGACGGTCTTCCAGGTATTGGCGGATATTATTTAAAAAGGTTAAAGGGTAAGGCTATTTCTACGTATAAGACTATATTTTTAACTAGTGATAATAGAAAAATCCGGGTTAAGGTAACTATCAAACCTATAATATATGAGGGTAAGAAGGTAGATATGGTTCTTGTTAGAAATATGAAATAGAAATGAGATAACAATCAATAAAAATTTGTTTTCTAAATTGAAGGAATCTAATTTCGATGAAAAACTTATTAAAAAATTTTTGATTAACCTAGCATTAGATAATGGGATAAAAATGACTAAATTTAAACTGGCGATATTTGACATGGACGGAACTCTTCTTAAAGGTAGAACAATATTTATTTTCGCAGAAAAAAAAGGTTTTAAAGATAAACTATTGAGACTAATCCACAAAAGCGATAAGGAGTTCTATGAAAGAAGTATCGAAATAGCAAAGCTATCGAAAGGTCTGAAATGTGAAGAACTTCTAGAGATATTTAGAAATATACCTTTGCAAGAAAATGTTGAGACGGTCATAAGAGAACTTAAAAAAAGAAGTATAAAAATAGCTATTGCAACAGATAGTTATCAGTTTGTTGCCGATGATTTAAAAGATAGACTTGGCATCGATTATGCCTTTGGAAATAATCTTATAATAGAAAATGGCATTGTAACTGGAGAAGTAAAAATACACAACAAAGACCTTACGGAAAATTTTTTTGGTGATAAGATATATTCGATATGTAAAAGCTGTGTATTAGAACAACTCTGCAAGGAGCTCGGCATAACTAAAGAAGAGACAATCGTCGTTGGAGATGGCGAAATTGATATTGGTATGATTAAAAAGGCTGGTCTGGGTATAGCATACAATGCTCCAAAGGAAGTTCAAAAACATGCAGATATTGTTACTAATGACCTAAAAATAATATTAGAGCATATATAGTTGTGATAATATGGATATAAAACAGGATGAAATAACCACACTTCATGAATTGTGCATATATCCAGAAAAAATTATAAAAACTGTTAGCGATGCTGCTACGGAGCGGCCGGTTTCTATCATTATGCCAATGCTATATGGAGAAATCAAAAATGATGCATTGGAAAATATCATCAAAGGATTAAACAAATGCAATTATCTAAATGAAGTTGTTATTCCACTTGCTGCAAAAAACGAAAAAGAGTTTAGACAAGTTAAGCGGTTTTTCAAAGATTTAAAAATACCTAAACTTATTATGTGGTGTAATGGCCCAAAGATTGAAAAATTATTGACTGAGCTTAGAGCAGAAGGATTGAATTTTTTAAGATACAGAGGGAAAGGAAGAGATGTCTGGCTTGCTATGGGCATAGCAAGCATTAAATCTTATGCAATTGCACTCCATGATGCAGATGTTTTGGGTTACAACAAAATGATTCCTACAAAATTGCTATATCCGATTGTTGAACCAGAACTTGATTTCAAATTCAATAAAGGTTATTATGCTAGAGTAAATCTTCAACAAAAGATTATGTACGGGCGTGTTTTCAGGCTTTTTCTACATCCTCTTCTAAGATCATTTGTGGATTTGATAGGAGCAGAACCAGATTTTGTTAGATTTTTACGTTCATTTAGATATCCCATATCTGGAGAATTTGCTTTGACAAGTGATCTTGCCCGTGATGTTGATATCCCTGGAGATTGGGGCATCGAAGTCGGTATAATGGCTGAAATGTACAGAAATGTAACCTCCAAAAGAATCTGTCAAACAGATTTAGGTTTTTATGATCACAAACATCAAAAAATTGGTGGTGAAACACAGGGTCTTACCAAGATGACTGGTGACATTTTAAAAACATTACTTAGAGTTTTAATTGAAGAAGAGCACATACAGGTTTCCAGAGAGGCTCTAATATCACTAAGGGTCCTCTATCAAAGACATGCTCAAGATTGTGTAAGAAAATATCATGCCGACGCTCATTTTAATAATTTGAAATATGATAGACACTTGGAGGAAACCATGGTTGAAAAATTCAGCCAGCAGATTATGAATGCTGGTATTACATATATGAGAAAACCAGTTGGCACAAGGATACCTGACTGGTTAAGAACAATATCAGCACGTAAAAAAGTAAGGGAGCAATTATTAGATGTGGTAATTGCAGATAACGAATAAAAGTACCAAGATAGGAGTATACAATGAAAATACTTGCAGCAGCTGACCTACATGGATCTCAATACAGATTAAACATTGCATTGAAAAACGTTGAGAGATATTCACCAGATCTTGTTGTTATATGTGGGGATATAACTCAATTTGGCCCAGGGGAAGTAGCTAAGAATTTTTTAGATCAAATACCAGTTGAAACACTAGCTTTAACAGGCAACATTGATACAGCGGATGTAGGTAAAGGAATTGACAGTAGTAAAGCAACAAAAATTGAGATGAAAAGAGTAGTAAAAAAAGGCATTCCGTTTGTTGGAATTAATGGAGTAGACCCAAATCAATTCAAAGTTGTAGAAGAAAAAAAACTTTTAGATGAAAAAAGTGTATTGATATCTCATGAGCCCCCATATGGTGCACAGGATAAGGTTTTTATCGGGATGCACAGAGGCAATAAAGATTTAAGAGAAATTGTTGATAAATACAAACCAAGACTTGTATTATGCGGACATATACATGAAGATCCAGGTATTACCAAAATCGGTAATACCACTGTTGTTAATTGTAGTATGGGAAAACGTGGAGAAGGAGCAATAATAGATATAAATGAAAAATTATCTGTTAAAATGCTTGATTAAAGTAGCTTTATCCATTGGCAGCTACATCAAGTAGCTAAGAAATATAGTTCGGTTTTTTCCAAACATTTTCTTACAGTTTAAATATTTATAAGTTTTTTAGGCCTATAAGATGAATGGAAAAACAAAAATTTGTGATAAGAAATGGAAATGTCTTATAGGTGGTGCAACTGGTAAAAAATTGTTAAATAGTTGGAAAGCAAATCGATCAGGAAGACAACATATTAACAATATACATAACAAATCAGGCAGAGTTGCTATTTATAAAGAAATAAAATCAAGAGTTAAATTTTAACTTGATTTCCATTTTTATTTGTTCAAGAAAATTGTCTGTGTTGGGAATGCCATTTCTATGCCTTCTTTTTCAAAGGTTTCTTTTATGGCAAAATTAATCGCTTGTTGTGTATCTCTGAATTTTGCATAATCTTTGGTTTTAACATAAAAAACAACATCAAAATTTAAACTAAAATCTCCGAATTCAGTAAAGTGAACTCTATCAAGTCTATGGACATGTTCTAATTTTTCTGGGTTAATAATATCTTTAATGAAACCTGGGATTTTTTTGAGTTTTTTTGTTGAAGTATCATATGTTACTCCAAAGGAAAATGAAATTCTTCTTTTTTTCATTTTTTTGAAATTTCTAACACTTGCTTTTGTTAATTCAGAGTTCGGTAAAACAAGTTCTTCTCCCTGAAGTAATTGAACTCTTGTTGATTTCATACCAATTTTTGTAACTGTTCCAGAATATTCTCCAACAATAATATAATCCCCTATTTCAAAAGGGCGGTCAAAATAGATTGAAAATGCACTGAAGAAATCACTAAGTACGGATTGTAATGCAAAACCAATGACAATTGCTGTTGCTGCCCCTCCTATAGCAAGTCCTGTTAGATCTATTCCTGCAAGTGCCATAAAAACAAAGAATGCAATTAGATAGGCTATCCCATTAAAAATGCCTCTGAACACAAATAAAATGTGCTGGCTCGCTTTCTTTTTTCTTTCTTGTCGTTCAGCATACCATGCAAAAAGAACATTTGTAACTCTAGTAAATATATATGCAACAAGCAACACCTCAATTAATAGAAAGATATTATCTACAATAACCTGGTCAACGTATTGACTAACTATACTCAAATTGTGAACAAAATACGAAATTCCAAAAAATATTACTAAAAAATAAATTGGTCTTTTTACGTTTTTTAAGATTTCGTCATCTAGTTTTGTTTTTGTTTTTTTTGCTAATTTTTTAAAATAATGCTCAAAAACATGTTCGACAACCCATCCAATAATAAGAAATAATATGAAAACTAAGATTGAGACAGCCAATTGAGCGTATAATTCTGACAAACCAAGATTTTCAAAGAATTGGTTTGCAGATGCCAATATTTCTATTCCACTATCAGCCATTTAAATCGTTAACCCTAAAAAAACAAGTTATATTTAAGCTTTGGTTTAAGATTTTTCCTAATTATTGGAAAAATTAATACATAATCATTCAATACATGAAATCTAAGACTCATCTATTTAATTAAGAGAGGTAAATATGACTATAGTTTTAGATGGTTCAGGTCTTACAATTGAGAAATTGGTTCGCGTAGCAAGGAATAATGAAAAAGTTGAACTTCATCCTAACGCTCTAAAGCGTATTGAATCTTGTAGACAGATGCTAGAAGAAAAAATCAAAAAGCGCGAAATAATGTACGGTGTTAACACCGGTATAGGTGAATTTTCAGAGGTAGTGCTTTCTGATGAACAAATTAAAGATTTTCAGAAATATCTCGTATATAATCATGCTGCTGGTATAGGTGATCCTGCTCCCATTGAATACGTTCGAGGTGCAATGGTTTCTAGAATCAATGTTCATGCACACGGCCAGTCTGCTTGTCGTCTTGAAATAACCCAAACACTTGCGGAAATGCTGAACAAAGGTGTAACTCCATTTGTTTGCCAGAAAGGATCTGTTGGGGCATGTGGTGATTTAGCCCCGATGTCCCAAATCGCATTACTCATGCTAGGGGAAGGTAAGGCGTTCTATAAGGGTAAACTTCTTGAGGGTAAAGAATCCATGGAAAAGGCTGATATTCTTATTCCTGGTTTACAAGCTAGAGACGGTCTTGCAATTATAAATGGTGCCAATCTTCTTACTGCAATGAGTGCAATATTTCTTTATGATGCAAATAACTGGTTGAAACAGGCTGAAATAGCAGCTGCAATGTCTCTTGACGCCCTTAGAGCAAACATGAGGCCCTATGACCTAAGGGTACACGAGGCACGTGGTTTTCCTGGTGCTGTTAGAAGTGCAAAAGCAATCAATAAATTGATTAAAGGTGGTGATCTTAAGGAGGAGAAGATCAAATGTAAGATACAGGATGCTTATTCAATGCGTTCGACTCCACAAGTAATCGGCACAGCTCATGATGCGTTAGCCTTTGCACGCTCTCAAGTTGAAATAGAAATGAACGGCGTAGGTGATAATCCTGTCTTCTTTCCTAAAGAAAATCTTCAGTTATCAGGTGCAAACTTCCAAGGGACTCCTGTTTCACTACCTATGGATATGATGGGCGCCGCTATTACCATGGTAAGTGTAATGTCTGAAAGAAGAATGAATAGACTTAACAACCCTGCGTTAAGTGTTGGGCTCCCAGCATTTTTAACAAAAGGCGCAGGTATGTTCTCAGGGCTTATGTTAAGTCAATATACTGCTGATAGCCTGATTGTCGAGCAACGTATTCTTTCAAATCCTGCTTCTATTCAGTCAATCCCTGCAGCTGCAGATCAAGAAGATTTCGTTTCAATGGGTATGAACACAGCGATTAAGAATTTCCAGATACTTGATAATGCCTATGCAATATTAGGCATAGAGTTTATGGCTGCTGCTCAGGCACTTGATTTCCGTGATTACCAATTTGGCAAAGGAGTAGCTAAGGCTAAAGAAGTGATACGAAGGCATGTAAAATTTTTAGATAAAGACAGACCACTATATCAAGATCATACTAAGATGAAAGAACTTGTAAAATCCTGTGAGATACTAAAAGAAGTAGAAAAAGAAGTTAGAAGTCTTGGGTAATTTTATTTTATCATAGGAGCATGCAGATCTGTCTTTTTAATCTCTTCAATAGATTCTTCATATCCTGCATCAGCATGCCTGACAACACCTATACCAGGATCTGTTTTAAACACGCGTTTAATACGTTCATCAGTTTCTGCGGTCCCATCGCAAACTACAACCATCCCTGCATGAGTTGAAAGACCAATACCAACACCACCACCATTATGTATTTGCACGCTATCAGCGCCAGCTGCACAATTTAACAATGCATTAAGTAGAGGCCAATCCGCAATAGCATCACTTCCATCTCTCATGTTTTCTGTCTCCCGATAGGGCGATGCAACACTACCACTATCTAGATGGTCTCTTGTAATAGCTATAGGATCAATTGCTCCATCTCGCACCATCTTATTTATTGCCAAAGCAAATTTCTCTCGTTCACCATAACCGAGCCAACAAACACGAGCTGGAAGGCCTTCCCAGGGTAGATGTTTTTCTGCTAAGGTAATCCAATTTATTAAAACATAATCCTCTGGAAACATTTCAATAACTGCTTTATCCGTTTTTAAAATATCATCTGGGTCACCTGATAATGCAAGCCATCGGAATGGACCGCGCCCGATTGAGAAAAGGGGACGGACATAAGCAGTAACAAAACCAGGATAATCAAATGCCTTTTCCAAACCTGCTTTTGCTGCTTGACCTCGTAGATTATTGCCATAATCAAACACGATTGACCCATTTTTTTGAAAATCAAGCAGTGCATTACAATGATTTTTCATACTTTCCATTGATAGCTTAATATACTCCTCCGAATTTTCTTCGCGTAGTGTTATCGCTTCTTTAAGAGAATCACCGTAGTATCCTGCAGGAACATAGCCATTTAGCTCATCATGGGCAGATGTCTGATCAGTAACAACATCCGGCATAAAGCCATCAGAAACAAGCTGCGGTACAAGATCTGCACAGTTGCCAAGGAGGCCTATAGATAGAGGAAACTTTTCCATTCTGGCCTTATTTGTTAGCTCTATGGCCTCATCAACATCCTTAATTTTCTTATCACAAAATCCTGCTTTTTTTCTTCTATCAATGTGAGCTTCATCACATTCAATAGCCAAGCATACTCCATGATTCATGGTTACAGCTAGCGGCTGTGCGCCGCCCATTCCCCCAAGTCCGCCAGTAAGCACTATTTTACCTGTTAGATCACCCTTGAAATGTTTTTGTCCAAGTGCAGCAAATGTTTCATAGGTTCCTTGGATTATACCTTGTGTACCGATATAACACCAAGAGCCAGCTGTCATCTGGCCATACATTGTTAAACCAAGCTGGTCATGCTTCCGAAATTCTTCCCAGTTGCTCCATTTTGGAACTAAATTAGAGTTAGCCATTACAACTCGGGGGGAATTCTCCCATGTTTTAAAAACAGCTACAGGTTTGCCAGATTGAATAACCATTGTTTCATTGTCATCAAGATTCTTGAGTGTCTCTACTATTTTCTCATAGCATTCCCAGTTACGAGCAGCTTTCCCGGTTCCACCATATATAATTAACTCCTCTGGAACCTCAGCATTCTCCATGTTGTTCTCAAGCATTCTCAGTATAGCTTCCTGTTTCCATCCTTTACATCGCAAAATACTGCCTGTTGCAGCTTTGATTATACGCCCCATAAAAATCGTTTCTCAATAACTGTAGGCTGTACTTAAATTTTTTTTAAAAAATCAAATCAAAAAGGAAGGATTGGCTGGCCTCACTAGGAGGGGATGGGATGCACTCTAACAAAAACTACCAGCCCGATTCCTTCCAATTATAACAAATAAATAACGTATATATATGCTTTTCGCTAAAAGGAGTCTATGAAAGGGATATGCTTACAACATTATTCCCTCTAAGTATTATAGTACCAAGGCGTCTCTTGTTATCTTCGTTTGTCTCTTCAACATCAGTTAAAACCATGTTCATGTACTCATCATAACCAGTAAGCTTTCCGTCTACAATCCTTCCATCCTTTAGCAGAAGAGATATCTTTTGGTCTATTGATTTTTCTAGAACGTCCAAAGGTAATGCCATGCAGTATGTGGAATACCTTTTCCTTTTTAAATTATTCCCCTAAAAAACCTTCTAAAAATGGTAACAATTAAATGGTATATGTTGATTACAGAATTGCTCAAATATGGGAGGTATAAGCCTGTGGCAGATGGAAATATTGTTCATGTAGTAGGCACAGGGACTATTGGAGAACCCTTAATTGGTTTACTCTGTGATGCTAAAGAAGATTTAGAGATAGACGAGGTAACTTTTTACAAACATAGTCCGGTACTAACAGATAGACCAAAAGTTAAAGGCTTGGTAAATAGAGGGGGCAATCTTGCTGTTAGGGAAGGAAAAATAAAAGAATTCCAAGAACTAGGTATTGAACCTATGTATGAAGCAGAAGAAGCGATAAGAAGAGCTTCTGTGATTATTGATTGTACACCAAAAGGCACTGGCTTAATGAACAAGGAAAAATACTATAATAAATACAAAAACAAGATAAAAGGGTTCTTAGCACAAGGATCTGAGTTTGGCTTTGGGAAGATGTATGCCGTTGGTATTAATGACCAAGCAATTACACCAAAGGATAAATTTATCCACATTGTAAGTTGCAATACTCACAATATGGCTGTTTTAATTAATGCACTTGCAATTGAAAACAAAAAAAATCATCTTAAAGAAGGTAGATTCCTCTGTATTAGAAGAGCAAATGACATTAGTCAAGTTAAAAGTTTTTTACCATCCCCTGAAGTAGGAATACACAAAGATATAAAAATGGGAACTCATCATGCTGTAGATGTATATCATCTCTACAAGACACTAGGAATTGAACTTAATGTATTTTCTAGTGCTTTAAAGCTAAACACACAATATATGCATTGTATATGGTATGATTTAAAACTTAATAAGAAAATAACAAAGGATGAAGCAATACAATGTTTTATTGATAATCCCAAAGTAGCAGTTACACATAAAAAAGCAGCTAATCTAGTGTTTTCTTTTGGTAGAGACCATGGTCACTATGGTAGGATACTTGATCAAACAGTTATAGTTTTACCAACTATACATGTTTTAAATGATAATGAGATAATTGGTTTTTGCTTTACACCACAAGACGGAAACTCTATTTTAAGTAGCATCACCGCCACAGAACGATTCTTATTCCCAGATTCTTATGAAGAAAAACTTAATGTTTTAGGTGCATTTTTACTTCAGGAAGTGTAAGAACAGCACATTATAAAAAAAACTATTTCAATCTTCTATCTATTTACTTCTTAATAAGGAATATTTGATAAAATGAGTAATGAGAGTAAAACAATACGTGATCCAATTCATGGGGATATAAGACTAGAGGGGTTGTTCCTTGACCTGATAGAGGCACCAGAAATTCAGCGTTTGTATAACATTAAGCAGCTAGGTTTTGCACATCTTGTTTTCCCAGGTGCTCATCACACAAGACTTGAGCATTCTCTTGGCACATATCATATGGCGTTTCAGGCTGCAGAAAAACTAAATTTAGACATTGATGAAAAAAAAATAATTGCTTGTGCTGCTATGTTACACGACATAGGTCATGGTCCTTTTTCACATACACTTGAATCTATTCTTAAAGAGACATTAAATGTTGATCATGTAGATTTAACTGAGAAGCTTATTTTTGGAGATTATGCAATCTTTGATAATAAAGAAAAGGAGTTTATAGGATCGCCAAGTGTTTTTGATATACTTAATAAACACAGCATAGATCAAAAGGAAATTATTAGTATTATAAGAGGAATAACAAATAAAAAACCATATCTCAGCCAACTTTTAAATAGTGCTATTGATGTAGATCAACTAGATTATCTTATTCGTGATGCTTACTATACAGGTGTTGCTTATGGTATGATAGATATCGAGCGTTTTTTACAGACATTAATTATTGATAATAACATGTTAGCTGTTAGAAAAAAAGGTGTTGGGGTTGTAGAAAATATTTTGATGGCGAGAACTCTTATGTATTCTTCAGTATATTTTCATAAGACTGTTCGTATTGCTGAACTGATGCTTTCAAAGGCTATTGAGCTAATAAATGATTCAGAACCATTTAATTTTTTTAAAATGACAGATGCTGAGTTAATAAATGAATTAAAAAAAATGGGATCTTTTCAGCATGAAATTGCCACCCGGTTAAAATATAGAAAGTTGTTTAAACAAGCATATGTCACATTAGGTTCAAGCTTAGATGAAAAAGGCATTAATGTAATTAAAAAGCTAGACGATGTTAAGTTTAGAAGAAAAAAAGAACAGGAGTTAGAAGAATTACTTGCAATACCTCCAGGTCATGTAATAATTGATGTTCCACGTCAGGAATTACTTCAGGCTGAACCTCGGATCGACCTAACAGATATTATTATCGTTGATGAAAACGAAGCTAAAACATTGGATGATTACACTCCTATAGCTGAAGCGGTTAGATTAAGATCCATTCCTGACTGGATTGTTATGGTAATTACAGATGAAAAATACCGAGATATTGTTGCTGGGAACGCAGAAAAGATACTATTTGATTAAAATATAAAATGAGAATTCGTAATTATGAATAGTAACAAAGAAAATCTTGCTAAATTAATAAAAGATTACTTAAAACTTGGTCGTCTTTTTGGAGCATCAACTACTTTTGCTTGCATCCTACTTGGTGCGTTTACATCAACAGCAAATGCTACTATATTAGACTCAGGAAAACTTTTATTGATTGCAATATTTGCTCATGCATGTATGGGGGCAATGAATGAGTATCGAAATATTGACGAGGATAAAAACAATCCTCAATACAATTATAAACCTCTTGTTAAAGGCGATATCTCACCAAGAAATGCTTTGATTTTTATATTATTTTGTTTAATAATGATGATTCTTCTTTCAATTATTTTTTATCCTACGGTCTTATCTTTTATTTCCATTATTTTAGCAACTATCATTGGCACATTTTATAACTTTAAAGGAAAATACGTCACGTGGTTTTACGATTTTTCTCTTTCAATTGGAGCAGTTTTACTTGTAATTTATGGAGCTACAACTAGGGGTGAAATAACCTCAATCACAATCGTTGCTGCTATTTGTGCGTTTTTTATTCTCGTTTATAGTGAATGGATTAATGGAATGAAGGATGTTGACATAGATCGGAAATTTAATGTACCTACAACCGCAGTTAGATGGGGTTATTCTCATGATAAATATCTATCCTTCAAAGATCCAAACTTCATTTATTTTATATGGATAGTAATCTCAATTGACATTGTTTATTCAATGCCATTTTTTCTTCAATTAATTTCTCCGACGTATTTCTATATATTTTTGGTGATTGGTATCCCTATCCAGTGTTATCTAATTTACAAACTATATGGTAAACAAAACAAAGAGAGCTTCCGATTACATCCATTGCTTTTCCTTGGAAGTATGAACTTTTTGGCCTTTGTTTTGGTTATAGATAAAATAATGATATGGGGAGTGCTAATTACATTAGCTTTTATTATTGGATGGGTATATATCTTCTCATTGTTCAGAATTTCCTTTTCTAAAGACTAAGCTACCCCTCGCTCCCTTGAATAAATAACAAAAAGGTTCTTTTTAATAGCTTTTGTAAGAAGGAGAGAATGGGGAAGATGAAGGTGGTGAGGAGAGATTTTTTAAAAAAAAAATCTATTATCTCCCCCATTCTTGGAAATATATATCAAGAAAGAGTATATAAATCTTATTATAGAAATATCGCTCATTGACGAAATATTTACAGTTTAGTCCCTATAGTTAGTGGAAGAAACTATACGACGTTTATAAATAAAAATGACAATTATAAAAAAAATTAATCCAATTTTTGTTTTAAAAAGCATTTAAAGTGAATAGCTTTTTTTTAGTAAAAAAAGATTTAGACATTAAACTCCGATGATTTTTTATTCTTTATTTAATTATGCTGTAATTGTATAATGATAATAAAAGAATACCTCAAACTTGCACGTTCATTCAATGCTGGTCTTACCGCTCTTGCTCCTGTGGTTGGAGCTGTTGCAATGAAACAATTTGATTTAACACATCTCTTTCTTTTATTTTTAATAGGTTTTTTTGGTCATTCATATGGCTTTGCCTTGAATGATATCCTAGACTTAAAAATCGATCGAACGTCTAGAGAAATTGGTGACAGACCATTATTAAGTAAAAAAATAACATTACAAAATGCATGGGTATTTACAGTATCATGTGTAATTATAGCCTTCCTCCTTGCAATATTTTTAGCATGGAGAACTAATCATTATTTTCCATTAGTCATACTAGTTTTTTCGTCCATATCAACTACTATTTATAATATGATTAGTAAAAAATATCCTGTTATGGACATATTTGTAGCTGGTGGGATTTTTCTTCTCATTATCTATGGATCAACTACTGTATCCACAAATTTAACTACACTTGCTTGGATAGTAAGTATATTAGGAACTGTGCAAGTGTTTTTTATGCAGTTTATCGCAGGAGGATTAAAAGATATTGAAAACGACTTTAAACAAGGTGCAAAAACACTTGCAATAATAATAGGAGTTCGTGTGGAAGAGGGATCAGTAAAAATACCTTATTCTTTTTGGATAATTGGCTATACTTTACAATTAGCAGAATTAATATTACTGTTTATACCGTTTTTCTTAATTTTTTCTCCCCTAAATACATATCATTATGCTCAAATCATTGCTCTTATTTTCTTGAGCACTTTAATGTTGTTTATCTCATTTAAATTGCTAAATATTAAATATTTTGAGAGGAATAAGGCACGTAAGTTTATTGGCAGTCATTTTCAAATTAACTATATGTTAGTTCCAATAATGTTAATGGCTTTATCCCCATGGACTATTTTACTAGCGATTATTCCACTACTGATTTTCCTCTTTTCAAATATCCTACTTCATGGAACTTTTTTGCAGCCAAAAACTATGTAAATTAGAGAAGATTATTTGTGAATGGTATAGTCTAGAAAATAGTAATAATAAATAATATTCTTTCTTATTCAAGTTAGGGATAACAGTTTCCCCCACTCAAAATCTACATAGGGTTTCTTTTGAAAAATTTGTAAATATCGGGGAGGTATTTTATTAATTATTTCTCCCAATTGCTTTTTGTCCTCTTCTGCAATAATCGTTGGCTTTGCACCTTTGTTTTTTCTTCCTCTAAGATTGATTTCTTCTTGTTTTAATTCAAAATTAAAAAAGTCGAACATCTCCCTAAGAACATTTACATCATTTAGGTCTTTTGGGGCTTGTAAGGTATAGCAATCCCCATGCTTTTTATATTTATCTAAAAATGCCATTGCTCGGTTCTCAATTTCTATCCATTGAAGCAAAAGAATTTGATAAATTTGGCTTTCATCAATTAATTGTAATACAGCTTCCCAGTCGAAGTTAAAATTTTGAAAAATTTCCTCTTTACCAGTTAATGCCCATCTCATATATTTTTTTCCATCATCACCTTTATATTCCCATGGAACATGAAATTTTCTAATTTGTTTAAATCTGTTAAGACCGCTTTTCGCCATTTTTAGGGGATTTCTTATCAAATGAATTAATTTCATATCCGGAAAAACCTCCATGGATATATCAGAAAAAGATTTTAGGAAAGCATGATTAGTTTCAATATAAACATCAGTATTATAACCATGAATTTTTTTTACCTTTTTTAAAAAAATTTTTTTAATTTCATCATTTTTTCCTACCAGATACCAATAGGTAGGTTTACCAAACATTGTTGGTGTTGGTTCATGTTTACTAACACAGCTTTTGATATTATTTTTAAAGAGATATGTCAAATATTTTGTTCCCGATCTTGCAGTGGTAAGACAAAAAATTACTTCCATAATATAACCTCTACTTCCTTGATTTAAGATTAGAATACGCTCTTCCTTTCCATTTAACTCCTTTTCCAGAAAATGTATTAATTGCAGAATTTAGAAATATTCCCATAGTTACAACGCCACCGATAAAATATAATGGAGAAAACAAAGGATTACCTATATTGTATTTCCTATGTACAAAACCTTGTACCATAATTGATAGTAACCATACAGTCAATGAAAAACCTAATACTAACCACCAAAAAGAAATATTTAACAAAAATACGACGAGCAAAGATGTAATCACTGCAATAAAAGGTAAAACAACCATATCAAAAACAATAAGTAATCCTATAAAAAGCGTCAATAACTGTTTAGCTTTTGATTGTATTTCACGTTTTTGAACAAGTCCCCTAAATATATTTTTACTCCAGCCGGCCCATATTTCACTAAATCGTTCATACATTCTAAATCTCATCATTTTTTGCGCTTGGGCTAATCCAATTTTGAAACCTGATTCTTTTACAAGTTTTGCCAGTTCTACGTCATCTGCTACGCGATTCTTGATCGTTTCATACCCACCAATTTTTTTAAAAACTGAATGTTTAATCAGTATAAATAAACCTAAAGCAAATGCTGCTTTACTTTTAGGATCATTGACCTTACTGAATGGAGAGATAAAAATTAGAAATCCTGCAGGGATTGGCTGAATTATTTTTTCCCAAAATGAAACACATACATTACTTGGAACTAGACTCAGAAAATCTAATTTTTTTGTTGTTGCAAATTCGACAGCATTCTCTATTAATTCTGGATCGTATTTTATATCATCTACATCACAAAAAAGTAACCATTCTCCATTTGCTTGGGCAGTAGCCTGTTGAATTGCATAGGATTTACCCATCCATCCATCTGGTTTTTTTTCCTTGAAATTTTTTAGACTAAGGATTTTGAATCGTTCATCATTCACGATAATGCTTTTGGCAATTTCCACAGTTTTATCTGTCGAATAATCATCGACTAAAAAAACTTCTAGATTTGGATATGTTTGAGCTTTTAATGTTTGAATGCATTTTCCGATTTTTTTTTCTTCATTTCTTGCAGGAATAATTAATGATACTAGAGGGGGCTTTTTTAATTTATCTTTATGAGAAATTTTTGAAAGCACTGGAACCTTTCTATAGCTAGACATTGTTATTATAAGATAGAGAATCCAAAACAGGAAAGATAGTAACAAAAAAGATAACAGAATATATCTCATCATTTTCTAATCACCTAAGGGATAATTACAGTTCATATTAAATATTTCGCAAATCTGAAAAAATATTATGCCTTAAAAACTAAGATATTGTAATAAAATGTAATAAGTCTATAGTAGGTATGCCCATAACAAATAGAATATGATAAATAATGCAACTTAAGTAAACTGCTCCACCAAGTACTATAGTAAAGAAATAAATATAACATCTTTTACTAGGAAATACACCTTTTTTAGGTTTCAATATGAGGAATCCTATAATCGGAATAGCGATTACAATTATGATTGTAATAAGGTAGTTCAAAGAGTATAATACGATAAGAGGAACTAGTAGAGTCAAATGAATCAGAGTAAGTATGTTTATTGTTGTTTTTGATTTATCAAGCCCAATCCATACAGCAAAAGTCTTTGTTCCACTCTTTTTATCATAAGAGTAATCAGCGATATGATTGCCAACTTGGCCAACAGAGCTCCATACCCCTAGTGAAATGGCAATTAACCAGTTGAAGATGCTAAGATTTCCTGCAACAAAAGAGCCATATATAACAATTGAAAAAAATCCAAAGAAATGCCATAATACATCCATTGCAGGCCGTCCCTTTAATCTGATAGGAGGAACAGAATAGGCTAATCCTAAAAATATTAAATAGATGCAAAATAAAAAAACCTCAAATTTAAATAAAATTGTAACAGCTAAGGGAATAAAGATGAATATTATATTCAAGATAATACCAGTTTGCTTTGAAATCCTTCCGGATGCAATTGCATTAATGTTTCTTCTCCTAGGATTTTCTTTATCTGAATCAGCATCATAATAGTTATTCATTGCAAAAGTTAACGAGGCAATAAAAAAGAATGAAACCAGAAAAACAAACAACGGTATTAAGTAACTAGATATACTTGAGGAGGTTACACCTAGAATAAAACCAATAAACGAAATAGCAGTCCATGCTATTACATTTTTAATTCTAATAAACTCATGGAAAAAAACTGAAAAAATGTTTTTCTTTTTATTGATTTTATTAATCATGATACGCACCAAACTTTAAATGGAGTAATATTTGCATATATTGCTAAATTCATTAAGAAACTTACTAAACAACTTTTTTAAAAATAAATATTGAGAAAAACTCAAATAACATATATCTTTTCTATTTCATATGACGACAGGTAATGATTTCAAAAAATTAATTCCGAAGGACATATTACCTAAAGATGATGCATTTCATGGATCAACTAAGCATATTTCTTCTGAGTGGTGGTATTTCGAAGCTTTTTTTGATAATGGTTATAGCGCTGTTATCGGTTTTACAACATCTTTTAAAAATCTTATTGCGTTTCCTACTATTGAGATCTATAAAAATGGTGAATTAGAAGTAAGAGCAGTTAAACGATATTTCTTTCATAATTTTCAGGTATCTAAGCAGATTCCTAGTGTAAAATTATTTGATAAAAAAATTATTGAATTTGATCAGAAGAGATTTAACGATAAAGGAGAATGGGCATACAATGTTTCACCGAAGATAGATGATAATGAAGTAACCTTGAAGTTTATCGGCTCTACTCAAGGATGGAAATATAAACGGCAAGCAGAAAGTTGGATTGTTGCCTTACCAAAAGCGACGGTAACCGGTGAGATTGTTGTTCATGGAAAAAGAATAACAGTTGATGGTATTGGCTATCATGATCATAACTGGGTAAATAACTTATCAAATATTATAAATGTCTGGGGTTGGTATTGGGGAAAAATAACAACCAAGACTTTAAATGTAGCTTGGGTAAATATTGTAAAAAAATCTACTGAAGAAGAATTAATAGCTATTGTAAACCAGGATAATCAAGGGTATTTTGCTATTAACCCAAAAAATATTCATTTTAAACCCGATAAGTTTATTCGAAATCATAATCGGAAAATGCCAACGAGCATTACTTTGAAGATTGATGATGTTGTTAATGGTGTACCAATCAAAGTAGATGTCGAAATGAAAGTCAAAGTTATTCATAGAAGATATAATAGGTTGTTAATTGCTCCTTATTGGAGATATCATGTCAAAGCTACTGGTGAAATATCATTAGGTTCACATAAGGAGACAGTAAATAGTACTCAGATGATGGAATTTTTTCGCTTAATCTAGTTACAACATTATCAGAAAACTTAAAATACGTCACAATTTTTCATTTAATTCATGACTAACATATTATTTGAATATGCTAGACTTATTAGATTACCTGGATTAGGAGGATTTTCAATTGCACCGATCTTTGGAGCTGTTAGCCTTATAAACACTGGTGTCGAACTTAGTTTAAAAATTCTAATTCTTCTCTTCATACTTGGTGTTTTTAAATCAATATTCGGAATTGTTTCAAATGATTATGCAGATATTGAAGTTGATAAATTATCAAAAGATGCTAACCAACGACCTTTGGTAAAAGGAACGGTTTCTAAAAAAAATGCAATTTTAATTTGTGTTTTTTGCTTTGTTGCAACATTCTTAATAGTCTTTGTATTTTTTTATAAAAATCAACTTTCATTTTATTTAGGAGTATTATGCATTATACTTGCAGCCATTCTTGGGTTAATATACAATTTTTACGGGAAAAAAATTGTTAGTTCCGCATTTATTGGTGCTTTTGCTGATGGTTTATACGTCTTAGTTGGTGCATTCCTTGTAACTAATAATATTGCTCTTAGCGTTTTTACTTGGGCTATTTTCCTTCTTGTATTTACCCAGTATTTATTTATGACCGCTGTTGTGGGTGGAATAAAAGATGCTGATCACGACCACCTTATGAATGTAAAAAATTTAGCTTTAGCAAGTGGCGTTAAGGTTTATGAAGATGATAGGATTTTTATTCCGATGAGTTTTAAAGTTTTTGGATTGAGTATTAGATTTTTCTCAGGCTTTATTGTGTTTGTTCCTTTTGTTTTTTTTGGAGCAAATTACGAGTTATGGCATATCCTTTTGTTAATACTCTTAGTTGCAGTTGTTTTATATTTCACTATTGTTTTATTAAATATTAAGAAGATTGAAAGAAAAGGTAGAATAGTTAAAATACTTGGATTGCAAGGAGTTCTACGATATTCCTTCGTTCCGATTATGCTTGTCCCTGTTATTGGCTTGTTGTATTCATTCATATTAATCATTTTTCCACTTGTATGGTTCTTATTGTTTAAAATTACGGTAGTAAAAGATTATTTTGCATCTTGAAACAAACAAGATGTTTAATGCTAATTAACAATAATAGTCATATTACGTATGATTTAAATTATACTAAGTATATTTCATCTTATGTCAAAGGATAAATCAGGATTAAAAGTTTTTAAAAATTATCCACCTCCAGCTCCTCCTCAAAATATTTCACCTGCAGATGATGCATTTCATGGATCAAAAAAAAGGATATCTGCTGAATGGTGGTATTTTGATGCTAGATTTACCAACGATTATAGTTTACATATTGGTTGTAGAACTTTTTCAAAGAAAAAACAAGGGATGGTTTCCCCTTTTTTAGAAATATATAAAGAAGGTAAATTGGTAGCAAAAGCTGTTAAGAGGTTTTCATTTTGTAAATTTCAAACATCTTCTATATTTCCCTTAGTTAAACTTGCAAATAAAACAATAATAAAATTTGACCAAGAAAGGTTTAAAAAAAACGGCGAATGGGTTTATGATATTTCTTTGAAAATGGAAGAGCATGAAATTAATCTAACTTTTATTGGTACCACAAAGGGGTTTAAATATGAAACTAAAGCAGAAAGTTGGACAGTAGCTTTACCTAAAGCATCAGTCTCAGGTGATATAACAATTAATGGAAAAAAAATGAAAGTCAGTGGCATGGGATATCATGATCATAATTGGAACTATTCTCTTCTAACACCTCTAACCTATGGAAAAGGATGGTATTGGGGCAAAATAATGAGCAAGACCTTAACTATATCTTGGGCAGAAGTTATAAAATCAGCTTATCGCGGAGAAATATTAGCTGTTGCAAGCCAAGATAATAAAGGTTATATTCCAACAAATGCAGAAAAGATATATTTCAAACCTGATAATTTCATTCGCAATCATAGGAAAAAAATGCCAACAAGTTTTACTTTAAAGATTGATGATGTTGTTAATGATGTACCAATCAAAGTAGATGTCGAAATGGAAGCAGAAGAAGTTCACTTCGATAAGGTGTTAATAATTGCTCCCTATTGGAGATATCACGTTAAAGCAAAAGGATATATATCTATAGGATCGCTCAAAGAGTCAGTAAATGAAATACAAATAATGGAATTTTTAAGATTTAGTTAAGAAAATGTTATAAAATGAGAATGAATCGCAATTACTTAAAAGATGACCCGTAAAAGTGTTTGTATTATTGGAACCGGAATCGGTGGCCTTACTGCCGGAGCATTGCTTACAAAGCATGGATATAAGGTTAAAATATTTGAAAAAGAACCCTTAATTGGAGGCCGAGCTCTTTCTTTTGATGCATCATCTATGTCCTTTGATGATTATAAAAAACTTCTTTCGCGATTTCATATGGATGTACCCTTTTCAGAGCCATATTTAAAAACTATTTTTGATAAAAACATGCTTAACGGATACAAATTAGACCTTGGATATCATGCAATTGGAGGTGGAGTATTATCAAATGTCAACAATATTCTTTCCGAACTTAATGATCAGGTTGGCATACTTGAATCGTATGTTGGCTTGATTAAAGAGGATGGGTTTGATTTTCCATTTCTTTCAAAAATAGACAAATTCAAGATATTTCCAAATATTTTCAGGTTACTTTTTGCTAGCGAAAAAACATTAAAACGTTTAGACAGTGTTTCAATGACTGAAACGATAAAGAGATATGGTAAAGGGAAAATGAAACTTATACTTGAAGTATTTTCTCGTTCAATTACAACAATCAACAATCTTGACAAAATATCAACTGGTGAGATGTTTCGTGCGCAGAGAAATCTCTACAGAGGTTCAAAACCAGTAGGTTATCCAAAAGGAGGGTTAAACAGCATAACTGAAAAATTCGCTGATTATATTTGTCAAAACGGTGGAGAGATAGAACTAGAAAAACCTGTAGAGAAAATTATTATTAACAATAATAAAGCAACTGGTGTATTAGTTGAAGGAAAAGAGCATCTTTTTGATATTGTTATTTCAAATATTCTCGTTCAAGATCTGTTTAAGATAGCTGATGAGAAGTATTTCCCAAAAAAGTATGTTAAAGAAATCAAGTCACTAGTTGGAACAGGTAGTTTATGTGCGTATTATTCTCTTAAAAAAGTTGATCCTAGTTTAATTGGTAAGACGTTTCATTTTATCGAAAGAAACGTTTGTGTAGAAGGAAATGATGCTGTTGGAATGATTGATTTTATGGCAACCATTCCTGACGCAGGTCTTTCACCATCAGGTGAATATCTTGTTCAGTCATATATTATTTGTAATCCTAAAGAAGCAAGGGATGAAAAAACACTTAAGACTCTTAGGGAATTATTAGATAAAAATCTTAATCAGCTTATACCTGATTTCCGTTCAAATCTTAATTGGGCTATTTATCCTGCGATATGGCATCTTGATGGCGTGGCAAAGACCATTGATAATAAAAAACCAGAGATAAAGACACCGGTAAATAATCTTTATTTGATAGGAGACTGTGTAAAAGCACCAGGAATAGGATTTAACTGTGCGCTAAATTCAGCACGCATCTTAGCAGATATTTTAAAAAATTCTACTATTTAATTTTTTAGATAACCTTATGGAAAAAACATTTAATAGAAACGGTGATTCATTTAGGTGATGAGCAGTACTGATCTAGGTAAAATCCGTGAAAAATACATTGGAAAACTCACGATAAAAGAGCCGTATAGCAAAACCAGGTGGCTTTCAACACGTATTAGAGGGTATGTTGATTTATTTCGTGGATTTACATTAATCGCACCGTTACTTATATCCATGTCAATAATTGTTGCTAGTATTGTATATCACAAAGTCCCTCTCTCTTCAAACTGGTGGATTACTGTTGGTTATGCTAGTGCTACGATTGTTATTGTAAACGCAGCGTCAAATGCATTAAATCAAGCAACTGATGTTGAAGCTGATAAGATATCAAAACCCTATCGTCCTATCCCAAGAAAGATTGTAAAACCTGATGAAGCACAAAGTCTTGCTTATATCCTATATCTCCTTGCTCTATTTAGATCTGTGACAATAAACTTATGGTTTGGGGTATTCATATTTCTCATTATGATATTTACAGTTACTTACTCGCTTCCACCAAGAACGAAGAAGTATCTATTTATCAATCAGATATGGATTGCTATACCACGAGGAATGTTTGGAATACTTGCAGCATGGAGTGTCTTTGGGGATCCGTTTACACCAACACCTTTGATAATTGGATCAATTGCTACAGTATATTTAATTGGTGGAATGGCAACAAAAGATATTGTAGATAGCGAGGCAGATAGAAAAACAGGCACACATACTCTAATTAATACATATGGACGTAAAAAAACAGCTCTGATTTGTTTTCCCTTTATGTTCTTTCCTTTTACATTTATTCCAATTTTTATTAATCAAGGCTTATTGGAGAGTTACCTTTGGCCTTTAATTTCATTAGTTTTTTTAAGCTTTTTAATCGTTTATTTGATGGTGAGAGCAACTGAAAGCAAGACTCTTGAAAATGTTCATGCATGGTCAATCATGTATATTCAGTACATACTTTTTGCAATGGGATTTTCGTTACTTACAATATTTCACGAGGTACTTCCGTTCTAAATTCTTTTTACATTAATATTTATGAAGTAGTTATTAACTAGGAAAGACCTCAAGATTAGAAAATTTTTAAAAAAAAAGAACGACTATAGATATTCTCTATATAGCTCATTATCGTTTTTCAGACGATACTTCTGCTGTGTCTTCTTCAACTAAAAATTAATATAGCTGTATTAATTTCTCTATAACCATGGAAAAGAAATCCATTATTTTAGAATTACCATGCGAATTGATAGATAGAATTGATAGCCTAAATACAATAGGAGATAGATCTACATTTGTGTCACATATACTGCAAAAACAGTTAAAACAAGAAGTTAATACAAATATAGATATTTCCACTGAGTTAACAACTAGAATGCATGAAACCAGTGTTCCCTTTGGTGTTTCTTCTGGCGAAATAGATCTTCTAAACAGTAGAGGGATTTCCCTTGGTAAATTTGATATCAACACTGTTGAAGGTTTTGAAGAGCTTGCAAAAAAAATACAGGACGTATCAGAGGATCCCATTGTTCGGATAAGAGTCAAATGCTGGCTATGATTTTCATTAAATTTCAAGTATATCTTAAAAATTATTGATATTTGCATGAGGAAAATAAAAAATGTTGGAAGAATCTAAAAGAGATAAAGATATTGAAGAGATTTTTTTACATGTAAAACAGATAAAGGCAGAACAATATAAACTTGAAAACAAGAGAGAAGATGAATTAGATTCTATTAAAATAAATGAGGAGTATACTAAACAAACTCTAGAAGAGATAAGCTTGGATAACATTCCACCTGAGGATGTTTTTGAGATTGTAGAGCCAGCCAATGAGTTTTCCAATGAGGCTGGTGAGTCCTTAGAAGAAGCTGTCTCTAAAATGAAAGTCGATATAGGTACAATGGGGACTTGCGATTTTTGTAAACAAGAAATTATTTTTGAACAAAATCTTTCAGGACTAGTTATCCGCAATAGATTTTTTACTTGCGAAAAATGCTGTCAGGATGCTTCAAAGGATGAACTTATGAAATGGACCAAATCTAAAATGGCAAACTCAAAAGAGGTAAGACCTATTGCGTTATGGCTGATGCAAAATAAAAATAGAACTAGACTTTTTGAAAAATAAATATAAAATTAAACTCCTTTTTTTGCTAAAAAATTGTTTAAAATATGTAATGTTGGAGGCGGAAATTAGAATTTAAGGTTCAGTTCTCCATTAAATTAAGAATATTTTGAAAAATTATGAGATGAACGCCCAAGGTAGACACACTTTTTGAAAAGTTAAAAGCCAGATATTATTTTTCCTAAAAGTTATTTAAAAGTTTTATTGATACCTAACTTAATTCAGATCAACAATGTGATATTTGATGGGATCAAAATATACAGATTTAAGAAAGATAATACTCTCTATAATTTTATTTCTGTTTTTATCTGTTATATGTTTTCCATCTTTTCTAGCCTCTGATTATTATGCTGATTTGGAAATTGTAGTTGATGATTCAGGATTTGTTACTATTGATGGTATTACTAATCATCCAGAGTTAATAGCAGAAAACACTGAGCTTTATACTTCAAAAAAACAGAGCTTTTGGCTGTTAAATATTACAAAAAACGAGGTCTTTTCTGATTTTATTTTTACATTAGCTTTACCTAAAAATTCAGAGATTAATTATGTTTCATCTTCAGGTTCAGTAATTATTAGTGAAGAGTTAGGCAGTTTAATTGTTAAAGGTCTTGGAGAAAACGAATCTTTATCAATAATAGTCCAATACAAAACCAAGAAAACAATAGAAGCGGAAGGAATATTCGGTTTAGATATTTTTTCCTTTATCTTACTAGTTTTTATCATTGTTTTGATTATTTTATTTTTTATTGTTTTAATTTTTATGGATAAACAAAAAAAGCAAACATTTATCAAGAAAACAAAAAATGATGAAGAGATTAATCTAAGAGGGTTAAACAATAGGCAGAAAAAAATAATTAAGCTTTTAATAGAACGCGAAAGACCTTTGACGCAGACGGAGATACAGCGTGAGTTAAATATACCAAAGGCAGCAGTATCAAGAAACATTCGTAGTTTAGAACTCAAAGGTTTGATTGAAAAAGAACAAATTGGTATATCAAATCTTATTAGGCTTAAAAAACCTTAATTTTTCTTTTTTGTTCCGGTTTGTTCCGCTTTTTTCCGGCTAGATTATATATGTTGTTTCATCCAATATACTAATTGAAGCCGCTGAGTTATATGTGGTTTCTGAGGTATTGATAATATGAAAAAAATGTTGAATGTGTTGATTGTGTTTATGCTAATGGCATCAGTTACACCATTGGCATTCGCAGATGAAGCTGGAAATTCAACTGATGAACTTGAAATTGATACTGAAACGCAAAAACAAGCAGAAATTATGAATACCAGCGTTGGTGCAGAAATTCGTTTATTACAGCTTGAAAAAGCTATAACAAAAAATATTATTAAAGGAGAAGAAGTAGTCTCTATCCTTAAAATTTTAGAATATAATACAACAGAAATTGAAGCAATACTTGCTGAATTTGAATTTTTAAAAGAAGAAGTACAATCTGCTAATCCAAACGCTACTGATGCAGTTCAAATATTTGTTGACTTGAAACATGATGCAATAAATCTTACAAAGGATTTTAGAGAAATATTAAAAAAATTGTTAGATAATGATACAATAGAACAACTTAGAAAAAGAATCGGTGAAATGGTTTGCGAACAAGTTCAAAATTTAACTAAGAATATACAGAGTAAAATAAAACAATTCAACAGGAATCAACTGCATAAAATGTATCAAATTATTGGTGAAAATGGTGATTCTTTTTTAAATAAATATCAGAATGGGACTCTTACAATGGAGCAGGTTAAACAGAACATTAGCAAAACGGTTAATCAGATGACAAAAGAAAAAAGATATGATATTTTTTATCAGTTAAAACAAAACAAAATTCAAAGTCAGATAAAGGCAAGAATCTGCGTTGAAAATGCTACAGAAAATTTTCAGGAAAGAAAACAGAACAGATTAACAAATAGGATACAAAAATCTGAGAATATGTCTGATGACCCTATACATGAAGAAATGGAAGAAAGAATAAGAAATAGATTAAACGATAGTAATGACCCTGGTTCAGATGGTAGCGGTAATAATGCCGATAACGGTAATCCCGGTAATGGTAATGACAACAATAATTCTGATAGCGGTAATGAACAACAATCTGGAGGCGGTGGTAACTAATGAAGAAAATGCTATTGACAATAATCTCAGTATTGATACTGTTATTTTCCTCTGTTCTAATCTATCATGTTTTTTCTGAGGATTCAATAAAAATAGATCAGACAGATGAAAAAGAAGATACAACAGAGAATGTTATGAATGAAATTGATGAAAGTCTCCTAGATGAAAATGATGAAGTAGATATAGGAGAAATGGTTTGATTTTAAAAAAAGAGGCAAAAAAATGATAAAAAAAATAAAAACTAGAATAGTAGTAATATTACTAGTTGCTATGTTTATCATAACCGTGTTTTCCGGTAGTGTTATGGCAAGCACGTCTGGTGATGAACATCGCACTAGCAACAGCCAGAGATTAGGCGATGAGAATGGGAAATCGCCAGTTGAACCTGAACGTAATAGAGCTGAAGATAGAACAAGGACGGAGGATACCTAAAAAAACGTCTTCTATCTTTTTTCTTTGCTAAAGAAAAGTATTAATAATATATTATGGATTAACAATTGTTAGTTAAGAAGGGGGCATAAAAAAATGATAAAAAAAATAATAATCGGAGTAGTAATTGTTTTATTAGTAGGCAGCGGATTTTCATTAGCAGACGAATCTATAAATAATCCACCAAATATGCCAAATAATCCACATCCAGAGGATGGAGCAATAGATATAGGTTTGAAAACTCACCTAAGTTGGTGTGGTGGAGATTCTGATCCAGGTGACAAAGCGGTATATGATTTATATTTTGGAATTGAAACAAATCCAGGTTTAGTAGCATCTGATTTAGAAAAACCTAACTATTGTCCTGGTGTTTTAGAAAACACAACACAATACTTTTGGAAAGTAGTTGCAAAAGATGAACAAGGACTAACAACAGAAGGCCCTGAATGGACTTTTACAACAAATGATTGTGATTGTGATCCGCCTGAAAAACCAAGTGGACCTGTACGAGCAAGAAATAGAACTAGATATGAGTATACAACCAAGATTAAGAATCAAAACCAAGATGGATTGTATTATAATTTTTCATGGGGTGATGGTAATTGCTCTGGCTGGTTAGGCCCATATAATCATAATGAACGTGTTAGAGCTGAGCATCAATGGGAAGAACCTGGTGAGTATCAGGTACAAGCAAGATCTAGATTTCAAAATGGTACAATAAATATAAACGAATGGATAACAACAGGTTGGTCAGAGCCTTTACTTGTCATAGTAACAAGTGAAGAACCAACTAATGAGGCACCAAATGCACCTGAAATAAGTGGCCCAACTAGTGGAAAAACAGGTGTAGAGTATGATTATACATTTGTTTCAACAGACCCTGATGGTGATGATTTATACTATGTTGTTAGTTGGGGATGCTGTGGAACTGAAACCCATACATATGGTCCTTATTCATCAGGAGAAGAAGCAATAGTTAATCATTCCTGGCAGGAACTAGGCACTTTTACAATAACTGTAATAGCAAAGGATGTTTATGAGCTGGAGGGCCCTGAGTCAACCTTTACTATTATAATACCAAGATCAAGAGACAGCAGTGGCAACCAATTCATGCAAAGAATAAGAAACATGGTTTGTGACATGCTTGGCATCTGTCAAGGGGGATGTGAGTTAGTAGAAGTAACAGGCATTTTAACCTATGATGAAACAAATTTCCTAATTGGTTCTGTTGAACTACACTTTGGTCCCAATTGGTATATTATTGCTGCAATTGCATCTGAAGACTATGATGGCGATGGAGTAATTGAACTAGTTTATGATGAACTTATGGGACTAGTCGGATCAGAGGTAACAGTTGAAGGACACATGCAATCAGAGGACTGGATGAGTGTATTTACAATAAATGGTCTTTTATACAGAGAACCAGGACAACCAGTTTGGGCTTGGGAACATCATTGGCGTTGGCGAAACCGTAATAATCAACCTTAAAAATCTTTTTTTTTCTCTTTTTTTATTAATTATTTATTAAAAAAATAGCTGAAATAAAATTAAAAATTACAAGTGGCAGCTTAACCTCTTTTATAAGTGTCGGGGGCGGGATCTGAACCCGCGACCTCCTGATATCTTAGCGCAAGGCTAAATACGAACCCTTTAGCTGAGCTTATGAGTCAGGCGCTCTAACCAGGCTGAGCCACCCCGACAAGATAAAATGCTGAATGTTGACCCTGTTTATAAAAACTTTCTAAATGGTACAAATTATTCTAATGTAAGCCTACTTTTTCCACGTAAATATATGTTATGTAAAGATGCTTCTTTAACTCTTTTTCTTAGATCACGATCATTTGTGACAACTATGCCATTAAATTTCTGTGCTAAAAGAAGAACTGAATCATCTGCAGCTCCATTCTCACCAATTATTTCATATTTCTTTATTAGCTCTAAAGCTGGTTTTGCAATAAGTCTCTTTTTTCCTTTTCCATGTTCTGATAAGAATTTCAATTCTTTGAGAATAGGGCTTGGAATAAGAATTTGGAATCTCCCAAGCAAACGTGTTAGTTCATCCTCTAAATTAATAGAGAACTCAAAAAGCATCATCACAGCACTACTATCAAGAATTACTATTTTTCCATCTCGATCGCGCCGTAGCCTATCAGATGCCATCTACCGTCAATCCTTCTACTTATAGCTATTCTTTGCCCTTCATTAGCACAAACTGGTAGCTTCAATTTTACCCCAATTTTTTCACCATGAAATTCTGATACAATTCCAACTGTGGTAGCTGTACCAATCGTAAGCATCAGCGGTTCATTTGTTTTTATAGGTTCAACGTTTTTTTCTTCAACAGTTCCTACTGCTCTCTTTAATAAATTTATAGACAAAATAAACTTATCCATTGTCGGAGGTAACTCTCCTACTCTACCAACAATCCTACCAGCATAAGAATCTGATTTTGTCCTAGCTGGATCAAGCTCTGTACCTATTGCAATCAGCCCACCAGGGGTGGCCTCTTTAACAGATTTACCACCAGTAATCAAGGAACTAGCTGTAGTTGCAATGGTTTCCAAAGTTTTTCTACCTTCAATTTCAATTTTTCTCCCAGGAGCTATCTCAATCTCCTCGCCTTGTTTAAAAACACCCTGAATAAGTGCCCCACCAACAATACCTCCCTTGAGTACACCAGGTCTTGATCCTGGTTTATTGATATCAAAGCTTCTAGCAATATACATGAGTGGAGGTTTCTCAAGGTCTCTATCAGGGGTTGGAATATGATCTTGCATTGCTTTAATTAGAACATCAATATTGATATCTTGATGAGCACTAACAGGAATGATTGGTGCGCCCTCGGCACATGTGCCTTTTATAAATTTTAAAATCTGCTCATAGTTTTTGATTGCATTTTTTTCAGATACAAGATCTATTTTATTTTGAACTATTACTATATTATTAATCCCAGCTAAGTCAAGAGCTACTAAATGTTCTCTAGTTTGTGGCTGTGGACAAAGTTCGTTTGCAGCAATAACCAGCACAGCGCCATCCATAATAGCTGCACCAGAAAGCATAATAGCCATCAATGTCTCATGGCCTGGTGCATCAACAAAAGAAACAACACGAAGTAATTTAGCAGTACCTCCGCATGACGGACATTTATTTTTTGTGCAATAGCATTGAGGCGCTTCACAATTTGGACATTTGTAAAAAGAAGTATCCGCATACCCAAGTTTTATCGAGATTCCTCTTTTAAGCTCCTCGGAATGCTCATCAGCCCATTTACCCGTAAGTCTTTGCGTCAAAGTTGTTTTTCCATGGTCAACATGACCAATCATACCAATATTTATCTCAGGCTGATTCGGCAGACTCATTCTTGCTCCTCTTCTTTTACTGCTTTTTCATCTTTTTCTTTAATTTCTTCTTTTTTAATGAGCTTATCTATGGATTTAGAGCTATATTTTACTACCTTCATATTTATCTGTACGACATCCTGGTTTACTGTATTTCCCCTAACCGATTTTTTCTTTCGCATCCCATTTTCCCTTGATTTAAAACCCTTACTCTTGCTTAAAAGGAGTCTTCTTCGACCCATCCCAGGAAGATCAGATCTCATTGAAAATCCATCTTTGTCAGTTCCGCCAGTTATCTGCAATTTATAGCCTGGAAGGGAAATGAATATACCATCAACTTCGTCGCCAATTTTTTTACCTATCAATGAGTTAGCATGATGTCCACTAACTTGAACTTGATGTGATTTACCATTTTTTATATCATTTACTACTACTTTGAACTCTACCATATTGGTTTCTCCATTAGACTAATTTTTAGCTTTAGCTTTTTCTCGGTAACTATATTGTATATTAATAGCTTTTTGTTAATATGTGTTTTGTTAATATGTAAGAATAGTATAACAGTTACAACATTACTGACCTTGGAAAATAAAAAAATATTTAAACTAGTTATTAATAGTATTAAGCTACAGATTGTATAATTATGGGGGAGAGTATGTCTGAGTTCATTTGGTATTGGCAGAAAGGAAATAGCAAGGTTTATACAAAAAAAACAGAAGTTGCTGAAAAAGCAATGAAAGAAGGAATGCTTGTTATGGGTATGAAATCAAAACCCATTGTTATTAAATATTAAGAAAAGATTATTTATTTTTTGAAAAATTGGGCATAGAGGGGGTTTAATTTTTTCAACGGAAGTTTTTTAGATAGTTATTGTATTAGCCCTTGACGGCATGTCAGAGTTAAATTACAAGGAATTATTAAAAAGAGTTATTGATAGTTCTCCAGAGAAAGAAGTAATTGAAGATAGATTTAAGTTGCCAAAGGCAGAAATATTTTATGAGGGCAATACAACTGTTATTAAAAATTTTGACAAGATATCTGATGCGGTTAACCGTGATTCGGATCTTATCCTAAAATTCCTTTTAGGCGGTTTAGGCACAGCCGGTGAACTTGAAGGTAGTAGGATTGTATTTCAAGGCAAAATACCTGCTAAAAGTATTCAGGATAAACTGAAGGAATATATCGATGCATTTGTAATTTGCTCTGAGTGTAATAGACCTGATACACATTTAGTTAAACAGGGGAGAACCACACTAATTAGATGTGATGCATGTGGGGCTTTTCGTTCTATTAAATCACGAAAAAAGAAAATTGTGCAGCAACCATCTGAAACCTTGAAGGAAGGTATGACATACGATTTAACAATCAAGGATATTGGTAAAAAAGGAGATGGGATTGCTTATTTTGATAAATATATAGTTTATGTTGCTGGGGCTATCAAAGGATCTTCAGTTAAAGTTAAGATTGAAAAAATTTCTGGAACTGTAGCATTTGGGCATATTGCAGGGGTCTAAAACTTTTGCATATACATCTGTATATTTACCCGCTTGAAATAGCGAAAATTATTTAAACTGAACGGCACATTCATTTCTACGTTTGTCAGACAAAAGATGTCACTTGTCATTTGTTCAATACCAGTTTGACCAACAAATGATGTCAGTTTGGCATATGTATATGTGAGGAGTAAAATGGAAACACAACGCATAACGATAAGACTACCTCAGCGTAACATCCACTCGATAGATTTATTTGTCCGAGCGGGTGAGTTTGCAACTCGTTCTGAGGTCATTCGTCATGCAGTAAATGATTTTATTAAAAACTATGCCAACAACATAATTGAAAAGGCAGAGAAAATCAAAAAAGTGCAAGAATTAGAACTTGCAGTTGAATCCATTGAACCTTACATGAGAAAATAACTGTCTAAAATATAGGAGGGGATGGGATGCACCCCTATTGAAGGGCGTCTAGGGATGGGCGCCCTTCAAACTACCAGCATGTAGGAGGAATGGTATGAGTAAAAATAAGAACATGGAATCTTTTATTGAAAATGCGATAGAAAATAAAACCGAGGAAGAAAGTAGATTAGTATTTATTGATGAAGAAATGTTTGGTACCCCACGGATAACAATTATTGGTTGTGGTGGTGCTGGTGGAAATACAATAACCAGATTAAACAAGCTTGGTGTTAAAGGTGCAGATACAATCGCTATCAATACAGACAAGCAAGCACTAGATTTGGTGGAAGCAGACCATAAATTGCTTATCGGTGGGAGAATAACTCGTGGCCTTGGCGCTGGTGGTTTTCCTGACGTTGCAGAACGTGCTGCACGTGAATCTAGTCATGAAATTGAGGATTTGATAAAGGGTTCTGATCTCGTATTTATTACTGCTGGTATGGGTGGTGGTACTGGAACTGGCTCCGCCCCAGTAGTTGCTGAAATTGCTAGGAAACATAACGCGGTTGTAACCTGTATGGTTTCAACGCCGTTTAATGTTGAAAGGGCAAGGCTCATCAAAGCAGATGAGGGGCTCGACTCACTTCGTGTAAAAGCAGATAGCACTGTTGTTCTTGACAACAACAGACTACTTGAGTTTGTCCCCAATTTGCCAATAAATCAGGCGTTTTCTGTTATGGACCAAATGATAGCAGAAACCGTAAAAGGTCTTTCTGAAACAATTACTGTTCCTTCTCTCATTAACTTGGATTATGCAGATATGAAAACCATTATGTCTCAGGGTGGATTATCTGTTATGCTATGGGGCGAAGCAGAAGAGGACGCAGGTGTAGATACAATCGTTCAGGAAGCGCTTAATCATCCACTGCTTAACGTTGATTATACAGGAGCAAACGGAGCACTTGTTCACATAACCGGTGGGCCAAATATGAGCCTAAAGTATGTCCAGGATGTTGCTAAATCGCTTACCCAGGATTTAGATTGTTATTCAAATGTAATACTTGGTGCAAGAGTAGCTCCAGAGTTTAAAGGTAAATGTAGAGTTATGGCAATAATGACTGGAGTACAATCACCAAATTTACTTGGTCCAAAAAGCGCTTCTGTTGCAGAACAGATTCCGGTAAAAGCAGTAGCAAGCTCAAAGTTTGATATCGACTTTGTACGATAATCAAACAACCTTTTTTCTTTTTCTATATTTTGATTATTGTCCCATCAAATTGTTGATTAGTTATTGCTTTTTCTAATTGATCTAGTCGTTTACCATTTAAAACAAAAGTAGGGATTTTCGCTCTATTAATAATTTCTAAAGCTGGGCCATCAATTACGATGTTTTTACCAGCGGCACTCCATTCAATACCATATTCATCTATTAACTGTCTTATCGTAACCTCCTTAATTTGTTTTGCATCTTTGAACTTATTTGGATCTTTATCATATACTCCATCTACATTGGTGGCGATGATAAATTTAGATGCATCTAATTTTTCTGCAAGTTCTGCACCAACCATGTCAGTGCTATGTCCTGGAGTCGTTCCACCCATTACTATAATTGGATTTTTTAATTCTTTAGCTTCATCAGTTGTATTAGGTATTTTCTTGTTGGATATTTCAAGAATATTTGCTAATAGTTTTGCATTAACTTTTGTTACATCTATTCCTATCGCATCAAGTATATTCTCTTCAAAATCTAACTTTCTACCAAAATTTATGTAGGCCCTAGCAGTTTTTCCTCCTCCAACTACTAGATATAATTTGAAATCTTTACTTAGTTTTTTTAACAAAGTTTTTAATTCATTAAAAAAAGAAATGTTTGCATCTTCAGAAAGTATAACTGACCCACCAATTGAGATAACTATTGATTCCATTGGAAAATAGTATGCAAACATGATTTATTTAGATTATCAAAGTAAAAATGAAAGAATATCTTATCTAAGCAACTTCTGGTCCAGCTAGTCCTTTTTCAGGAGTCGTGCCAAGTCGTACCTGTGGAAGAGGAATTGGTGGTGGAAGACCAAGATCTTTTGCAATACTAACTGCCTCTGGCACACATGTATGCATTACAGCAGTATGAATATGACTTGCAATTTGGTTAGGCATTTTACGAGTTTTTTTCCATTCACTTGATATTTTCTTTGCGTCATCGCTTTCATATAACAGAGATCCTTCAAGTTTAATCATACCTACTGGGCCATAGCTTGCAGTATACTGAAAATCAATTAAAGCCTCTGTAGTCTTAATATCAGATATAAGAGTAACGGCACTATTATGATCAATCCGAACCTGCTTTGGGCGTTCATTTCGATTGATATACCGTCTGGCCTCTATTGATTTAAGTTGAATGTTTCTAATTTTCATGATTGAACCTGATAATAAACAACATACTTTTACATCTTTCGTTAATTTAAGTCTCAAGAACAAATAAAAGCTGATAATTTAGAAAAAATATTATGTCGACATTACTTTTTTAGAAAAATACATAAATAACTAGAAATATGCCCCTGTGGGGAGATTATGATGAGGAAACTAACTATAATATCAATAGCTATTTTAATGATTATTTCAGGCTGTACAATCATAGCACATGGACAAGATATTAACACAGAAACCTACAATATAGAATTAACAACAAATGATGATTCTATCTCTGTTGTTGAAAAAATAACAATAGATACAGACTCAGGTGATATAATTCTTATATGGATTCAAAGTGGACATAGAGATATTAGCTTTGTTATTAACGACTCTGTTATTACTATATCTCCATCAACTAATACATATTCATTTAATTTAACTGAATTAGGGCTAACATCTGCAAACTATATCGAAATAAGATATACCTTAGACAAAGATACAGATGAATTTGAAAAAATATTTCAATATAATACAACTTTGATATCAATCACATTTGATGGAACAGAGATATACACCGGTAGTAACCTTATAGCAGGAAGTTCACTTAATGTTGCTTTACAACAAGACCAAACAATAATTGAAACAGAAAAAATTGAGACTATTCCAACTTGGTATTATATAATAATAGCCATCCTAATCATACTTTTACTCATGGCTTTATTGTCTTCGTCAAAAAAACAAAAAACTTCAAAGAAAAAAGAAATAACAGGTGGATCTGAAGAGCTTCTCAATACAAAAAAGACACTTCTTATGTCTTTACTAAAAGATATTGAAAAACAACATAGATCAAAGCAGATATCAGACGATACTTATCATAAACTAAAAGAGCAATACAAACAGGAAGCTGTAGAAGCAATGAAACAACTTGAAGATATGAAATCAAAAATCAAATAGACTTTGTTGCAAATTCTCTTTTTTATCTTTTTCAACAGATCCAGTGGAATCTTCTTGAGCTGGTTTAGTAATAATTGGCTCATGGGAAAGGAGAATCTCTTTTAGTTTATGCTGATGACTTTTACCGAGTAAATATTTTATCTCAGCTTCGCCAAAGCCAAATTTATTTTTCATTTTAATCGCAAAATAAGTATTATTTCTAAACATATTAGTAAAATACGACAAGAGATAATTCTTGCTTTTATTATTTGAGTTGTGACATATGCTACTAATTTTTTTAACGATAAAATCTCTAACATCCATGTTACTTTTAACACTCTTTTTTTCTTTTAGCCATGTAGGAAAGTTATAACTATCATTTGGGTAGTTATGAGTTTTTGCAGTGGCTACACCACCATTCATAATATCACAAGCATATGACCATAATGCATAATTTTGTCGTCTAGCTGTTCTACCTAAAAAAACATCTGCTTTTGATAAC
>JAHWGK010000025.1 GCA_020054495.1 Thermoplasmata archaeon | reverse complement strand
AAATAAAGTTAATGGAAAAAATGCAACACGAAGGCTATGAACGAGGTTCATAACCCTCATGAATTATCATAGAAGAATAAAAGAGGTTTTTATAATTTTTATTCCTCTATTGTAAAGCTATGTATCTCTGATGTTAGAATTTTGTATTGTCCTACTCCAGAAGGATAGCTTATAAGTGACTTGTAATAACCTTTTATCAAATAATCTCCAAGTGTTCTAAAGTCATATAAACCATTTTTATCTCCAAGGTTTGCGTTTGTTATATCGATTATTATTTCGTGAGACTCCCCTGGCTCTAGTATTATTTGTTCAGGACAAAAAAAGTCACATTCACCAATATAGTGTATCTTTCTTCCATCTGGTGTTAGTAATACAAAATCAAGTGAATAGTGCTCAAGACTCAATTCATTTAATTTTACTGGTTCGTCACCATTATTTACTAATCCTGCTAATACTTGTATTGATGTACCAACTTTGTAGAATTCTCCTTCTAGATCTATATAGAAATCTACGGTATCAACAACTTTTTTTAATAAAAAGTTAACTTCATTTTCTTCATTTGCTTTTACATCAACTTTTAAAATTTGTATTTCATAACCTTCTTTACTTGCTATAACTGTATAAATCCCTGATTCAACTTCTAATGTATATTCTCCTAATTCATTTGTATAAGTTGAATAATATAGGCAGCTTGGATCACTAAACTGAGGATAGGCAGCAACTTTTGCATTTGATATCGGATTTTCTGGATTATTTTTTTCTTTTACTGTTCCAAAGAGTTTTCCGTATTCAGGGGTTTGTTCATCAACAACAGTTATTTCATGGATTTTTTCACCAGTTTCATAATCATTATCAATTACTGATAAAGTTACATAGTATTTACCCACCTCAAGATACTGATGTATAGGATATTGTTCTTCTGAATGTTCACCATCACCAAAGTCCCAGTTATAAGCAATTATGTCTCCATCCGGATCAAATGAGTCATCCTTAAATTCCACTATATCTGAAACTTTTGGAAATGCAGGAGAGAAGCTAAATTCTGCAATTGGTGGCTCATTTTGAGGTTCTTCAAGTTTTTCTATTGTTTTAATAACAATTGGAAGGGCACGTAATTTTAATGCAAGTAAAATCGATGTTAGGCTCCTTAGAGCAACAATTCCAGTGAATTCTACTCTTAGGCCTTCTTGTTTAAATTCTTCAAAATCATCCATATTTATTGGTAAGTATTTTTTGAAGAGTTTTCCTAAAAAGTATGTGCCTTCATCTCCATTGATAAAATAAATAGGTTTTACACTCTCACTTGATAACTTGTTAACTCCTATTGTTCCAGTATCATCTACTACATTATTATTCAAAGCTTCTTTTATTGGTATTCTTCCTTCAACAGCAATTGATACACTTGAAATTAAAAAAATTGCTGTTAGAATTAATGCTATATTTTTTCTATTTATCATATTAATTCACCACTAATTTTTTATTAAAATTTATTTATATTCATCATCATTTATATAATTTATGTTATATTTCTTATCGAAAATTTAATTACATTTTTTAGTTTTATTTTCTCAAATTATATTCAAATACAGAAGCCTTCATTTTGGCACTTTACACGATAATTATAAATAATCTTGATTTAAAAGTTATAAACTAATTATCCAATATAAATAGTTATGATTGTAGTATATTTCCTAAACTAATAAATGTAGAAAGCCTAAATGCCTTACTAGATAAGTCTAATTTAAGCATTTAAGCTAATATTGATTTTTTCAATTGTATTGGTAGTTAAAGTATCTTACCTTTGTAATATCGAGTTTACTGCTGTAGGTGCTGTCCACTCTGGGCTGTAGACAATAATGGTTGGGTCGCCATAGATAACTTGAACTGTGTTTATTCCATCATCTCCGAATATTGATGATACTCCGTACATTGATGTTGGATCGCCTGTTGTGAAGTCCCTATATATTTTCCATATATCTGATGTGTACGCAGGTCCAACGGCTTGACCGTATCTAAGTGTTTTTTCAAATAACCAATCATCTTCTAGGTCTGCTGGTGGACATGATCCAGTTGCTGCATTTCCATACCAAATAACTGCTCCATGATCAAGATATACCATTGGTCCAAATTGTTGTCCGGTTGAACAGGATTGATAAAATATTGCATTGCTCTTAAGGTTCTCAAAGTATTCATCATGCCATTTGTAGTGAATGAAATCATATAGTGTTGGTGGTTCTGGATTGAACCATCTGGTTCCATCATCTCTAACCATTTCCCAGTTATCATATAGGTAGCTTCGCCATCCGTCTGGCCATATCTCATCTGGATAGTTGCAAAAATCTGTTTGATAGTATTGTGCTGACATTCCGCTTCCTCCGGTTCCATGTCCACAGTAATACATGATACTCGCGCCCTCATTCATGCGTTCAAGATGAGCATCCCAAAGGCAGTGTCCTTCGTATATTCTGTTATGAGAACTAAAAGATTTCTTATTTTCAGCTGAAGATGAAATTTGATTATGAACTACTCCATCGTTAGTGGTCCACCTATTATATGCTCCTACTCTATCTGGGTAGTTCATCAATTGGGTAGTAGTTACATCTCGATTTGGATTTGCATATATTAAAGCTGGATACAGAACATTTCGAATGACAATATCATTTGTATATGATGGTGTTTCTCCAGGAATATGTCCTGAAAATGAGTTGTTACCCATCATAACAGAATGAGCCTCTATTCGAATATCCTTTCGTGGTGCAACCATAATATAACCTTCTTGACCAGTTTTATCCAGTCCATAACTACTTATCCAAGCATGGATTGTATCATGTAATTCTTCATTCCAGTATCGCTTGGCATCTAGTCCCCATGGTGGTAAATCACTATCATCACCAGTTAGTAAAAACTTAATCAATTTGATAAGAAGTTGGAAAGTTTCAACTTGTTCAACTGGTTGATCATAAATTGGCAGATGCCCAGGTGCTAGGTTTCCATGATAGTAATCTCCAGTCCAAAGCCTCCAAGTATCAATTTTGTTTGCTAAACCCGCAGGATTATTTGGTGCTTCACCGATACGAAGAACTGGTGCACAATGATAAGCCGCTAGCATTGCAGTTGGTGCAAAATATCCTTCACCTGACTTAAGAGAGGTTATCGTAATGATATTTTCTGATTGACTATAAGCTTTGATATAATCAACAATATCGCTCATTGTTTCTAAATTAGCTTCTATTGTTGGAAGATTATCAACAACGCCACTTCCAATTCCATCATTTTGAACAAAAATAACTCTGCTGACACCAAGAGCATCAAATGCATTTTGAGTTTCAGTTGGAACACTATCTTCTGTAACATATAACAAAGGAACATGCTCTTGTGAAGCAATTACTGCTGCATTTGCAGCTGACATTGCTGCATTTACTCTCTTTGAATTAAGTTCTCTTAAAGTGCCAGTTATAGTATACTTAATGCTAGAGGATCCAGTTGTATATCTTGGCACAACAATTGCCTGCCAAGTTCCAGTGTCTGGATGAAGAACCTCTGCAGTAAACTCGGTATGAGGCTCAGGCTCCCAAGCTTTCCAATCATCACAATCAGGAGGATAGGCAGGATTATCAATTCCATTCCATTCATGGATCGGATTTATTGGTCCACCATTCCAATAAGGTGGATCAGGAGCTCTAATATTTCCCTTAGGATCAATAAGAAATACTAAAAGATCTTCAGGTGTTGTTGTTGTAATTTTTACTGATAATGCCGAATCAGGATTTGCAACTCTTATGCGATGTCTGTCACCTTTAATTTTAGTTATTTTCATATCCCATGAATCCCCTACACTTCCAACTCCTGCTGCATAAATTCCCATTGATGGTATTGGATAATAAATATCAGTTTTTTCATCAACATGCTCAGGCCACCAATCACTTACAAGAGCCATGTATTGTGGAAAGATTCCTAGTAATGATGGTTCTTGCGCTGCTCCTTCAATAGCTATCTGTATAGCTCCCCATTTTGGTCCTATTATCATAGTTTTTGCAAAATAGTCACCAAATGGTTCGAAATCCGGGGAATCACTTGCAATAGTCATTGTATCTATTTGACGCTTGTATGTCCTTGTCTTTGATAAAACTGTTTTTTCATTATCTTCATAAGAACTTCCATCAACAGCAACAACTGCAAGGTCTGATGATTCCCATAAATCAGTTGCAATTTCAGCTGCAGCTATAATAGGGTCTGGATTCACATCATATTCAACTGCAGTTTTTCCTTGATCTGAAAGGAATTGATCCCAATCTTCTAAAATATAATCTGTAGTATCATCAACTGTTCCAACAAAATTCGTGAGTGTATCATCTCCAGTGTAAACTATTGGTGCTAAATGTCTATCTCCACCTTCTATATAGTTACATGCTGGAATGCTTGCTAGATATCCATACTCATCAGTGTTACTTCCAGGAGTGTTTGCTATCTTGAACGTATGGGCAACAGCTGTTATATCGGGTTGAGGAATTGGTCCAGGTGGACTTGGAGCAGATGCATCTAAGGCAAATTCCAATTCATAAGGACCTGATCCATAGGTGAAATAATCCCATTCTGTAGGTTGAGGGATATCTGTATATCCTGGATATATATCAATTTTAACTCTCCATTCTCCAGATATATCAGCAGGGTAGAGTAGCTCATCATCATAGTAATATGACTCATAATGCACAAGTTCTTCATTTGGATTATATAAATAGATATCATAATCTGATAAATGGGCAACAGTTCTCACTTTTAAATTAAAATGAATTCCTTGCCCTTCATTTGCTTGGAATTTATACCAGTCTTCTTCATCATTCATATCAAGATATCCATAATAAGATCCTGTTGTTGAAAGAAGAGTTGCATCTGCAAAGTTATTTCCTGCGTCAATACCTAAATCGGCATCATTTTGCCCATCTAATGTAACATCAAAAGAGTATTGTCCCTCACCGGTTCCACTTATATAAAGGATTCTTAGATACCATTTTCCAGTATAATCTGCAGGATACGTTATTGATTCAGGATCATCATCAGGATTTGTTGATGTATATCTTTCAACAGCGCTATCATCCCATAGATCGATATCAAAGTTAAAATTCATTGGGGGTGTCATCGTAATAACCATGTCTTGACCCTGACAAGCCGTGAAGAAGTACCAATCCTCATCATCACTTGAACTAAGTTTACCAGTTCTTCCTCTACCAGGCCAATCATCTATCATTTCACCCGGAAAAATTGAATCGGCACGAGATATTTGATCTCCTGCATCTGTTTTATGTCCTGCATCATCATTGTCACCGTTAATGTTCATCGGGAAAATTGGATTAATAATTAATTTTGAATCAGAATCAATCAGACGTATGTCATTCTCCACATCTAACATGTTTTGATTATTATATTCAACTTTATTTACATATGATTCATTAAAACTTTCAATTTGATCGATTTGTACTGAGCCCGCTGGAACAAAAAAAGCGGTTCCAAAAAGAAATATTGTTAAAACTAGCGTTCCTATTTTCCTAATTTTATATTCCATATTCCTATGCCTCCTTTAAAACATAACCAGTAAATATTTATAATATTTACCCTTTTAATGAATATTTTTATATTTATAGAAGTTTTTATTGAAAGAATACTTTATATCTATGCAACAAAACAAGGTAATTAAAAGATTTAATTTTTATTTCAGAATTCTATAAATTTAACAAACCTTCTAATTCTCGTTTTTAATCAAAATACATTTATTTAAATCCTATTTATTGCCTCATTGCTGATAATATGTGGAAGGTGATGAGGGGCACTCTAATTGTATTAATGATAATGCTATCAAATGGCTCCGCCTTTGCAGGCCACCCTTGGGATGTTTACAGGCACATATTCTGGGACTGATCCAGGTATGCTTTATGATGCTGATATTGGAGCGATGTATTCTAGTATTCCGCGAACTGATTATATTTCACCATCATTTTCTATGTTTGGATGGATG
This sequence comes from Thermoplasmata archaeon, assembly GCA_020054495.1. Taxonomy (GTDB): domain Archaea; phylum Thermoplasmatota; class E2; order DHVEG-1; family DHVEG-1; genus JAGMDE01. The sequence continues at coordinate 33,877 of JAHWGK010000025.1, read as the reverse complement.
TTTTTTACGTTCATATTATTAATAATTGGAATAATTAGATTTCAGAAACGTGAGGTAAAATAAAACCCTTTAAAAAATAAATAAAATAATTAACTTTAGATGCAAAAGCCTTAAATATGTAGAAACCTGTTGTAGTATATAAAGATAGATACTATGATGAGAACAAAAGTTGTTAACGATTCTACTGATTTAGTACCCCTACTTCGGGCTTTTGATAATAAAACAAAAAAAGAAGTTTTTAATGAACTTCTTCTAAATTGGAAACCCCTAAGTGAAATATTAGAAAAATATGGATATGAAGGAGAAGACGCCCTTGAATATTTTGATAAGATGAAACTTGTCGAGACCAAATGGACAACTCCTGAAGACGGCATAGATGGCAGGCCACAAAAAAAATACCGATCTTATTACTCGGCATTCAATATTAACATATCCTGTCCTGTAAATGAGATAAGTGAGATTTTTACCGTAGCATCCTTAAATAGAGGCGAATTTGAAAAACTTGAAGACCGGATTTTTGAATATGTCGGAGATGATGGAAAATTTGGTAGTATGGTTGCAGAAAACTTCGGTGTTTCTAATCTTGCATTAAAAGGCTTGGTTAAAAGATCAAATAGATTTTGTTATAAAGGTCTAAAATTAAGTAGAAAAGACTAATTTTAATATTCAGATTAACAAATATTGTTTTAAACGTAATCGGTATTCCTACTTTTAACATGGTCTATGAGATAATTATTCAAGCTCTTTGGCTTATAATTCCAGCTTATATTGCTAATGCAAGTGCACTTCTCGTTGGAGGTGGTACACCAATTGATTTTGGTAAAAAATGGAAAGATGGAAACAGAATCTTGGGAGATGGTAAAACCTGGCGTGGTCTTTTTACTGGTGCTTTTGTCGGAATGACCGGTGGCTTTGGGCTTTCTGTTGTTGCTAAGTTTGGAGTAACTATAAATTTCCCTATAAAAATAAATGATTTTACAGGCTTCCCTTTAATGATTCCAATCGTTTTTTCTATTTGTTTTGGTGCGCTAATGGGTGATATAGTTGAAAGTTTTATTAAAAGAAGAATAGGAAAGAACCGAGGTGAAGATTGGATACCATTTGATCAGCTTGACTTTATATTAGGAACATTAATCTTTAGTTTTATAATGGCGGGTATTTTACAAATTTCTGGTGTTATGTCTTGCAATTGGTTTATTGATAGTTTTTCTATTTGGCATATTCTGGTTTTACTTCTTATCACTCCATGCTTTCACCTTTTTGCAAATCTTGTTCATAAAAAAGCCAAATCTAAAAAACTTAGTAAATAAGATATATAAGCAACGTGTATTATTTTGAAATGAGGAAAATTAGATGCCTATGAACGATAATATATCCATGAACGAAGAACTGCGGAGATGGGCAGAAGAGACTAAAGACAAAATAAAAATGCCCAATGATAAAAAACACAGATCAAACAAACCTTCTGGTAAATGTCAAGTTTGTGGTGAAAAAACTGCTACAGCTGTTTGTCTGAAATGTGGAAAATTTGTTTGCGGGTCATGTCATTTTAAAATAATTGGTATTTGTAAGAAATGTGTACCAAAAGAAGTTGCAGGAAAATGGGACGGCTCACAACCTGATTGGGAGAACAAGCTCGGGGTTGAGTGGATTGATTAAATCATTTCTTAGGTTGGCATAATTGAAATAGTACATCAGATGCTTTAACAAGTTCTTCCTTTTTAACTACCCAAATCATTTCTGGAGGGCAGGTCATAACTTCCACTATATTTATTCCATTAGTTGCTAACTCACTTGCTATCACTGCTAGTATCCCTGGGGTTGTTTGCATCTTTGGGTGGATGTATATATTTATCTCGGCAAGGTCTGTTTCTTCAGTTATTATTTTATCTTTTGGAAATAGGCTTATTACATTATCCATGTTTTTTTCGTCGATCAAGATTCGTATAGACTCATTAGCTTGTGTGACTCTTAGGACATCTCCCCTAATATATTGTATTATGCCAAATAGTTTGGGAAGAATTTGTTGAACTTCACTATCCTTAATAAGTGAAATTTCTGCTAGATTACTCTTTGTAGATATGTTGACTGTTTGACCAAGTAGTTTGTATGCAGTGTTAAAGATGTCATCATGCCTATCAAGTTCATAGCGTCGTATTGCACCAATAACAGCATCAAGTGACGCATCTATCTTTTTTTCTTTTATCATATATCTAGCTAGTGCACTTGCGTTTATTAGCCCTCGACTCATTTCCCTTCTTATACTTGGGTTTTCATCTAGAATTTTCCAAACCTTATGTACAATATTTGACATAATTACCAAATATCTGTCAATATATAAAAATTTTACCTATTTCTGTCAAATATTATATATATAAATTTTGTAATTACAGGGTTACAAAAAAGAAAGAGAGCTGAGTAAGATGAACAGCAGTAATAAGAAAATAAATGCAAAGCTATATGAACATGGGCAGATGATGGGACTAAATAAAAAGGACATAAATAACATATTAGATAATATAATACCAAAAAATGAACAGCTTTCTTTTGTTGCTGGCCCTACTCCATATTTATCAAGTTTTTACGGAACCATAAGCATAAAGGATATTCAATATCACTAACGAACTTTTTTCTTTTCTCTTTTTAATCTCTCGCCTTCTAAATATAAAGCCATCATTGAACGTGCTAGTCTCCAAGATGAAGGATATATCGGAACTCCTGCAGATTTTAAATCCCATACTAAATCTTCAAATTCTTTACCACCTACCCAGGTTGCAAGTATTGGTTTTTTAAATTCCTCATGAAGTTTTCTTTCGCGTATCATTTTAAGAATTGCACCAGTGAATTCTTGAGGTCGAGCGTATCCACCATGAACAGATGCAATAATTATTCCATCTATATTTGGGTCCTCAAGTAATGCTCTAGTTGCTGCTTCGTATCTATAAAAACCTGCATCTCCTAAGATATCAACTGGGTTGTTTGGTTTAACAATATCAGGAAGAATTTTATCGATTTTATTGTAAGTCTTTTTTGAAAGTTTTGGAACAGTAAGACCATTTGCCACACATGCATCGGTTATAAGTATACCAAGTCCTCCACCATTTGTAACAATTCCAATCCGATTTCCTTGTGCTGGCGGTTGACCTGCAAGAGCTCTAGCCATGTCAAATAGTTCAACAACATCTCGGCAACGTATTCCACCAGCTTGCTTTATTGCTGCTCCATAGATTTTATCACTACCTGCCATAGAGCCAGTATGAGACGCTGTCGCTCGTGCGCCAGCTTGGCTTCGTCCTGCTTTTATTACAAGAACAGGTTTTTCGCATCTTTTTATACTATTCATAAATGCTCTACCGTCTTTAACTGCTTCAATATATAGACCGATAACATTTGTATCAGGGTCTTGTGCAAAATAATCAATTAAATCATCGTCATCTATATCGATTTTATTACCCACGCCAATTATTTTAGAAATCCCAACAAACTCATTATTTGCTAGATATATCATACCAATTCCAAGAGCACCACTTTGACTAATTAGCGATAGGTTTCCTTTTCTTGCAGTACCATAAACAAAAGAAGCATCAAGCCCATCTGCTGCATTTTTATAACCCATTACATTGGGTCCAAGCACTCTCATATTACTTCCTTTAATTATTTCTCTTAACTCATCTTCTAATTCCTGATTACCTGCTTCACTGAAGCCAGATGAAATAATGATTACATTTTTCACCTTTTTTTGGATACAATCTCGCATAATTTGTGGAACTATTTTTGCAGGAACTGAAATTGAAACAAGATCCAGATCAACTGGAATTTGAGTAATTTTTTTATAACATTTAAGACCAAGAATTTCTTTTTCATTTGGATTTACTGGAAACACTTCACATTCATAATCAGAAATTAAAATGTTTTTCAAAGCTGCATGTCCAATTTTTGTTATATTTCTTGACGCTCCAACAACTGCAATTGTTTTTGGTTTGAAGAAAGATTCTAGTATATGAGTCATAAATCAACCTCTTTTCATCTTTAATCTAGCATTTCCTACAATAAATTTAGTTACTTAAACGTAATGTAAATAAAAGCTATATGTATTGTTTCATAATTTTGATAATTTCTTTACTATCTTTTGCCTTTCTATAATCCTCTAAAGGTTCTTTATTTAAAATAAGAAAATTCGAACCCCACTTATAGAGTTTTAAAATTTTCTCTGCTAATTCAAGATTATCAAAGATGTAAAGAGCAGCTGCAATAGCTTCCAGAGTTGTTAGTTTAAAGGGCTTGCCATAATTTATCGGATTTGTTGCAACTAAGAAAGGAAGTGCCCTCGAATGATTTCTTTTATTTAAATAATCAAAACTTTTTTCTGCGTTTTTCCAGGAGCAATCAACAGTAAGAATACCGTTTTTTTCAGCTATTTCCAAATCTTCTTTTGAAAGACTTTTTTCAGCAAAGGGATTTAGTAAAACTGCATTCTTTGGTGTTCTTCTAATGTTGGTCTCAAGTTTTACAAAACCAAATTTATGAAGTTTCTTTGCGCTACATTTCTTCGGGTCATCTTCATTTGCATGATAAACAATAAGCTTCATTTCTCATCAATTCCTATATCAAAAACATAGTGACTGATACCTGGCGCATACGATTTAACATTTTTATACTTTAAAAGCTCAACCACACGTTTGTATTTTTTAGCTATCTTTTTAATATTTTCCAGAGGTTTGTTTGGAACTGCATCATCTGGTAATTTATCGTGATAGTGAATGATCCCTGTATTGTTTATTAGGCATTCAAAAGCAGTTGTTAGGAACTTGCATGTATCGTCAAAATAACCAAGAATTACTCTATTGGCAACATTTTTTGGTGCAACCTTTCTGTTGTCTCCTTTTAGAGGTTCTACAATTGATGTGATATTGTTTAAACTGATATTTTGATAAAGATAATTGTATGAAACAGGATTTTTTTCGCATGCAAAAACCTTTTTTGGTCTACTATAAACTGCTATGGGTAAAGTAAAATAACCAATTCCAGCAAAAAGATCAACCACTGTTTCTGATTTGTTTGAAATTTTTGCCATTCTAATTCTTTCATCCATATTTCCAGAGGAAAACATAATTTTCTGCGGATCTAGTTTAAAACGAATTCCGTTTTCTTTATGAATTGTCTCAGTGCCGCTTGTGCCATAAATTATCTTAGTCTTTGGTTCTCTATAAATTCCTGTGATTCCACCAGTATCATTTAGAATTGTTTTACATTGAAGAATTTCAGCATAATTTTTCCCCAGAACTTTGGAATATTTTTCAAGATCAGGATGCAATTTAATAATGCCAACTTCCCCAACTTTTTCCCATTTATCAGGTATTTTATTAATTAGTTCTAGGGAGATTTCTTTTATAAGCGATTTTTTAATTTTTTCAAATGGAGTTTCAACCATGATACATAGTTTAATATGTTAAAACTATAAAATCTCATGCACAAATAATAGTTTTAATCGGGCCTCCAACAACTCTTTTTACCAATGTTTGCATTCCTCTTTTTGAGATGGATCTTTTTCCTTACAAACCTCGGAAGAATCAAACAGCAGTAATGCAAACTATTAAAAACACGCTAGAGTCGGGAGGAGATTTTGTCTTTGAATCTGGAACCGGATCTGGAAAAACAATATGCACGCTTACATCAACTCTTGAATATGCTTTGGAAAACCATAAAAAAATTATCTATTCAACTAGGACAAACGCACAACAAAGACAGGTAATCCTTGAGCTAAGAGAAATCAGAAATAAAAACAAAGGCGTTAAGGAGAAGATTTTTGGGATCGGTATACAAGGTAGAGCAAATATGTGCATCCTTGCTCGAAATGACCTAGAGTTTGCTAAGGGCACATCTGAAGAACTTTCTAAATATTGTTCAAATGAAAAGAAAAAAGCAAAATCTACAAATAAAGACAAGGACAAAGGTTGTATTTATTATCGGAATTTTCTTAATAAAGAAAAAGTTGAAACTGTTAAAGAGTGGGTGAAAAAAGAACTTCCAACAGCCGAAGAATTCATAGATTATTGTGAAAAAAAAGAAATTTGTTCATATGAGATAAATAGACTTCTTATGCGTGAGTCACCAATTGTCGTTGTTCCTTATGTTTATGTTTTTGATCTAATGATTCGGAATATGCTTTTTGATTGTTTATCTGTCCCTGAAGACGATATGGTATTGGTTGTAGATGAAGCCCACAATCTTCCGAATTATATCAGAGATTTGTTTTCTGCTCAACTTAGCATGTATATGTTAAATAGTTGTATTCTTGAGGCAGAAAAATATGGAGATCCAGGTATGGTTGACGGCAGATTTTCTGTTTCAGAGTTTTGTAAAATATTAAATGAAATTGTTAGAGATCTTAGAGATACTTATATTTATGGTATATTAGAAGGAGGTATCAGACGGGAACCTGTTAAGAAAAATGATGCATTTATCCCTTCTCATGAATTTGAAACTGAGATTTTGTCACGACTTAAAATTACTAGCAGAACCCTTCACGATATTGTTGGAGATTTAATGGCTTATGGTGAGAAAATTCAGGAGTACCGTCAAAAGGATGGAAAACTCCCTCGTTCGTATCTTCATAAGCTTGGGTTGTTTTTAGATTTCTGGATATCTCTTGAGATGGATCAATATGCTAAGCTTGTTGTGGATGCATCAGGTGGTAAAAACCCACGTATTGAGGCTTTTTGTTTGGATCCATCTGTTGGAGCTGCAATTATTAGGGATTTCCATTCTTCAATTCATATGTCTGGCACCCTGGAACCACTTGAGGAATATCGAGATTCACTTGGCTTATCAGAAAATATTGAGTTGATTGGTTATCCATCACCGTTTCCAAGAGAAAACAGAAAAATTCTATTTATCGGTGATGTCACAACGAAATATGACGAGATAAGTAAAGATGAAAAAATTCTTACTAGAATGAAGGATTATGTCACAAATATTTGTAATACTTTTCCTAAAAATACCATGGTTTTTTTCCCAAGTTTCAACGTTATGTCTATGTTTAGAAATCAGGTGGGTTTAGATAAAATTAATAGAGATATTTATTTTGAAGAACAAGAAATGTCTCAAACCGCGCTTATGGAACTAGTTACTGATTTCAAAGAGCAGGGAAATGAAAATGGAGATGGTGCTGCCCTTTTCTCTGTTATGGGTGGTAGAATAAGTGAAGGAATGGATTTTCCAGCTGAACAACTTGAAATAGCTGTAATCGTCGGTATACCTTATCCTAAACCAACTGCTAAACAACGTGGACTTCAGCGATATTATGATCTTAAATTTGGAAAAGGTTGGGAGTATACAGTTGAAGCACCTACTGCTAGAAAGCTTTTGCAATCAATTGGTCGTCTAATTCGTGATGAAAAAGATCGTGGTGTAGCAGTGATACTTGATAGGAGAACGCCACGTTTTAAAAAATATATTAAGGATATGCAGGAATCAAAAAATCTGATACAAGATATCCAAAGTTTTATTGGTAATTGACTCTATTTTGGTAAAAGATTTGGTATCCCCTCGTCTATAGAATAAGTGCAATTACATTTTTTACAAGTAAAACTTCCTTCTATGATTTCTCCCTCATCTTCCTTTTTAATCTCTAGCTCTAGATCTCCTTTGCATGTTGGACAACAAAGAATATCAAGCATCTCTTTTTTCATAAAATCTAATCCTTACCCAGATACATTGCTCTTTTCATACCAACATCAGAATCCCATATAAATGCCCAATCATCCTTACTGGTTTTCCTACCTTCCTCTATATTTTGAATGAAGTTTTTAACCTGAGAATCCATCATATCTGCTGCGTGAATCACGGCGGCTTCAATGGTCTTAGGCATACGAGGTGAACCAAACTCATATTTACCATGGTGGCTAAGTATGATATGACATAACTTATCCTCAAGATCTTGATCAAAATCTTTTCCATTATCTTTTAACTCAGCTATTTTTTCACGTATCCATCTATCGCCCATTACAATATGACCAATGAAATTACCCTCATCGGTTTTTTCAATAGCTGCAGTAGCTTCATACTCCTTTAACTTTCCAATATCATGAAATATTGCACCGATAATAACTAAATCTCTGTTTATACCCTCATACATTTCACAAATATTTTTACAGAGCCTTAACACGCCCACAGTATGCTGCAAGTTTCCACCCACATAGTTATGATGATGAGTAATAGCAGAAGGAGAACGAGTATAATCCTTTACAAATTTAGAATCATCAAAAAACAAATTAAGAAGATTCCTAAGCTGAACATTTTCAACACAAGCAACATCCTTTTTCACAGTTTCAAACAATTTTTTTATTTTTTCTTCATCAAGTGAAGGGATAAAATCAATGATATCATATTCCTTGGAGCTACATTTTCTAATCCCACCAGAGGTTTCATTAATCGATATCTGAGGTTTATCTTCATAAATTTCTACATTTCCAAGTCTAACTTGAACAACATCTCCGGTTTTAAAGCTGTCATAAAGCCTCTTAACGCGATCCTTATTTTCTCCACCCCAAAATTTTACATTGATTTCACCAGTTTTATCTGTTGCAACAAGACCAAACCATGTTCCTCTCTTATAAGATCTTGGAGGACTTTTTATTTTTACAGCATAAAGATCGTTTACAACATCTCCCTCCCTTAGATTCTCAATAAACTGCTCTTTTTTTCTTTTACCTGTATCAGCTTCTATCATTGTCTGTTCATCCTTTTTTTTACTATAATTATAAAGATCGGGCATTCTTTTTCCTCCCTCGATAACATTCAGTTTTGACATACTATAAAATCATGGCTTATACATTTTTCCTTATGATTTGTATCAAATTCTGGAAAATTTGTTACGTTTACTAACTACTTCAGTTCAATTTAAATCAAATTTGATAAATTACTGATTTTAGAGTTTGTATAATTCACCTTCTTTAACAATATGTGTACGCATACTAAGGTTTTTAAACATATCCGGGTGCTCTGTATGAATTGGATACACTTTTTTTGGTTTCACAGTTTCTATTAGTTCATATAAATCTGGACCACTTATATGTCCAGAGCAATGAGATTGGACAAATTTTATATCAAAAAATCTTAACCAGTTATGCATGCGTTCATATGATATCTCCATTTCTTCATTAAATGGTTCCGAAAGCGAATGGATATATGCACTCTTATTTGGTTTTAAATCAACAAGCATGTTGAAATAATAAAAATTTAAAACAACCATGTAACTGCTTGGATTTTTGGCTATGTCTTCTGCGATGATGATATTGGGATAATTCAAACGTTTTTTAATATACCGATCAGTGTAATCCTCATCAATATAAGTTCCAGTTAATCTTTTAGGTTTGAGTATTAGTATTTGTTCATCTCGGCTACTCGGTGATTTTATCTTTGGGTCTTTATGATACCGTTCTAGAAAACACGCATGTTTGAAGCTTATAACAAGTTTCTTGTTTAGGTCTTTTGCAATTTTATAAAACGTTGTGAACCTGTCAACATCTTTGAAGTTGAAATCAACAATTGAAAGCTTTTTATTTTTTAAGATTTCTTTTTTAGATTCTGTATAAACTTTTTGCTCTGATTCATTGGTTTTTTTAAGATTTATTCTTGTTCCTTCTGTTATCATAGCAATAGGTTTCGTCTCTTTGGCAGCGTTGATAAAATCATCAGTCATATGTGCATGTGCTCCATGCATCCGCAGATCACCAGTGTAAATCACCGCCCCTTCTGTAGTATGTATAATGAATCCATATGCTCCTGGAACTGAATGATCTGTGTGGATAGGCTCAATTTCTAAAGAGTCTATTCGAATTTTGTCGCAAGTCCTAAAAGTATTAAACTTCCGTTCTATCGGCGGGTTTTTGTATTCATCTTTATAAATCGGTCTCTTTTTAAAATTCAATACTTCGTTTTCAATATTCCGTTGGCTTTGTTCATCAACTGCTTCTAGTATGTATTTACAGGTTTCACCACAATATATAGGGATATCTTTATGGAGAAATGAAACATAGTTTGAATGATCAGCATGTGCATGAGATAGAACGACTCCTTGAACAGTTGGTTCTTCAGGTTTCCTACCAAGTTTTTCCAAAAGGTCCCTTCGGTAAATGCCAGGCAGGTCAGGAATAAGATTCATTGTAAGAAAATCACCTATTCCATTGGCTGATCTAGGCATTAAAAATTCTTCGAAAAATAATTCTCTTCTGCTGAAGCTCATTCCAAAATCTAAGAATATTTTAGTACCATTGTCTTCAAGAAGAATTTTATTTCCCCCTATCTCATTGATCCCTCCATAAAATCTTAGGTTAACCAGCTTTATCACCGTTTTTTATTTTTTAACAAACAAGAAGTAAATAAAGTTTATTGAAGAAAAAAAAGAAAATTAGAGGAGAGGTGGAAATAAACCTAATCTTTTTTCTGTTTGGCAAGAAATCTGGCACGTTGCCCAACTACGAAAAGTTTAGCAATAAATGTTATTTCATTTGCTTCTTCCTTACTTGATACTTGCCCTACAATCAACATAGTTATCAATAAACGTGTTTGTTTTCTTGCTTATAAAGGGTTGTTGTACAACCGTTACCAGGTATCTTTGAAAAAAGGTATCTAGAAATATAAACACTACAAAACCTTTCTTTTTATTGTAGGATGATCTTGGAGATGGAGCAGAGACCTAAATTTGTTAATATTTTGATAATTTTATGGATATTTATTGTTCCTTTGCTCCTATTCATTCTTACAAGACCTGAAGTTAAAACTTACTTCGGAAAAGCGTAATATGTAATATCGAAACTATTAAAACATAGGGGTTCATTCAAGGGCTGTAAGGGTGTCGCCTTTATGACTAAGATAAAATTAAACGGCATGCTTACGGCATACGATAAAAAAAACCTAACAATAGCTACTGTATGTTCTCACTCTTCTCTTCAGATTTTTAATGGCGCAAGAAAAGAAGGATTTAAAACACTAGGAATTTCTATAGGTAAGAAAAAGAAATTTTATGATGCATTTCCACTGGGAAAACCAGATGAGTTTTTTATTGTTGATAACTATAAAGATATTTTAAAATACACAGAAGAACTCAGAGAAAAAAACACAATTGTTATCCCACATGGTTCTTTTGTTGAGTACCTAGGAGCAGATAAATTTTTAACACTTGAACTTCCAACTTTTGGAAACAGAGATGTTCTATTATGGGAGTCAGATCGAGGTAAAGAACGAAAATGGTTAGAAGCTGCAGGTCTTACAATGCCCCAGGAGATAAAAAAGCCCAAAGATATCAATAAACCTGTTATAGTAAAATATCACGGTGCAAAGGGCGGTAAAGATTTTTTCATCGCTAAAACATATGATGAATTTCAAAGAAGAATTAAGAAAAATAGATCCTTTGCTATTCAAGAGTTTGTTCTAGGCACTCGTTATTATCTTCATTATTTTTACTCACCGATTCAAGATAATGCTTATAAACTTAGTAAAGGCAGTCTTCAATTACTCTCTATGGATCGGCGAGATGAAACAACTATTGATGAGGTCCAAAGACTGGGTTCGATTGCTGAGCTTGAGGAGTTAGGCATACATCCGACATTTGTCGTAACTGGTAACATTCCCATTGTTATACGAGAATCGCTATTGCCCAAGGTTTTTAAAATGGGAGAAGCAGTTGTGGAAAAATCCTTGGAACTTTTCGGCGGTATAATTGGTTCTTTCTGTTTAGAAACAGTGGTTACAGAAGATTTAGAATTCAAAGTCTTTGAAATCTCCGCTCGAATAGTTGCGGGTACTAACCCTTATATTTCTGGTTCCCCGTACTCAGAGCTCATACAATCAGATATGTCTACAGGGCGAAGAATAGCACAAGAAATAAAATATGCAGCTAAAAATAATCTTTTAAATGAAATTATTTCGTAAAATATAAAATCATCAGTTATTTAAAGGGCTTTCATTTGGAATGCTTTGAAGCTTTGAATTAACCAAAGATTCTTGAGAAATACTGCTGTGACTATTTTGATTTAGTAAAAAATTTGAATTTTTATTAATATTTTTCCAAAGTGAATATCCAGCGATATTCTTTGATACCCACTCATGAGGAACTCTATAGGCTCTGTAAAAAATTCCAGAATCAAGATATTTATAGTAGTCCCACACAATTTCTTTTTCTGGAGTTACTTCGAAAACTCTTCTTGAAAAACCCTCAGTAATTAAAGTATTTCCATTGAGTAAACGTTGAGCTGAACTAACATATGGGCTGAAGAAATGATGGTCCTCACCCCAATGTTTTATCTTCCAATTGAAAATAAATGCCAGATCTATTTTATTAGTTTTTTTATTTTGATATTCCCAAACAATTTCCTTTGTAATAGGATTAAATTCGATAACTCTTGAGTAGTTTCTAAATTTATTTGGCTGACCGGGAATATTTCCATATCCCGCAGCGCCACCATTATCAAAAACTAAAATATTACCTGCTCCAGGTAATCCATCAGGAATAATATGTGCATTATGTGGACCAATAATCTGGCCGATTTTCTGACCTTCTATCGTATCATTTGAAAAGTCTGGTCCTACTCTCCATAAAATATTTCCGGTTTCGTAATCAATAATTACAATAAAATTAGCATGTCGAGAATCAATTATGAGGTTTTCTGAATTAAAAATAGAATAATTTATTGGATCTTCATCATACCATTTATTTTTGCCTAATCGAGAAACTGAATTTATATGAAGCCAATCATTTTCTAAAAAACCCTGTAAACTAGCAGTTTTCCACCAGTAAACGTTAGGTCTTGCTAGACCCGGATGTTTATAGATACTTTCTTTTGCTTCATCACTGAATCCAAATTCATCAAAATGCTCATTTGCATACCAGATAAAACCTGTAGGATTTCCTTCCCAGTCAACTTCATAAATTACATCATCCTGAATCGTTTTATTACTTATTTCTGTATTATTTACATCTACATGACCAAGAATTAAAGTTTTTCCTTGAGAAACAAAATCTTGACCTGGAGCATAATATCCAACAGGATTGTCCTCTCTTTGAAAATCATGGTGCTGCCTTGCACTTTTATCATTTCCATATTCAAACATATCCGAAAAAGTCCAAATAACAGTTCCATTCCAATCTAACTGGGATAATTCTTTGATATCTCCTTCATTATGCGTAATTGATTCTGTATTTCTTCCAACAAGAATTTCACCATCTGGTAGCATTTTGACAGGAAATGGAAATATGTTAAACCAGCGGTTTACAATTTTACCTTTCATATTTACTAATTTTGCCCTAGAAAAATAAAGGCCATTTTGAACACCTATCAAAGTATATCCTTTGCAGCATCCCTGCTTATAAATCATCACGCCATCTGATGTATTATAATATAGGTATCTGCTTTCTATTTCAAAGTTTGATAAATTATTTTCTTTTCTCTCAATGCCTTGACTTAAAATTATATTAGGTGTAAATAAACCTGTTATAATTATTATAAGCAGAATTTTTTTCATATATCTCATCATTTCTCAAATTTTTATATAACAAATATTTATATATTAACATCGTTCTATATATTTATAAAGTTATTGAAGACACTTTACCAATATTTATATATTAATAAGCAATTAACATAAGTTAATTACATGGGGGTAGATAAAATTGAATGGAAATAGGATTTTAGTGAAGCTGTTGTTCGTTACATTGATTAGTATTGTATTAGTTGTGCCTGCTGGTGCAAATTTACTTAATCATAAGACCTCTGAAAAAAATATTGCAAGCACAGGCATGTTAGATCCACCCAGCTCTTTTGATTTAAGAGATGTAAATGGTGAGAATTATGTCACAGGAATGAGAGATCAAGGGCCATATGGTACATGCTGGACCTTTGGTACTATGGCATCATTGGAAGGAAATCTATTGATGACCGGAAACTGGGATGCAGCAGGTGAAACTGGTGAGCCTGATCTATCTGAGAGACATCTGGATTGGTGGAATGGTTTTAACACATATAATAATGATGATGATCCCGGCGGCGGTGGACTTGATCCGCACTATGGTGGAGATTACATGGTTTCTTCTGCATACATTGTAAGAGGTGAAGGAGCAATAAGAGAAATTGATGCACCATATTCCCAAATACAAACACCACCTTCTCGAAATGATCCAGACTACCATCACTATTATGCAAGAGATATCGAATGGTATGTGGCAGAATATGATCTTAGCAATATTGATACTATCAAGAATAAGCTTATGACCGAAGGAGTGATTAGCACTGCCTTGTGTTGGGGATATGGTGGTAATATAGGAAGCTATTATGCTCATTATCAACCACCCGCAACCTCTGATCCACCAAATCATGGTGTTGCAATTTGTGGTTGGGATGATAGTAAAGTAACGCAAGCTCCACAGCCCGGTGCATGGCTAATTAAAAACAGTTGGGGATATTGGGGTCCAGAAAACGGTTATATCTGGATTTCTTATTACGATAAATGGTGCTGTCAAGAACCTGAAATGGGTGCAGTATCTTTCCAAGATGTTGAATATGAGCCTTTTAAAAATATATATTATCATGATTATCATGGATGGCGAGATACGATTACTGATTTTTCAGAAGCATTTAATGCTTTTGTATCAACTGGAGAAGAAGAAGATATTGTTGCGGTTTCCTTTTTTATTGCAAGTGATGATGTTGATTATGAAGTAAAAGTTTATGATGATTTTATTGATGGTGAACTTCAAAATGAACTTACCTCAAAAACAGGAAATATTGAATATCTAGGATTCCATACTATCGATCTTGATCAAACAATAAGTCTAGTGAATTCAGAGGATTTTTACGTTTATGTATCTCTATCTTCAGGTGGTCATCCAATTGATCGAACTTCAGATGTACCAGTTTTACTTGGAGCATCTACTCGTGATATTGTTGAATCAAATGCTGAACCTGGTGAGAGTTATTATAAAGATGGTTCAACATGGTATGATCTTTATGATTACGATTTCACTGATCCATCCTGGGATGAAACTGCAAATTTCTGCATAAAGGCGTTATCAGGTGAATATGTCCCCAAATATCCAGATCTTCATTGTGAAAAAACTGAATTAATTTGGAATGATGTAGGTCCTGGAACTGAAGTTACTGGTGATTTTACTATTGAAAATGTTGGCGATCCTAATTCATTACTTGATTGGGAAATTACTGAATGGCCTAATTGGGGAGAATGGTCCTTCAATCCAAATACTGGATATGATCTTTCACCAGAAGACGGAGAGATTACTGTTGAATTAACCATTACTGCACCAAATAATATTAGCAAAGAATTTAGAGGTAAAATAAAAATTGTAAATAAGGAAAACTCAAGTGACTATGAACTCATAAATATTTATTTAAAAACACCAAGAAATAAAGTTATTTCAATAAATATCCTTGAAAAACTAATTCAATTTCCGATATTCAAGTTATTACTAGCATTAATAATAGATTAAGTAAAATACCTCTCATTAATATTTTACTTACACAGGGTTACCATTATTGCTATTTGAGCCCACATTCTATTTTCAGCTTCATCAAAGATTACAGATTGCTTACCATGTGCAACTTCTTTTGTTACTTCATAGCCATAGTAAGCAGGCAAGCAGTGTAGAAATATTGAATCAGATTTTGCAAGGCTCATTAAATCCTTGTCAACCTTGTATCCCTGGAAATCTCTGATTCTTTTTTCTTTTTTCATTTCATCTCCCATTGAAACCCATGTATCTGTTGCGACAACATCTGCATTTGTTGTACTTGCACCCACTAAATCAGTAACTTCGACTTTTACTCCAAATTCTTCTGACTCTTTAACATAATACTCATCTGGCCAATATTCTTTTGGAGCAACAATTTTAACGTTCATGCCTGCAATTGCACAACCAAGCAGGTAAGAGTGTGCCATATTGTTTCCTCCATCACCGATGTATACTAAATTTAGACCTTGCAGTTTTCCTTTGTTTTCTTTTATTGTCATTAAATCAGTTATTACTTGACAGGGATGTTCCTTATCATCAAGTCCACTTATTACAGGAACTGTTGCATATTTTGCAAGTTCTTTCATAGCATCATTACTCATTGCTCGATACATAATAAGATCACAATATCTTGATAACACCAAGGCAGTATCTTCAATTGTTTCTCCCCTTCCTAATTGAATATCATTTTTACTTAGAAAGATTGCATGACCACCAAGTTTGGTCATTCCAACTTCAAAAGATACTCTAGTTCGAGTACTTGATTTTTCAAAAATCATTCCAAGAGTTTTTCCTTTTAAAAGATCAATTGATTCACCATTTTTTGATTTCTCTTTAAGCTCGATTGCTAAATCAATAATTTTTTCTAAGTCATCTTTCACATCTAACATAGAAATAAGATCTCGTTTCATCGAAGTGGAAATACTATTTCTTTCTTTAAAAGTATCGATAGGAAACTCATAAATTGTTTTTTTGACAATCCTTTAAGATTCAATTGGAATAATTTTTTTCTGCTGTATAATGAATAAAAATGCAACTAGTAAACTTAGCACTCCCAGCATGAAAAATGGCGTCCAAATTCCCCATAGATCAGATGTAATGCCACTTAGAAATAGAAGTATTGTTGCTCCTCCAAGTTGAAGAGTAAAAATATATCCGAAAACTTTTCCCTCATAGGCTTCTTCGGTTTTTTCAGAGACATAAGAAAATATTGCCGGAAAAGAAAGAAATGATGATATTCCAAGTAATATCATTATTATAATTAGAATAATAATGTTTGTAAATATTGTAAGTGATAGACCCATAAATCCTATTAAAGTATAACTAAGAATTATAACATTTTTCCGACCTAAAAATGATATAATTTTCCCATAAAAAATGCAAGATATTGTTCCCACTCCAATCCAAATTGAAATAATTACTCCAATTATTGATAATGAAAAAGTTGTTCTTTCAACCAGTAGTAAAGGAAGGTAACTAACAACTATTCCCCAAGTAGATCCACTGATTATTGCCCCTGGGATAAATAGTTTAATTTTTTTCAACAAATCCCATTCTTGGGCCAAAGAGTTTTTTGGTTTTGTATTAACATTTTTCATATTGACAAGATACTTTTCTTTGATATTGTATGTTAAAGACAGACCTGTGATTAAACAAAACACTCCTATTATTACCCATATATAGAACGGGTATGACCAACCTTTGATTTCAACAATGAAAGCTGTTGTTAAAATTGCAACAAACGCTCCAAAATCTCCTAAGGCACTCTGTATTCCCATTGCCCAGTCTATTCTTTCTTTTTTGTATATTTTTGATATCCATCCAACTCCTATTGGATGAAAAAATCCAGCTGAAAATCTTAATATAATAATGAAAAGCAGTAAAGTAAGGAAATCATGAACTTGAGTAATAATTAATAATGATGCACTCAATAGTAAAATCCCTGTTGAAATAAGCAATCTACGATTTTTTTTATCAGATGCAATACCAATAAATACTTGTGTAATGAGTGTTATTAAAAGTCCTCCACCTGTAATAATCCCTATTTGAGTGTATGAAAGATCGAACAACTCTTTAAAAACAGGAAATAGAATTGGAATCATAACTACTGATCCATCATTGAATGCGTGATAAATTCCAACTGTTGTTAATATCCTGTTTTTATCATTCATAACCGTTGTTACCTGTTCCTCAGTAAAAAAAGATTTATTTATAAAAGCATCCATAAAATAATAGATTTTATTAATGATATGATTAGAATATGTTTTTAAACACTTAATTATTATTAAATCTGTTAAGATGGGAGTTGATATTGGAGATTTATTTCGCTGGGAAAAAATTTCATTTAAAGATTTACATGATAGAGTAATTGTTATTGATGCTCACAACGTCCTTTATCAATTTATTTCAAGTATAAGACAGAGAGATGGAACACCTTTAAAGAATTCAAAAGGTGAGATGACCTCACACCTTTCGGGAATTTTTCATAGAACAGCTAATCTTGTTGAATCAAAAATCCGTCCGGTATATGTTTTTGATGGAATACCTCCTCCATTAAAAGCAAAAACGCTTGAGGAGCGTAGAAAACGAAAGGAACTTGCTGAAAAAGAATGGCAGGAAGCACTCGAAGCAGGTGATCTTGAAAAAGCCAGAGTGAAAGCCCAACAAACATCAAGAGTTACTGATGAAATAATTAATCAAAGTAAAGAACTACTAAAAGCCCTAGGCATACCATATATTCAGGCGCCATCTGAGGGTGAAGCCCAAGCAAGTTATATGGTTAGAAAAGGCGATGCTTATGCAGTTGGTTCACAGGATTATGATTGTCTTTTAATTGGTACACCTATTCTTATTAGAAATTTAACCTCTTCTGGTAGACGAAAATTACCTGGTAAAGAGGCTTATACAAAGGTTCATTTAAGGCAGATAAGACTGAAATCTAGTCTAAAGTTATTGGGAATTACTCATAAACAACTAGTTGATATGGCGATACTTATTGGTACAGATTTTAATGATGGAATAAGGGGAATAGGGCCAAAAAAAAGTTTAAATTTAATTATTAAGAATGGCAATGTTGAAAACGCTATTGCAAAAATTGGTGGAGATAACGTACCATCCATTGAAGAAATAAAAGAAATAAGAAAAATATTCCTTAAGCCAAGTGTCACTGATGATTATTCCATTGAATGGCCGGGTCTTGACAAAGAATCAGTTTTGAAAATACTATGTGATACACATCAATTCAAAAAAGAAAGAGTAGCTCCAGCCCTTGAAAAGTATTCAAATGTTGAAAATATGATGAAACAAAAAACCTTATTTTAGGAAGGTATTGCAGTAACAGTAAGCCGTTCAATATCAGGATATCTTTCTTTTGCAAGCTTTTGTATTTTTTTACGAATTTCATCAAGTTCTTTAACCGGCATTTCAGCAGATACTTTAATTTCTATTTCACCTTGGGCAACAGGGCCAGAACGTCTAAGACGAACGACATGAGCAGATTTTACACCTTCAACACTTTCAGCAATCTTTTTTACCTCACTTCCTTGCAAGATACAATATCCATCGCATGCATCAACTAAAGTATAGCTTGATTCCTTTATTGCTGCAAAACCAATTGTTACAATAATTCCTGCAATAATAAAACCAACTACTGCATCTGCCACAAAAATACCTAATGATGCAAAAATTAATGCAACAACAGTAAGACCTGAGGCAATCCCGTCTTTAATTGTGTTAAATGCGTCAAGCTTTACAGAGCTCATCTTTGACTTTTTACTCTTCATAAATTTAAAAACACCCAGACCAATTGCAATAAGAGCTGCAATAAAGGCAACTATTGCCCCAATAATCGGTAACTTTACCGGATGAGGATCAATGAGCTGGGAATATGACCGAAATACAATATAAATTGCAAGAACAATCATGACAACCGCAGCACCAATGGAAGCTAGATTTTCCATTTTATAATATCCAAAATGAAACTTATGGTCAGCAGGCTTTTTGTAAAATTTTAAACCAATCCATACAACTGCAGATACAAAACCATCACCTATACAATCAATGCCATTTGCAGTTAATGCAACACTTTTTGAAATTGTTTCACCAAGAATTATTTGAACGATACCAAGACATATCAGTGCAATTGTAGTGATTCCTGCAAGCCTGTCTGCATTTTTAACTAAATTTAAATTTTCCTCCATAGGATGAAATTTTGAAACAGGTTATACGTTATGAATTTTTTTATTATTTTTTTAATAAAAAATCTAATGAATCACCTGGTTTGAACTCCTTAGGTTCTTTTCCTTTGATTAAAATTCTGGCACCTGTAGTCCCTTTTAATGTTACATATTCTCCTTTTATATGAAGCATAGCGCCTTCTCTTAATCCAACTACATATTCACTGTTGAAAAAATGAAACTCTTTTATCCTTGTTTCTCTTGTTTCACCCTTATGTTTTGATTTAGGATCTGGGTCAAGATAGTGGGGGTTGATATTAAATGAAGCCAGATTTAACGCATCAAAAGATGGAGGATATATTATAGGCATGTCATTTGTTGTTTTGATACTGTTACATGCAACATTTGATCCAGCACTTGTTCCAATATATGGCATTCCATCTTTTACTTTAATTCTGATTTCATCAATAATATCTGCTTTGTATAGTCCATTTAATAGAACAAATGTGTTTCCACCACCAATAAATATCGCTTCTGCAGATTTTACTGCTTCTTTTGGATTTTTATACTCATGAATACCAGTTAGTTTGAAACCCATTTTTTCAAAACGTTCTCGAGCGACCTTTGTATACTCGTCATAAGTTATTCCACTTGGACGTGCGTATGGGATAAAAAGAACGGTTTTTCTGTTTCCTAAAAATTTACAGATCTCATCAGCACAGTGATCTAAATATCCACTTCCATGTAATGTTGAATTGCTTATTAGTAATAAATTCCGTGTCATATCAAACATGATTTTATTTGTTTTTATAAAACTTTTGAGAAAAACTGCCCATTTCTTTACTTTTTAATTATTTTGAATTTGTCCACTCCGCTAAGCAAGGCTAATTGTTCACCGTTATCCCAGTCAACCCATATAAGTCCCTGGCCCTCATTAGTCTTATATACAGTTCCTTTATCACCTGGTTTTAAATCTGTCCAGGTATCATCCATTGAAACTAATTTGACTCTATCCCCCACTTTTACAGTTTTTTTTTCTGCCACTTTTCCAACTCCAGTATGTGTTATATGGATACCGGGTTTTGAACCCGCATAATTCCAATAATAATGTGGATAAATACTTTACCATTTTTCAGAAAATTTATTAAAAGAAATATTTATATATTATTAAATTAAAACTTAATATAAAACATACCTATGGTTATAGATACTACTAAATAAGGAGATATTAAAAATGAAAACAAAGACCTTAATACTTGTATTTTGTGTGATTCTTTTACTTGGAAGCACTATTTTCCCTATCGTAACAGGTATACAAATTAAATCAGAAAATTTTATTGGACCTACTACTCAGGGTAAATATATCAATCTGGAACCACTGGAAGATCTTCCGTCATCTTTTAGTTGGCGTTCTGCAGATTTAGATGAAAATGGACATGGTATTCCTGGCGATATTGATTTTTCAACACCAGTAAAAAATCAATACGGTTATCCTAGCTGTGAATCATTTGCACTTACTTCTGGTCTTGAAGCAATGGTTCAGATTGAAGTCGGTTTTCCATTTGATTGTGATTTATCCGAGGCTCATTTGTTCTTTTTTAGTGGAGGTGTGATTGATTGGGGTTCATATCCTGAAAATGATACTAAGTTTCTTAAGGAGTATGGTATGCCTGATGAGGCCTGTTGGCCATATCCGCGTGATAAATATCAGTATCCTTTAAACACAACATCTCCGGATTGGCAAAACAGAACTGTAAAAATTTCGGATTGGTATTATCTTGAGGAAGATCCAATTCAAATCAAAACTGCATTGATTGAAAATGGACCAGTTCCAACCTACTTTCTTGTGTATGATGATTTTATGTATTATACGAAAGGGATATACCAGCACAGATGGGGTGGAGTAAGAGGTCCGCATTATGTTTGTATCATGGGTTATAATGATGATCCGGGTTATTGGATTGTTAAAAATAGTTGGGGAACAAATATCAATGATGAAGGATGGTTTAACATTAAGTATGGAGAATGTGCTATTGAAAAAAAATCATTCTATATAACTGGTGTTTATGGTCAATTTCCAATCGCATATGTCGATGATGATAATACAGTAGGCCCATGGAATGGAAGCAAAGAGTATCCATATAAGACTATTCAAAGTGCGATTAATGAAGTCTATCCAGGGTATTGTATATATGTTATGAATGGAACATACCATGAAAATGTTATTGTAAATAAAACAGTTAAATTAATTGGTGAAAATCCAAAAACTACAATAATTGATGGCGGGGGCACAGGGGATGTAGTAACAATTTCTGAACCAAAAGTTAAAATATCCTGTTTTACCGTTCAAAATAGTGGGTCACAACCATTTAACGCTGGTATTAAAACACTTACTTTAAAATCAAATGTAACCATTCTAAATAATATAATTAAAAATAATGATATTGGACTTTTCTTGAACTATGCTTATGAAGATGCTTGGAGTATTGTTCAAGATAATGCTATTAAAAATAACCGAGAAGGTATTTACGCACATTGGATTAATTATAATGAAATAACAGGTAATACGATTATATTGAACTCTGAGATGGGTTTAAAGATGCAACGCTGTGAATTTTCAAAAATTAAAGGTAATCTAATCAGTGATAATGGAGAATGTGGCATTTATCTTACGGGATCATCAGATGGAAATGTCATAAATGGAAAAAACACAATTAGAAACAATAGCATTGGAATAAAAATTGCTGAATCAAACAAAAACCGTATCGCAAGTAACAATTTTATTAATAACACTCAGCAAGCCTACATTTACAATGCGTTTTCAAATAAATGGAAAGGTAATTATTGGAATGATTGGCTACGATTCCTTCCTAAAATAATTAAGGGTAATATTGGTCATAGAATGATTCCTTACCTTAATTTCGACTGGCGATCTAAAAGAAATCCATATGATTAATTAAAATAAGTTATGCGGATACCGGGATTTGAACTCGGGTGAGTGGCTTTGAAATCACTCAATTAATGAAAATTTTGTAATTTATAATTGAAGAATATTATTAACAAAAAGATTTAAAAGCCCAATCTTTATTAATATTTGTAATCTTAAATATCGGGGGAGAAAAGGATATGAAAAAAGAGGCGGCCTCTCAATTTTTAAGTATTAGAAGGAGGCATATTAGATGAATAAATATTTTTGTCTACTTACTGTAGGAATGATAGTTATAAGCAGCTCTAATATTGTTGCTTTATCTCAAAGGGAAAAAAAAGATATCGTAAAGGTGGAGAATAGTAATTTTGAGACTTGGAATTTTACTATCTGCTCTTCATATCCTGAAATTATTGATTGTGGTCAATATGTAAAAGTAAATATAAAAGAAACAAACGAGTTTTTAACAATTCCAGAGAAGCCAATGCTTCCTTTTTATTCAATTGTAAATACATTTCCTTTTAGAACAAAAATTATTGATGTTAACTGCATTCACTCACCACCAAAAAAAATTCATCTTTCTAAGAATGTATGCCCTGCTCCTGAATCTCAATTGCAAAGTAGTAATATTTGCCAAGTAAAAAATAATAATTTTTGCATTAAGCCTTTTATTGATGAATCATATCTTGAGGATTGTTTTTCCTATAAAACTGGAGGGGGATTAGATAATGGTAAACATGTAACATTTTTTACCGTCCATTTTTTTCCCGTACGCTATATACCTGATGAAAGCGTTCTTGAGTTTATTGAATATGCAGAGATAGAAGTTATTTATGAAAAACCTTCTATAACTGAAATATTTACTAATAATAACTCTCTTGTTATAATTACTCCTTCTTCTTTTTCAAAACAGTTACAACCTCTTGTTACTCATAAGAACGAGTATGGCATCTCTTCAAAAATTGCTACACTCGAGGATATATACAGTGGTGAATATTTCCCTGTCGAAGGTAGGGATGACCCTGAAAAAATTAAATTTTTCATAAAAGATGCTCTAGAACAATGGGGAACTAGTTATATTTTACTTGTTGGAGATATCAATAAGTTGCCTATTAGAACAACTTGGATTGGTGAAATGGACGTTCTAACTGATTTGTATTATGCTGATATCTTTTTTCCAAATGGCAGTTTTTCATCCTGGGATACAAATGGTAATGGACGTTTTGGAGAATTTTGGCAGGATAATGATGATGTTGTAGACTTATATGCAGATGTTTACATAGGACGTCTTGCATGTAAAAATAGCTTTGAAGTTTATTATACAATTAAAAAAATAATTAATTATGAAAAAACAACATATGATAAGAGTTGGTTTAAAAATATTATTTTATGTGGTGGTGATACTCACCCATATGGAAGTATTTATGAAGGGGAGGTAACACTTGATGAAATCGAAAAAACTATGCCTGATTTCACCCCGAATAAGTTATACACATCTGATGGTACTTTTACGCCTTCTCTTCTTAACAAAGCAATAAATAATGGTGCTGGATTTGTAGCGTATTCAGGTCATGGATTTGAGGGTGGTATTGGCACTCATCCCCCAAATAACGAAGAATGGATTTTATATAATACCCTTCATTTGCTAGGTCTTTGGAATAAAGATAAATTTCCAATTGTATATTTTGATGCATGTCTTACTGCAAGATTAGACTATACTTTAGGTGATTTGCTTAAACTTCCATTTATTCAATATCCCCTTCCTTGTTTTGCTTGGAGTTTTGCTAAAAAAACAATAGGAGGGGCAATAGCAACAATCGGTGCAACTAGAGTTGCTTTTTCAATGGTTAATGAAGAAGGACCTCAAGCAGGAAGTGGTTATCTATGTTTACAGTTCTTTAAAAATTATGCAGAAGGTATTAGAGTTGCTGAGATGTTGGTAGCATCTCAAAATGACTATTTACATAATATTTTTGAGGATCCCTTTACAGTTGAGGAATTTATTTTACTAGGTGATCCAACTCTAATGGTAGGTGGTTATAATGAGTAAAGGAAAAATTGAGAAAAAAATGATATTAATTATGCTAGTAACTATGCTTTTGCTAACAAGTATTTTTATGCCAAGTGGTGTTTCGGAAGCTGAAAAAATTGATATAAAAATTAAACCAATAACTGTCTTTCACGTCCCTCATAATCTTCTTGTTCCAAAAATAGTTAATTACATGAAAGACTCTGGTTGGCCGCAGATATTTGACAACGGAGTTGAGGATTCTGCTAGCGCAATAGCAATTGATTCTCAGGGTAATATTATTGTCACTGGATATTCAGGGTACATATCAAATTTTTTAAGTGAAGAGATTGATTTTCTTACAGTTAAATATGATAGTGAAGGAAATGAACTATGGAATGTTACTTTTGATAGCGGATCATACGATTTTGCATGGGATGTTACAGTAGACGCATCTGATGATATAATATTATTTGGTTTTAATTGGACGTCTTATGGTGATCTGGAAAATCTCAGATTATATCTTCGTGTAGTTAAATATAACAAAGAGGGTATAGAACAATGGAATTTGACCTTCCATAATGCGATTAATAATTATCCTGGAGGAATAACCGTTGATTCACAGGATAATATAATAATAAATGGAGGTTACGGTTATCTTGATGCATTGGAATTCAACTGTTGGACCTTGAAAATGGATAATAATGGTATAATACTTTGGAATCAAACTTTTACTGATGATCTTTTATCTATTGGCACAGATGTTACAGTGGATTCTAATGATGATATTATCGTTGGTGGAATGAGTGCATCATTCTTTGGTCAAGGGTATTGTATCATTAAATATGATACTCATGGAAATAAAATATCTGTACATAGGTACGGGGGACGTCAACCCAATGCAATAGCTCTTGATAATGATGAAAATATCATTTTAACAGGTCAGAGTTATTCTTCTGTTAGCGAATCTGGTACATGGTACACTATAAAATGTGATAAACAGGGTAATTTATTGTGGATACGGGAATTTGACAGTGGATACAATAATGCTGCTGACGATGTATCCACTGATCCTCAAGGTAATATCGTAACAGTTGGAGGAAGCGATTTTTTTGGAGATTCAAATTATGAACAATGTGCAATAATCTATGATAAGGATGGTAACGAGATATGCATGAAACGACCTGGTATTACTGGTTTTATTAATGGTGTTGCAATTGACAGTGAGGATAGGATATTAGTAACCGGGTCTATTCAGCAACAATCTAATTGGGATTTTTATACTAATAGATATGTTGATATTACTCCTCCTTCTGTTCAGTTGTTAAAACCAGAGGAAAATTATCTATATATTTTTAATACCCAACTCTTCCCGCTCTCAAAAAACACTATTATCCTTGGAAAGATAACCGTTATAATCGATGCTGATAACCCATCTGATGTTATGAAAGTCGAGTTTTATGTAAATAACGTATTAAAGGAAACCATAACTGAGCCTGATTATCAATGGACTTGGAGTGGAGGAAAGCTATTTGGTAAAAGTATTCTGAAAGTTATGGCTTACGATGAAACAGGTAATATTGCAAAATATGAGTTTAATGTGTGGAAGCTATTTTAAAAATAACTTCTCATTTTTTCTTCTCGGATGCATATGTTACGTATTTAGCAGAGCTACTTCCAAATATAAGTGCGGATACCGGGATTTGAACCCGGGTGAGTGGCTTGGGAAGCCACTATCATAACCGCTAGATCATATCCGCGTCAACAGGAGAAAAATCAAGTCATAATTTATATATTTTTCCGTGCTTTATGATATTGGCCAAAACGTTAAGAATCTAAATTCTTTTAATAACGATTAGTTCAAATCTCGTCTTGTCTGATGGATGTGTGGATGATTGAAATGTTTCTGTGAACATTTCGCATTAAGTAGAGTAACCAGTCTCAACATAAGCAGGAGTAGTAAGTAAGAATGTAAGTACTCCAATAATAAGTATTAAAACGCCAAGTGAAATCCCGTAGGTTCCATAAATATCTCCTTGCTTTTTCGCCAAATACCCAAGAATTATTGCTATGATACCTAGAATTATTCCAATAATGATTCCATAAAGTCTATTATCCACGAATGAATAGAAAAACAAACCTATGAAATAGAGAATGAGACCTAATATTCCTAAGATAATTGATGCAATTCCAACATTTGTATGTTCTTTTTCTTTCATTTGTTTTTCACCTTGTCTGCAATACATCGATGGTATTTTCATTTTTATATTTATAGCTGTGGACATTGTTCGGAGAAAACCAAACAAACCTAACTCATTTTTACCATTAAGAGCGTATTCAAATCTCATATTGTCTGATGGATGTATTTAACTCATATACAAGTAGATCAGACAACCTATCAAAATCAAGAATGTTAAAAGCACCACAAAGCCCATCTTCCGGTTTCTTTCAAAAGAAACACCAACCATACTAAACTCAGCGGTATAAAAGACTATAATATATGGTATATGAAGTAATAATATATTCCGAAATGGAATCATAAGAATATAGTCTAATAATAATTCCAGAAATAGATAGAAGAGAATAACAATATGAGGTATGATAATCCTTCTTTTTGCATCCTTTTTTATATATCCATATAAAGTGACGCTGAAAGGAACTATGAGAACAATGACAATTGAACCGCTCACCTGCAAGAGCAACATGTTATCAAATTTAGTTGAAAGATACACTAGACTTACTGAAATATTAAAAATAATAGCAGAAAAAATGAATATAAAATCCATCAACTTAATCATGTTGTAATGTTTAATCTCCAATTATTCACCTCCTCCAAATCACAGTTACATAACATCTTTTTATTAATAAAATTAAAGTTTATAAGTAAATCATTCATTGGTTGGCTACAATGAACAAAGTGTTATTTGTAATAGGAATTATATTGGCATTAATAGGCGCTGTCATAATGTTTGAGGGGAGTCTATTTGGTGAAAGAACAACAGGTATTGCAATTGTTATAGGTATTGTAGGAATTTGTTTAATTGCTACATCCTCACCATGGAAAGCCAAAAAATCCTAAACAGAAGGGAACCAATATTTTTTACCGGTAAAATGGAGTTCAAATCTCGTCCCCTACATATTCTTTAAATTTTTATTATAATTTTTCAACAATCAAGAGAAAATCTACCTTTGCTGTTGCTCCCATTGGTTTGAAGGTTGGTTTGACATTTGGAATTATTGCTACTACATCTCCTTTTAGATTATTCAAAAACAGCTTCAATTTATCTTGATCTTTATTCATATTAATATCGAATCGATGGATCTCATATTTCATATATAATCACCATAAATATTTTTTTGTCATAATCGACCGAGATATTATTTTTGTTTATTAATCATTTTGTTTTTCGAAATTTGAATTATTTTGTCATTATTTAAAAAGAAAAAAGAAAGGTTTTATTGAGTTCGTGGAAAATATCGCTGAATTATTCGTCGAATTTTTCGTCGAAAAATTAAGAGATAATGAGGCCATCATAGCCACTAGATCATATCCGCAAAAGTTAGGAGTTAAATATGATTTTTGTTTTTAAAATCTAGTATACTGGAAGCAATACCTAGTAAGTTTCTAATCATAGGATTGTGATTAGTTTTTTTTCGTTTCAAAAATAAAACCAAGCTTCCATTTAATCAAAATCCAATGATCTGGCAGCATATCATCACGAATAAAAATTCTTAAACCAGGATTAATCGTTAGATATTTTTGAGTTAAAACAAACCGATTAAATCTACTTCCATTCATAACAGTTTGAACAATTTTTTCTGCTTCTTTATTTTTAGCAATTACAACTTTAGTTTGGCAGTCTTTTGTTTTGGACGAAAATGTAGGAATATATGTTATATTTTTTACATATATTTGCCCTGTGTTGTTTATTATATTTATAAAGCCAATTAACCCAACTTTTGAGTCATATGTCAGTGATCTTTCATATCCACCGTCGATTAGGAAATTTCCAAGGCTATATATGACGTATGTTTGTCTTCCGTCTTTTGTTTCAAATTTTTCTATCGGCTGAATTACATGTGGTCCGTGTCCAATTATGACATCTGCACCTGCTTCCAAAAATCTTTTCGCAATTTTCTTCTGAAGGATAGATGGTTCATGTTTATTACAAATTCCCCAATGTACGGAAACGCAGACTATGTCAGATTTGCTTTTCGCCTCACTTATTCCATTACAAAAGTTTTGTATATTGAACTCTATAGGTGCATTGTTTGATAAAATAGAATAAACCTGACGGCTACAAAATTTATCAGCAGGTGGAAGTCTTCCAAGAAAAACAGGGAATACCTGAAAACCCCCTACTATATGATTGGTCTGATGTGCAAATGCTAAAAAAGCAATTTTTACATCTTTTACAATTTTTATTACATATGGAGTGTTTTCGGGGTAACCATCGGAATTTTCATCTAAAATTTCATCATATTTTAATGTTCCAACATAGCTAAGATCCGCTTTTTTTAATGCATCAATAGTCGAATCTATTCCGTTAGATGCTCTATTAGCATAATGGTTATTTGCAGTGCTTACTATATCGTATCCAACATTTTTTAAAGCTAAGGCAAAAGCTGGATGAGCGTTAATTACCATCCTAGGATTATATTTGTAAGCTTCGCCATCATGTAGCACACCTTCTTCAACAAATATTTTTTCACATATAGGTCTTCCGTCTTGCCAATACCACTTTTCTGTAAGTCCTTCAGCGATAGGTTCCTCTAAATTTCCAAAGGTTATATCTGCTGATGAAATATTTTCTATTATATTTTCACTAAAAAGTTTTTCAAAGCCACTGGCAACTTTTACATATGGGTCTTCGATAGATCCATTCATTTGTTTATCTGCGGTTATTAATACATTTTTTGTGGTAAGAATATCTCCAGTTACTGCGATTTTTATGTTATTATGTTTTTCAGAGAAAGAAATATTTGCTGAATATGATGAGTCTATAGGACAAAATACGTTTTCAGCTGAAGCTAATACACTTGTTGAAAGTCCAATGATTAAAATTATTGTTATTAGAGTCTTTTTTATCAATACATTAATTTATATTTATAATCATATAAAAATGTTTCTCATTTTTATCTTTAGAGTTCAAAGCCTGCAAGATATTGGAGCAATACCTAGCAAGTAATTTTTAACAGATAACAAAAACCTGCAGGATTAACTTACTTTACCTTGCAGGTTTAAAAAAAATTATTTAGTGAATTTTCTAAAGAATTTATTTAATGAAGAATTTCTTTTTTTATAGAGTTTTTCTTCTTCTTTTTCTTCGAATTTTGCTAATTCATCAGGTTCGAATCCTTCTTCTGAGGTTTCCTTTAATTTCTCAAGTTCACCTTCATCTAACCATACACCATTACATGTTAAGCATACGTCAACTTCGATGTCTTCTGCCTTTTCGATATCCATTGTATTGCCACAGCGTGGACAAATCATTGGGCTTCTACTTTTAGTTCCAATATGTTTAGTTAAATAATTAGTTAATTTCCTGTCTTTAAGAAGTTTATCAAGTTCTCCTTTATCAAGCCATATACCTTTGCATTTAGGGCATACATCAATAATTATATTTGGTCCAAAGGTTTTTATTTCTTCTTTCTTCATTTCTACCCAGCATTTATGGCATTCATATTTTCTCTCGGATTCAATTTTATCACTAGACATACAACCAGAGTATAATTTCTATGATTTAATTATTTTTGGAAGCAATACCTTGCATTGCATAAGTTCATTGTTTTTGCATTACAAAAAATACTGAACCATACCAGGCGTTATATTTTTTAAAAAGATTTATTTCTTTGTAATCTTCATTAATCATATCAAGTGCTTTGGGATCATCCTTATATTTAATCTTAAGTTTTTCCAGACGTTTCTCAAGTGGGCTGTAATAAAACTCCCACCATGCATCTTCAGGTAATGGGAAGTAACCAAGAATTTTATATCCACATTTGTTGATGATCCGTAGATTGTCTTCTATTGTTGTAATATCCGGATAAACTGCTTCCCAGTAATCGCTTATTTCTTTTGGTGGATTATTTTTTATCCAGGCCATTTCATGAGCTGCAAGAAATCCCCCTGGTTTAATGTACTTCTTCCATTCCAATAATCCTTTTTCAAAGCCTATTATAAAAATTGAGCCTTCAGCCCATATTATATCAAAATATTCTTCTGGATATTTAATTTCAGACATTGATTGGTTTACAGCTTTAACCCTATCTTGGAGGTTTTCTTTTTCTATTAGCTCTTGTAGTTGGTCAAGATATTGCTGAAATATATCGATACCAATAACTTCTCCATCAGAAAGTTTGGCAAGTTTAATTGTCTGCATACCTGGTCCGCAGCCGATATCTAGAATCTTTGGCTGATTAATTTTTGGAATTAATTCAAAAGCTTTCTGTGTGTATTCATCTCGTCCGGATCCTTGTCTAGGCATGTCTTTATGAATATCTAATAATAGTTCCCAGTCTAACTCCATATCTTTGGTTATTCATAATTTGCTATTTTAAAATATTGGAAGCAGTACCTAGCAAGTTTTAGGTCTAATCATGAGGCTATGATTAGAGTCTCATTGTAATTTTTACAGGAGTGAGGGCAAAGTCTAATCAAGGTTTTGATTAGAGTTTGAATATGTATCGGCAAACCCAAAAATTAGCCGATGCCGATATGTATTATTTAACCTCCTCCCAGTCTTCATCGTTACCAATTATTCTAGTATAGTATTTTGTTTCATCAATGGCAATTTTTTTACAGGTACATCTAATGAAAGTTCCTTTTTTGTCTCCTTGAATAATATCTCTGCATTTCCTACATCTAATTTTCATTTAGAATCTCCAATTCATAGTAAACTAGTTGTTATACAAATAAAAATGATATTTAAATTTCTCTTTTTTAGGTGATCAGTGATTATTGAGATTAGGTTCTAATCAAGGTTATGATTAGAGTTTGATACAAATTATTTTTGTATAAATTCTGCATCTAAGTCTACTTTTATTAAACTACACTTTAATTTTAGTATGACTATTATTAAACTAGACTTTAATTTTAGTAGGATTCTATAATCAATTACGTAAATATACATAACGTATTTTTACGTAATACTAAGGCTTCTGATTAGAGTTTAGAGCTATATATGGTATCTTTACATTTTGACATAATGAACCAAAAAGCTTATTAGCTAATTAGCTAATAACATAAAATGCTATGAGATTGTTTAACAAATATGAAAAACAAATAATTGAGCTTCTATTACAAAAAGATATTACATTATCCGAAATAGCTGCAGAGATAGGAATAAGTAAACCAACAACTTCAATGTATTTAAAAAAACTAGAAGAATTCGGGATAATTAAAGGAAATTATGAAAAGAATCATTTTGGAAGGATTATTCGATATAGTTTACAACCTTTTCATATAATTTTTTCAATTGATCCAAACGCAAAGAGAACAGTAAATTTCATTGCTGATACTCATCTAGATGAAGATTTTATACTACTTGGAGCTATCTCTCAAAAAGAGTTTAGATTAGAAGTTAAAGAGTATCTTAGTAACATCATTACATCCTCCTTGGATGAATACCTGATTATTCTTTACGGATCAGTCGCACAGGGAGTTGGAACAAGAAAAAGTGATATTGACCTACTTTTTTTAAAAAATAACTGGTCTAAAAAAGAAAAAAATGATATCTTGAATTTAATTGCCACTGTTTCTAATAAATGTAATCACCAGGCAAAACCACTTTTTAAAACGGTTAAAGAATTTGAAGAAATGGATAAAACCTTACAAAAACAAATAAAAGAAAATGGTATTAATCTTATCGATAAGGGTAAGCAATGGGACAGGATAAAAAATCAGCTAAAAAGATACAAGATTATTAGGATTTAAGTTTGAATTATTTAGAATCAGCAAAAATCAATCTAAAAAATGAACTTTTTGAGCCAGCGATGTTTAGTGCAATTCATGCTTTAGAACTTTCTCTTAAAGCAGCTCTTCTAACTAAAACAGATGAAGCATGGAAAACACACAATATTGGTGGACAATTCGGAAAATATTTTCGAGAGGATATGGGAGATAAAATCTGTCGTAGGATCAACGTGATTTTATCAAAATATAATCTTCCCAGATACCCCAGTGAAGGTGTGTTAGATCCTCACGAAATTGAACAAGATATTAATTTCATTACAGAGCTCATCGAACAGCATATTGTTCAGCTAATTTAATTAAGGCTTTATTCTTGATATAATCAAGGTTATGATTAGAGTTTGATGGCGTAGTTGATGTTTGTCGTCCTGAGGCTATGATTAGGGTTTCGAGATGTTTTTCTCGAAGAAAAATCGTAATCTAATCACAAACTATTGATTAGATTTTGATCCTATCGTAAGGTATTTTGATAATTGAAAAGAATGTTATAATCTGCCGTATCCAACTTCTCTTTTAATGAGTTCAACGACGTTTACTTTCTTCTTATCAATAGAATAAATAATACGATAATCTCCAATTCTGAGTCGATATTTCTTTGGATCGGTATCTTGCAATACTTTAATGCCACAATGTGGTCGAGATGTTACTGGATCTTCTTTAAGCTCCTGTAAATGTTTTCTTATTCTATCTTGTGTATTCTTTGGTAATTCGTGAAATGATTTTTGAAATGTTCTGGATACAAGAACTGTGTATACCATTCATGTCACAGCTCTTCTAATGGGATAAATTCGTCTTCAGCAAGAATCTTGTTCCATCTTTCATCCATTTTTTTCCATGCACATCGTTTGATGAGTTTTTTTACGATATTATCATAGGTTTCGCCTTTTGTCCCAAGACTGAGTAATGCCTTTTTTGTTTGTTGTGTAATTGAAATTGTTGTATTTGCCATATCATATCACATTCTATAACTATTATAATTATTATAATAATTATAGTATTTATAATTTTTGCTTTCATTCTATAATCTCATGTTTTGATAATATACTAATACATGTCAATAAAAAAGCACATCGAGGCTATGATATGAGTCTATTTGCCTTCATAAATAATGCATTTTTTATTAACGGGAATGCTAACACTTCCAAAGGTCCTGAGTATTGACTTGAATCATAAGAATTTGTAAAAATAAGAATTGCTGTTTTATCATCTGGTCGATATGTCATTTGCGTATGTACCCCTGGCCAACCCCCACTATGACCAATTTCTTTTTTAC
>JAHWGK010000024.1 GCA_020054495.1 Thermoplasmata archaeon | reverse complement strand
CCACATAGTGGTGTAGGGCTTGCCGAGGAAGCGAAGGCGGAACAGGGGATCATAAGGGCACAGCCCTTATTTCACTTCTAATTGAAAATATGGGTAACAATTGTTCAATATCATCTAATTATAGTGATAAAAATCAATTCTAAGAAAGATAGGATGAAAAGGTGTTGAAAAATGGTTATTTTGCGGAAGGGGAAACTAAACAAAAAATTTGATGAAGATCATGGAGGGCATTTTGCACAGATTGATCGGAATAGTGTGGTACTCAAGTAACGGTCTCCTCGGTCGGGCAGAAGCACAACGATTGCACCATAACTTATCTTCTTCGCTATTTGTAAAGCTCCTGCTACTGCGGCTCCACTAGACATACCAACAAAGACGCCCTCTTTAGTTGCAAGTAATCGTGTTGTTTCAAAAGCCTCCTCATCTTCAATCATAATCTTTTCATCTAACAACTCTGGGCGATATATCTTCGGAACGATGGCTTCATCCATATTTTTAAGCCCTTGAATGGCATGACCTTTTGTAGGTTCAACGCCAACAATTCTAATACTAGGTTTTTGTTCTTTAAGATACCTACCTACGCCCACCAGCGTTCCAGTCGTACCCATACCTGCAACAAAAACTTCTATCTCCCCATTGGTTTGAGTGAAAATCTCAGGTCCTGTAGTTTCATAATGTGCAAGAACATTATTTTCATTTTCAAATTGATTAGGTATAAAATATCTTTTAGGTTCCTTCTTCAGCAATTCGTGTGCTTTCCGAATTGCGCCATCAGTACCGTCACATCCTGGAGTAAGCATGACCTCTGCGCCAAAGGCGTCTAAAATACGTCGTCTTTCCATGCTAACACAATCTGGCATGACTAACTTAACATTATATCCCTTCGCAGCCCCTATCATCGCAAGGGCAATCCCAGTATTCCCAGATGTTGGCTCAAGTATAATTTTATCACAGGTTAACTCCCCTGATTCCTCTGCTTTTTTTATCATGTAATAGGCGGGTCTATCTTTAACAGAGCCGCTAGGGTTTGCGCCTTCAAGCTTACCGAAAATTCTTACTTTTGAGTTATCATTCAGAGCAGCAAATTCTACAAGCGGTGTATTTCCAATAGCAGATAATATACTCACAGTATCTTCCCGCGTCCATCTATCTTTTAAATTTTAATAGCCGCTCTCTACGTTCTCTACGTTCTCTATATTTTACCATTAACAATAATTTTCCAATAGGATAAATTGCACGTGTATATAGAGTAGGATTGTATCCCCAATGAAGAAGTTCCGACCAGTTATCGTCCTCTTTAGCCCATTTTAGTAGATGATCATTGAATCGATTACCAAATCGATCTACAATAAATCTGTTTGAAACCGATGTTTTCAGTCTGGGTACAATATTCTGTTTGACTAATTTCTTATAGCTGATGTTTTCTATTATGCTTTTTGCTGCATAGAAACCAGAGTTGATCGCATATCTCATTCCAAATCCCCATAAAAGATCCTGCAGTCCAGCAGCTTCTCCAGTATATATTTGCCCTCTTATAACATATTTTGGTTTAATTAAAAAACAACCGACGCCCCCAACATTTTTCTCATTTTTTATGTCAATATCCATTAAATTAGTAAAGATTTCATATGTTTTTTTGAAATATCTATTAATTATACTACTATCTCTATAGTAGTTTACACTACATATACACCCATAACCCTTAGTTATAAGCAGATACGAATACCCTCTGTCTGATGCTTCATTGCTCAAGAGAGATAAGGCAATATCATCAGATTCTGTTTCAAAGCGTATTCCCCTTACAATACCAACAGGTTTATTCTCACCGGTTCCAACAGAAATAATGTCCATATTTTCTTTGCTTTCTTTTGAATTAAAATGAATATTTACTCCTGAATCCAGAGCCTGTTTTTTAAGGCCTTGATCCAAGCAATTTTCAGTACTTCCCCGTTTTACTAAATAAAACACTGGGCGCTCAGATGTATTTTCTATTATTTCTTTTCCATCTGTTATACACATTGTTTTAAATGAATCGCAATCAAAATTTATTTTAATGTTCATAGATTTAAATTCTTGTAATATATCAACATGCGAAGACCAGTTTTCTAACCCTTCTAAATCACCATTAAAACGTTTCCCACAATCATCTCTTTTTTCAAATACATCTACATTGTATCCTGCTTTTGCTAGATTTATTGCAGCACTAAGGCCTGATAACCCACCACCTATTATTTTTATGTCCTTCATTTTTATTTACATATTTATCTTTAGTATATTTACTTTTTTGTATGATAACATATGTTGTATAGGTTGCTAGTGACGTTTTCCAAAATTTTAACTGTTTTCATTTCAAACAAAAATAGAAGCCTATGGGGTCTAGAATAATTTTTAAAGGACGGAAAAAAGATTGAAAAAGTAGGTTTAACCTAAAAATTCATTCTTTTATCCAGTATTAGACCCCCATAATCGCAAGACTAACATTTTTTTTAAATAAGCTTATTGCACGAAGGTCTCTCAGAACTCTTGTTTCCTTCTTTGTTAATTCCTTTCTTTCTTCTTAATTTTTTCATCATCAGTAATATCTGACAGCCCAGGTTCAATATAGCGTACTTGCCTCTTTTTTGTTTTAGGATGCTTTTCGGTAAAAGAGTAATACCTCTAGGATAAAATTATTTACTAAACAGCTCCTTAAAATAGACATAAAGATAGCGGCTCATTAGTTTCCACCTGTACTCATAGATACTCAGTTCTCCATGTAATATGCCTAGTGCAATATCTGCAAGTTTTTCATCTCTACTTGCAAGTTTAACAAATTTTTCAGTATCTTTTGTCCATTGTTTAGTGGAACGTAAAAGTAGTTTAATGTCCTTACCAAAATCGTTTTCCCAAATTTTCTGATATCGAGATAAAAATCTCTCATCGGTTTTACCCTCTTCTAACGCATCTGCTATAACTCCTGCAGCGATTTCGCCAGAGGACATGGCATAATAAATACCTTCGCCACTAACTGGATTTATAAATCCACCAGCATCCCCACAAAGAATAACTCTATCAGAATAGGTTTTTTCAAGTGGAAAAATCGGTAACGTCCCTCCTTTTACCCGCCCCATCTTAAGATCATCGGGTATTATTTTGCCCTCCTTAAGAATATTAATATAATTTTCATAGACTTCACTTAACTTTGTCTTACTTTTTGATTGATTCACCACGGATTTAACTTCGCCGATACCGATGTTCAAATGCTCTTTCTTCGGAAATACCCACCCATAACCATCAATTCCTTGTAACTTCATGTGAATATGACAAAGTCTTTTTTCACCGAAGAATCTATCTAGAATTTCACTGCTCATAAGATATTCTTGGAAAAGGCATACGCCAACATTTTTACGTCTTTGACTTAATCCAGATTTCTTTGCAATATTACTCAAAACACCATCAGCACCAATAACTATTTGCGATTCGACATTAGCTCCATCATTTAGTAGAATCTTTGCTTTGTCTTTTAGTATTTTAATATCCTTAGCAGATTTTTCATCCATAAAAGTGGAGCCGCTTTCAATAGCCAGTTTCACTAATCCATAATCAAATTTTTTCCTGAGAATCATTGCAGCAATAGGCTCATTTCTTTGTAATTCCACTTTATGCTTTAAGGACGGCGAATGTGCGAAACCACCAAATGAATAAGATTCTATTAAACCTTTATCTTTCACATATTTAAATCTGTTCAAAACCCTAATAGGCAGCCCTCCACCGCAGGGTTTAGGCCGTGGAAATTTCTCTTTATCTAGTAAAAGGACATTAAATCCTTTTTCAGAAAGAAATTTTGCAGCGGTTGAACCAGCAGGCCCCGCTCCAACAACAGTCACATCATATTTTATATTTAAGACCCCCTACGTCTACATACCATGTAAGTGATAAAATAGTTTCTACCAAGTAAAAAACCAAACCTTTTTGTTTTATGGAGGATAAAAAGATGTTGAAAAATAAGACATACAGGCCACACACAAACGATATTGTCCTAAAATGAAAGAAAACATGTTAGAAGAATTATTTCTGTCTCGCTCGTGGTGTGCTTTTTATACGAGCTGGCATTTTAGGTTTCCGTATATGTCGTTTACCTTTCTTTTTTGATTCCTCATCAGGAAGATCTGTACTCATACCTTTACCAATATATCGTTTTTGCCTCTCCTTTTCTTTTTTTCTGGCCATTATTTCCCCTGCCCTCAATCTACAATTATCATAACATCTATTTCTTTAAAAAACCAACCTTAATAGAGTGAGTGTAAAAAGGTGTTGAAAACATGGATTGTTGAATTATGGTTGATATGGATAGTATCCGCATGCATTCATCGCAAAACATGTTTTTCTTTTCTCTTCTTCTTACGTTCCTTTCTTTCCTTCTTTGTTAAAGGCCCAGGTTTCTTCCCCGGAGATATATCTTTCCTGCTCTTGGCTTTACCCAGATCACCTTCCTCCTTAAATATAAAATGCTTTATAAAGTTGTAATATTATATTTTAACTTAAAAGTATCCATAACAACTGTTAACTAGAATAAAATAATAAAAAAAAGACGGATGACCATATTCAACTTCAGTTTGAAGGTCGCAAAGATTTAATGAGTGATTAAATTCTATTTATACATGTTAACTTTTATTATTATAAAAAAATAATCTAAGGATAACCACCAATTTTTAAACTTGGATCACCAATAAGAAGCCATTGTTCAACATTTTTACAAACTAAAGCAGCACCTCTTGCACTATCATCATTCCAGTCAATCGAAAAATTTTGTAAAAATGACGTTATAGTATTACTCCACGTTTTCCCCAAAATATCTGTTCCATTTAATTTATACTCTTCAAAAAAATGTAAATCAAGCCATTCTATCCCACCATAACCAGTATTGATGTCTGGTGTTTCATAACTAAACGCAGTCGAGCCAATTGTAGCAATTGACCCACCATATTTTTGAACCACAAGAGCCCAACTAAAACAATGTAAAATAGGAAAAACAGTAACTCGTGGAGCGTATAAAAAACTAATATTAAACATACTATTAAAGCATCCACTTCCAGTTATACAAATTGGTAGTTTTTCTCTATTTGAAAGAAATCGTATATATGGGACTTTAAGTCCAGTTATCCAAACAGATGAATTATAAGGCGGATGGGTAGACCATACTCTTGGATTTCCATGTCCTGAGAACCAAATAAAACCACAACCTTTGTTAAACTCTTTCATAACATCTGAAATATCTGTTAAACTCCCATCAGATGTCCATAGTTTTACTGGTTTGAAATCATTCATTATTTCAAGACCCGCTTGTGTGTAGACTTCTCCATCAATATATTCTGTTTTTTCAGGGTAAGTATCACCTGCGACGACAATCATTTTTTTAAACCAAGAATCAGGACATTTTCCGGTTTCATATTTAATTATTTTTTTAACAACTCTTCTTACTTCAATTATATTTCTACAGGGAAGTCTTCCCACCGCAACATCAGGATATAAATCTGGTTTATCAAGTGCAGACTCATTTTTTGGCCATTCACCAAAAATGCCGTTATTGTTATTGTCCCAACTAGAAAAGAATCCATTATTATCATAGATGTCTGCAAAATATAAATCACAGAGAAATCTTGTTTCTTTCATGTTATCATAATTTCTATTCAGATAACTGTATCTTACTGGAATCCAATATGTCTCTATTGGTCCTTGATTTTTTCTTCCACCAACAAGTAAAACATATTTTATCCCCCAATAATCATAGGCATTTTTAATAAAATATTTTATTTTTTCAGCTTTATCTCGTCCTTGCCAAAACATATGCTCATAAACATCTTCTACATCCATTTGAATTGTTTTTACCCCATATTTGTTTTTATGAAGAACAAGTGGTTTAAGAGCTCTTGAAAATTTTGAAGGAGCAATTATTAATAAATCAAATACACCAGATGAAAAAACAACTGAGTTCTCATTTATTATATTAGGAATAGTAGAGTCTTGGACAAAGCCATTGATATTTGGAATGATAATTGATCCAAAAAAAAGGATTATTATTCCTATTGAAAATATTTTGCTGTACAATTTATTTGTCATATATAGTTCTACCCCCAGTTTTTTTCTGCAATTAATTGATATTACATATAATTAATTAAATATTACTATAAAATATTCAAAAAAACAAATAAATACAAAACAGATTTTAAAACAAAATAATAAAAGTTTAGGGGCCTAGTTGTTTTCTTTGGGAAGATAGAAAAAAAATGACAATTTAGATAGACTAAAAATTCATTCTTTTATCTAGTACTAGACCCCCATAATCAAAAGGATAACATTTTTTTATAAATAAACTTATTGCACGAAGGTCTCTCAGAACCCTTGTTTTCTTCTCTGTTTATTCATTACGTTTAAAAAAATAAGAAAGAGAGAGGTTTATGGTTTAACCTCAAGTTTTTTTTGTTTTTCTAATTCTTCAAGATACCTTTGTTGACCTAATTCTTCAAGATACCTTTGTTGTTCTTCATCAACAATTATTTCTTGATAACAACGTGGGCAAAAAATTATTCCATTTACCTTCTTTTTATCCCAAATCCACATTTTTCTTCTACATTTAGAACAAACCATTGTTTCCTCCTCACCTCACAATATTTTCAAAACAAGTTTTAGTTTATAAATATCATTTTTATTTCAATTTAACGTAGTAAAACCTCAGACTTAAATTAGTCACCAACTATACAAACAAACATGTTCCATCGTTTTTTAACATAATGTTACAATAACAAACACATATGGCCAATACCTGCACCAACCTGCATACGATAACAGCTTAGCGTTTTTTAAAATAAACCATAAATAAAAATAACAGTGTTAGAATTATATTTTTTTAACTATTAATCAAATAATATTCCCTCTATCTCTAAACATACGTTTTACCATAAATTCAGCTTTGTTAAATGAATATCCATTATGTATTAGACGAAAATACATTGCATCTTTGTTTAGCTCTTTTTCTTCTTTTTTTATATCTATCATTTTTTTATCTTACATCCTACTTTGCGAGTGATCTTAAAAAGGACTTGTTGTACAACTGTTACCAGGTATCTTTACATTTATTATGCAAAAATGAATTGAAAATACAATTTTCTCCAGAATATAAATAAAAATAATAATTAATAGTGTTACAAGTATCTTTTTTCTATTGAAATGCTAGGAGTTCTATGCTTAAAAACCTGTTAACTCTATCAATAGTTTATCTATTTTTTCAATACGATCCTTACTAACGAAATAAAAACTAACAAGTTCTTCACATAGTATTTGTTTAAGTTCTTCGTTGATCATAAAAAATAGTATTGTTATGTTTTGTTATGTAATGTTTTATAACAATATATAAACTATTTTGTTATAGTTACAAGAAAAATAATGCTATATTAGATTATAGAATTTCAGCCATAGCTTGTTCGTAATCAGGATTCGTAATTTTACATTCACGAGTGGTCAACAATTCCTCAAGCAAGTAAATTTCATCAATAAAATCTTCAAAACTTAATTTCCATTCTCGTAAAATTTTTTTTGCTTGAACAATATCTTTTGTATAAAAATTTATTATCCAGTCAAAACGACCATTATAATAACCTGAGTATACAAGTTCACCAATTTTTCCTCCATCCATCATCTTTCTTATTTGTGCTATACCATTCACTGTCTGTTCTCTTGTCAGAGTTTGGGTGCTTTTAACAAGCATAACGAAACGTTTTTTTCCAATTTTATTCAAGTCAACAACTGGACAGTAACCCCATATAATATCATTTTTTTCTAACCTGTTGATTGTTTTTTGTACTGTCTGACGTGACATACCTGTTTTTTCGCTAATCTCAATTAAGGACTGCCGTGCATTTTCTATTAATGCATCTAGTATTTTTTTATCATTGGAACTTATTTTTCCTTTACTTTTTAGCATTTTATCAGAAATAATATTTACACATTGTTATTAAATGTTTGTTATTAAATTTGGTTTTTGAGGTTATTTAGGTAGCTGAAAATATATTAAGAAATTGATTGTTTTCATTTCTTATATGGTGACTTGTTATAGAAAAGAGTATTACGACAATCAATGCACATGTTATGTGTACCTTTTTCATCCTGGCGATAAAAAAAGTTAATACCTTTATTCATACCACATCTCATACGGTGTTTAACGAACATAACTATTTGTTTGTTTTTATTGGTTTAAATAATTCAATATTACAGCATTGAAAGTATTAAAAATTGTTTTTTACAGTCTCATTAGTATTTGTCTTAGTATTGGGAACAAGTTAGGATAACACGTTTCGCTCTTTACTCAATTTCTCTTCATTTTTACCAAATTTTTTTTTTAACAGAAATTCAATATATTTCTTTTCCTCAATTGATCCAGGTTTCATCATATTATCAAAACATCTATTAATCAACTAGTCTTTATTTAATATTTTATTAATCCGCAATTTTTACATTTTCTGAGAATCGTTAATTGTCAATTTAATCAATATACAATGTAAGGTCCTAGAGGAATTTATTGACTTCAATTTCTTTACTAGTAATTATTCCTTCATCGTCATAAGCAATAACTTTTATTGTATGTTTACCAAATTTTACTTCATTCCATGTCCAAATATAAGGTTCAGAACTAAATGTTGCTTTTAACTCATTATCGACATAAAATTCTACTTTTTCTGCTGATCCCTGTCCCCACCAATCTTCATATACAGCAGCTTCAATATCAATAGGTCCAATTATTCTTGCCTTATGATACGGCATTAATCGGTTATTATTGATGTAAAATGCGCGTAATGGTTTTAGTATATCAACTTCAATTGTTCGCTTTTCTAAAGATATATTGAACCATAATATATTTGTTTCATCGTTATCATGCCTATAGGGATCATAATAATCATACCCTTGTTTACGGATATCAAGGTATAATTCTCCAGAAGCAATATTAATACTGTAAAAACCAGAAGAATCTGAATAGGTTTCATTATGGTAAGAATGTCCTAAATTCATATCTACCCATT
This sequence comes from Thermoplasmata archaeon, assembly GCA_020054495.1. GTDB lineage: Archaea > Thermoplasmatota > E2 > DHVEG-1 > DHVEG-1 > JAGMDE01. Next base: position 31,156 of record JAHWGK010000024.1, on the reverse strand, counting down.
CAATTCTAACACGAGCGTTATCTATAGGACTTCCTGTTTCTTCATCAGTTATATAACCCTTTAATACCGAATCTTCTGGCAGACGAGGTTGTAACGAGAAGTTCACCCACAGTGTTTCATAATCTGCAATATTAATTTCCTCTAAATATTTTCGAAAATAATCATTTGCTTCAACTTCAAGATTTATTTTACCTGCCGCAACATTAATAGAATAATATCCAGTAATATCTGAAACAGTGTCGTTCATATAGAATTGATCAGCATCTCCCTCCCAGAAGAGGTTAATGTTAGCACCATCAATTGGTTCACCTGTATCTTCATCAGTAATATAGCCACAAACAATAGAATTTTCAGGAGGATGAGGATACATAGAAAAGTTAACCCATAAAAGCTCATTTTCTCCAATTTCTAAAAATCCTGATTCACTACCACAATATCCATCTGCATAAACAGTTAAACGACATCTGCAAGATGGAACATTGATACTATAAAAACCATTTATATCTGTAGTTGTTTCATTTTCAAAAAATTCCCATTCATTGCCAATCCCCCAAATATAAATCAAGGCATCTTCAATAGGATCATCTGTATTGGCATCCTTTACATATCCTTTTATAATCGAATTTTCAGGAGAGAATCCAGTATTAAAAGTCGAACCAATATTTTTTTCCCAAGTTATTCCCAATTGATTATTCGAATTTATAGTATTCTCTCGTGGAGCATCCAAATAAACTAGTGGAAGTTCACCTTCATAACCATCATACATAGTTGGATTTTGTCTGCTTGTCCTAGGTTCTGAATAATAAAATGTTTCTTCTGCAGTGATTATTCCATCCATATTGCTATCAGCATATCCTCTTAATCCATCGATTAAATAAGGAGCAAAACCACCAGAATAGGATAATTCATCCTCACAGGAAGCCATCAAAACCACGCGTTTCTGTCCACTAAGTTCTCCTCCAAAACCTTCAATCCATTCCTTAGCTTTTGTCTCTTTTTTTAACGGTTGAAAATTAACTAGGTGGTTTTTACTCCAAAACGGCGGATCATTGAAACCTCCAGCGTAACAACTATCAACAATAAGACAAACCCCCTGAGATTCTAATCGACTCAACATGATATTTAAGTGATCATCAATTATATAAAGACCAGGATATGCAAAACCCCAATAACTTACAAGAAATTCATCGACACCATCTTCTTCATCCAATGGAAACATATCATAACTAAGAGGAGCACCATGTGATGTAAAAAACACCAATGAAAAATCATCCTCATCTTCCATCTCATCCAACCATCTTAAACCAGAAAAAATATTTGAAACTGTTGCATCCTCACCCTTAATAACTTTAATGTGATCTTCAGACCAAATTCCAGATTGAAGAAGCACATCATACAGATCATCCACTTCTTCTAACATAAGAGGTCGATTCTGCTGAGGATCATCAGCATATACACCAACAGCAACAAGTAACGCCCAATATTCTGTACCTTCACTTGCAAAATTTAGAGTATCTTGATCATTGATTATTGACTGAGTATTTGCAGTTGATGATACAAAGCTACTTGGTAAAAAACAAATGCCAATAAATAATAAAATCACTACAAAAACCTTAACTTTATTTACATATATTTTTCCCATAAATAACCTCCACTAAATCCACACAAGAAATAAAGAACATAATTTATATTATTTTTCCCCAATTTATTCCCAAATTAAGAAAAAAAGAAAGGTAGGATTTATTTATTAATTTTGTAGTCCCAGTCGTAATAGTAACTGTTGTAGTATTGGGAGCAAACTTGGGTGACCTGTTAGGAAGTTTTGCAGGAAGTTTAGGAATTGTGTGTTAACATTTCTGTTTTTATTTTTAGTAATAGTAATTGTTAATGAATCGGACCAATCACTCTCTGCACCACAAACATCCTCTGCTTTCACTTTGATTAGATATGCTCCTTTTTCAGTCCATGTATGATTGACTGTTACTGGTGTATTAGATGGGGTAAAACTAGTCCATTCTGTAATTTCATCGCCCCAGTCAATAAAGTACCTAACATTGCCTCCATCTGGATCTACTGCTATAAAATCATAGTCGTATGCAGTTCCTGTTTTTCCATTTGTTGGACCAGTAATTATAGGTATCTCTGGTGGATGATTAATCACCGGACGTGAAGCAGTGGCGAGATACGTGCGCCTTTTCCATTTCTCGTTGATATCGTATCCTGCATTGTAAGCGAGAATGTATCGTTCGTATTCCTCATCGATGAGCAGGGTCGGCGTTCGCTGGAATCCCTCAGGCGGGACACCTTCGGGAAACTGACCCGGCGCGATGATCGGATTGTCGGGATGGGCGATCCAGGTGTCACCCCAGTCGGGTGACCAGTAGTAGGCAATGTGTCCGAGGCCCGCGTAGTTCTGGTTCGAGACCATCAGGATCATGTGGACGCCGTCGGCGCGCACATCGCCCGTGCAATGGGCCTGCCAGGCGCCGCGAAAGGAAAATCCCTCTGGCCATGGCAGCGTCCACTGATAGGCAGGATTGCTTGGATTCGAAGGGTCGAATGTCGGCACCGGGTTCTTTGTCCAGCCGGTCTTGCCATCCTCGCTGTCCGCATAAGAGATTCGCCAGTTCCAGTAGGAGCCTGGGGAGCCGTGCAGCCCCCGGTAGAAAAGCCGTACCTTGCCCTGCGTGCCCAGGTGGGGCACCCAGACCGGCGTCGGTTCGGACAGACCACCCTTGATGACGCCGTTCTGATTCCAACCCTGCTCCCACCAGTACTCGGCGATCAGCATGTTCTCATAGGTCTGCTCAAATGGAACGCCGATTGCGGGTGGCATCTCGCTGGTTGCCACTTGGATGGCACCCTCCCACCCTGGCAAATTCTCCCACTCCGGATGCAGATACACCGTGCCAGGCCGCACAGTGTTGTAGAGCAGATGCTCGCCGGTGATCGGGTGTTGAATATAGCTGGGTGTATCGGTGTGTTCCCACGCGGGGCCTGGACTCGGTCCTCCAGGTCTGGCGAGGGGCATGTATTTAACCTTTGTGACCGGGTCGTAGCCCAAGGCCCAATCGCTAAGCACTTCTTCTTGGTGCGGGTGCTCAGTCATATAGGTTTCATGATAGCTGTGGTACAGCAGCTTGATCTTGCCATCCTGCAGAAAAAGAAACTCTTCACCGACGATGGCCCCCCAGTCGCCGTAAAGGTGTGTCTGATACTCGGGATAATCTGGATGGGGCGCCGTGATGAAACCGATGGGGGTAAAGTCCGGCCATTCACCCAGCGGACCGTTTGTGCCATCGGTTTTGCTGGAAACTCCTTCAGCCTGGATAAAACCCATGTCTACAAGCCGTCCGCTGTCATCAAATCCGGTATATTCCGTGTTATGACTATCTAAATTGTTTGCTTCTGTATTCAGCCCACTAATAGCGGGTAGAAGACTTGATCCAAAAAAAAGGATTATTATCCCTATTACCAAACTTTTTCTAAAAACAAAACTTCTTTTTATCATATTTTTTTCCTCTAACCCATAAAAATGTTTTATAAAGTTGTAATATAATATTTTAACTTAAAAGTATCCATAAGTGCTGAGTTACAAAGAAACTAAGAATACTTTTTTTTCATAATTATTAGAATAATACAACAAGCTGCTCCAAATGTATTAGCAGCCATTATAGCTATTGCATCTAATAAAAATCCATAAATGAACCACATAGTCATGCCAATTGCTAAAACAATAGGCATAAAATAAGAAACATCTTCAAGTTTTTTTGTCTGATAACCTCTTATCAGTTGAGGTATAAATCCTATTGAAGTTACAGCTCCTGCAATTAATCCAAATAATTCAAGTGTGGAGTCCATATGATTTATTCTTCATCTAGAGAATTATATTAAATCTTTCCAAAAATGTAAGAATAAGTTTTTGAACGAAAATATTATTGCATATCCCACTTTTGGGCCCGTAGGGTAGCTTGGCATCCTTGTACCTTGGGGTGGTATAGACTTGAGTTCAAATCTCAGCGGGCCCATTAATCCCTTTTTTTAATCAAACAATTAATTTGGAAACTAAGAAAACTATATAACAGATAGAATACTTCTAAAAACACTTGAACTTAGGAGGCTTCAGAATGGAACCCATATTATTTGAAAAAAAAGGTCCAGTTGGGTGGTTTACATTAAACCGTCCAGAACAGCGCAATGCACTTTCTTTAGAATTGATGGACAAACTACAGAAACAGTTGGACCTTGTTGCAAAGAACCGAGATATACGTGTTGTTGTAATCAAAGGAAGTGGTCCTGCATTCTGTGTAGGGCACAATATGAATGAGCTAGTCGGGAAAAATTATGATATTGACCATTTCCGCAAGATCTTTTCGGTTTGTTCCAAAATGATGCTAACCCTTCATAAATTGCCTCAGCCGGTTATTGCCCAAGTTCATGGTGTTGCCTTGGCAGCAGGATGCCAACTGGTGGCTGCATGTGATCTTGCTATTGCAGATAGTCTAACAAAGTTTTCCACTCCTGGAGTAAAAATTGGTCTTTTCTGCTGTACTCCAATGATACCGCTCAGTCGCATTATTGGGAGAAGAAGAGCACTTGAAATGCTTCTGACAGGCCGATATGTTTCAGCACAGGAAGCAGAAAAATTTGGGCTTATAAACAAGGTTACTGATCCGGATAAACTTGCAGAAGAAACTGAAACTTTAGCTATGGACATTGCTCATTACAGCTTTTTTACACTGGAATTTGGGAAGAAAGCGTTCTACAGACAAATCGATCAAGATGAATTATCAGCCTATAAATATGCAAAAGAGGCAATGGCAATAAACTGCCTTGCCGAAGATGCTCAGGAAGGCATGAAAGCTTTTTTAGAGAAGCGTAAACCAAAATGGAAGGATCGTTAGGCAGTATAGGACGGGCTGGTATCCGGTAGCAACAAATAATGAAATTAGTGTAAAACTTATTTCGTTTTAGATATAATTCAATCTTCTAAGCGTGAGAATTTAAATACTAAATATTCTATAACAGTTATAATAAGGAGGTTATAAAATATGAGGAAATTGCTACCGATATTAGTAGTAGGAATATTAGTTATAGGTGGATTTGGGGCGCTAGCGACAAACATAAAAAAGACGAATAATATAAACTTAGAGACCACAACTGAGATGACCATAAGCGAGATAATAGAAACTGATGTCTCATCACTAAAAATTGTTGATAGTGATTATAATTACGTTGAAGTGAGCCTTGGAAATGAAGAACTATATTTAATGAACCCGGGGCAACCAATGATTCCAAGAGTGCTTAAAACATTCGAGCTTCCCTTTGGAGTATCCAACATAAAGGTTGAGGCAGAACCATCAGGAATCCAAGAACTAGATATTTCAAAAGAAATTTTACCCTCATCTGCACCATTACCACTAACCCCACGACCTGATTCTATCATTCAATCTAAAAAGGATCAGACGGTCTATAATAGCGATGAATTATACCCACATGATTGGTATAGCGTTCATATAGGCTGTGGATTGAATGGTGAAGCAGAACGTGTTACACACCTTACTGTAAATATTTTCCCCTTGCGGTATAAACCTGTAACAGGAAAAATAATCATTGCTGAAACAGTTGATGTAAAAATAACCTATGAAAAACTAGATTTCAATTATTTCCCGCAGATGAGCACATATGATCTCGTAATCATCAGTCCATCGAAATTCTCAACTGAACTTCAAGAACTGGTTGAACATAAAAATAATTTAGACCCACCAGTAAAAACTATACTTAAAACTACTGAGGAAATTTATAGTGAATACTCTGGTCGTGATGATCCTGAAGAAATCAAATTATTCATCCATGACGCTATTGACCCCGATGGTTTGAATTGGGGAATAACATATGTATTACTTTTCGGCGGTTTAAAATCATTAATTTATGCCCCAGCTAAGGATGATCAAAACCATGGATCATCAGGCTGGCATCTCCCCGTGAGATATTCTAATTTTCAATGGGATGGTGCTCCAACTTATAATTTTACCAGTGGAGAACCTGGCTATATTTCTGATCTTTACTATGCAGATATCTACAAATACAATGAGGAAACTGGCTTAAATGATACGTTTGATGATTGGGATTCAAATGGAAACGGTATATTTGCTGAATGGTCAGGTGACGAGCTTAGAGATGAACTTGATCTATATCCCGATGTAGCATTTGGAAGACTTGCAGTTAGAAACAACCAGGAAGCAAAAGACGTAATTAATAAAATTATCAAATATGAAACACAACTAGTTGACCCAAGCTGGTTCAAAAGAATAATAGCGATATCTGGAGACGGATTCCTTGATCAAGAAGATTGGAATATACAATGGGACACCAAGGGTCTACCAGATGGAGAATACACCATTTATGCACAAAGCTCAAATCCAGAAGAAGAAACTGGACCAATTGATGAAATTCAAATTACTCTTGATAAAACAGTTGAAACAGACATAACCTTCAACCATGATGATCATCTTAAACCCGAACTAGAAAACGGTTACCCTGCACCACCTATTGCAGAAATCATGACTATATCAAATGGTAACACACTGGGCAATACAGACTATACCTATATACCAACTGGTGGAGAAGCATACTGCAATGACCTTTACTGGTATGCAAACATCTCATATTTAGATGAAGTTCTTACAATACGAGGTAAATCCTATGATCCAAAACCCTATGGCAATCTAACTGACATAGCAGTATGGATAAAAAATGACCAAGGAACAACAATATTTACAGTAAACCTTGAAGACACAGAAACATACTATGAAGGAGAATGGATTGTTGGTGAAAAAATTCTACGTGGAAGAGGAGGAGCCCTAGTTTATATGCCCAGTGATTGGGATACAAACAGTGTTTTCACCTCAAATGGTAAATGGGTTGATCAAGCAGATGTAATTGAAGAGTTTAGCAAAGGATACGGCCTTGCCTATTTCTCGGGGCATGGAAGCCCGGGATGGTGGGGAGATCACTATCCAGGCATACCTGGAAATAGAGTTCATGGCCAAGTAGCTGGACTCTTGGTTACAATGATATCACCATACTTCCCATTTTTTAATTTTCCACTCTTTCCAATGAAAAAATTAACAAATACCGATAAGCTCCCTGTAGTTTGCGTTGGTGGCTGTCATAACAGCATGTTCAGCGTATCTTTGCTTCCTGCAATTATGAACCGATACACACAAAACTATATGTTTACCTATGGAACTCCAATTTCTGAATGTTGGGGCTGGTATATGGTAAAAATGCCTAACACTGGTGCTATTGCAACAATGGGCAATACAGGATTCGGATGGGGATCAGAAGGCGATGTGTGTACAATTGGAACTGGAGATGGGTGGATAAACACCGAGTTTTTCAGACAATATGGAGAAGAAGATCAGAAGTTTTTAGGCATGGCATATAGTCAGGCAATAGCTAGCTATATAACCCATCATAAGACATTTGAACTTGACTATTGGCGAAATGACTATGGATGGGATGGAATTGATGAAAAAACAGTTCAGCAATGGCAACTATTAGGTGATCCGAGTCTAAAAATCGGTGGATATCAATAAGTTTTTTCCATTGATAACTCTCTTTTTTTTCTTTTATTTTTCTTTATTGAGATTTTTATGCATTGCAGGATGTTTATACCATAAATATTTTATATAATAAGATAAAAATAATGTATTATTGTGTTATGAAAAACAGGAAGAGGTGAAAATATGAAGAAATTATTAGTTATTGGTATAATTCTAAGTTTATTATTAACAATTTTATCAAGTACATCCATTGTTAGTGGAAATAATGAGAGTGATTCAATTTGGATGAAATTTAAGAATCAAAATGTCGAGCCATGGGTAGATGGACCGCTAGAAGGAAAAGCAGGTGTTGAATATACATACTGTATTCATGGGACAGCAGATCTCGAAGCAGGGGGGCTTTATGCTTCCTTTAGTTGGGGAGATGGAACTGACACAGGGTGGATTGGCCCTTATAGTCCTGGTGAAGACATATGTGCATCGCATACATGGTATGCAGGTTCTTATTTACTAGAGATCATGCTAAAAAATGAATCTGGCCAGTGGATGATTGCCTGGGCTGCGTGGGTTTATATGGCAGAGAAAAGTAGGCATATGATTAAACCATTATTGTTTCAGCTTCTTGAAAGATTTTCATTATTGTCACGCTTACTAGGTTTACCAGTTTTCAATAAAATTCTTGCTGTTTAAATTAACAAAAAATCGCCTTTTTTAGTTTTGTTGAAATTGAAATCAGAACAAAAATTCTTTGATTTTATGTCATATTATAGCTATTTTTCTAATTGATTTTATATAATAAAACAAACATTTATAGTCACTTTAAACTATATTAAGGTGGTGGCATTTCAAAAATGAAATTAATTAAAAAAATCTTGGCTTGTGCTATTGTTTTTTTGATGTTTTCAAGCTATAGCCAGAGTTTGTCTGTAAAAAGTCAAAGATTTAGTGAGAAATCTGATGTTTCATCTTTATTGGATGGCGGGCATCTCGAGGTGTATGATGGAGTCAAAGTTCTATTTATAAATGGTTCTTATTATGAGCTGGGATATCAACATGGTTATCTTTTAAAGGATGAAGTCCAGGAGAACGTACGTGCGTTTATTGACCATGCAGAAAAGGTGTCTTCCTATTACACTTTTCTTGATATTTGGAACATTACAAAACAATATATCCCTTCTTGTTACCTTGAGGAACTGCAAGGTATTGCTGATGGTGCAGATATTTCAATTGAAGATTTAGCGGTTTCATATATGACTATTCTTTATATGGACATGCAGTGTTTTAGTTATGCTGCATGGTCAGATGCTACAGAAGATAACAGACTTTATCATATACGTAGTCTTGATTTTTCGTTAATTAAAAAAGATCCAGTTACTGGTAAATATGTTCAGGAAAACTCTGTTTTAATTGTTCGTAAACCTGATGATGGTTTAAAGTCAATAGCCCCTAGTGTAGCAGGATGGATAAACTTCTATGAAGGAATCAATGAAGAACAGGTTTCTGTTGGCATTCAAGTTTGCTGGAGTTCTGATCAAACACTAAAAGGCATTCCTGCTCAGTTTAGGGTTCAAAAAATTTTGGATTCTGCTAATGATATAAATGATGCAATTGATATTTTGACTTCAAACAAAACACTTGGTTGGAACTTTATAGTATCTGATGCAAAAACACGTGTTGGATACGCTGTTGAAACAACTGCGAACCATACATATGTTGGCACTTGGAATAATTCAATTGAGGGAAAAAATCCGTTCTGGGAAATTAAAAACGTTGTGAGACGTACAAATTTTTTCATTGATCCAACAATGGCATCCACACAGAGAAGTCGTTATTCCCCTAGTGGGATAATTGGTTTTTTACGACTTTTTATTGGTGATTCCTTTTTTCTACTTTGGAGGAAATATAAATCTATGAGTCTGGAAATAGAGAAAAATTGGGGCGATATCAATTTAAATTCCAGTATTTCCCTCTTAAGGAAAGTTTACACTGGAGAAACAGATTTGTTTTTATTTGTTTTTGTTAGCATTAACAAAAACAGTATTTTTTGTGATTTTCATCAGTGGTCAGTATGCCCAGAGACAGGTGATTTTGTTATTTCTTTTGCAGATTCAGAAAGTCATTCTCATAAAACAAAATTGCATTATTTTAACATAAATGAGCTTTTTGAAACAGGTTTTAACTAGTAATATTTTTTTTAAATGAGAAATTATGTCCATTTCTAATACTATATGAAAACAAAAACATCAACAATATCTTTTGATATATTCACATTATTATAGGCCAAAACTTCAATAGTATGTAAACCAGACGAGGTTTTTAATCTCCATTCAAATGGTGCTTCATCATCGGTAAATTTAAGTTCATTATCAACATAAAACTCGACATTATTTGTGTTTTCTGCTTGTATCTTTACATACAGCCTTCCGATTATTCGTGGAGCAGCGGCTTGTATGTTAAGAAATCTTAAAATAATTGGCAATTCAATGCCAAAAAAATATGTGTGCTTGATCGTTGGTTTTTCAATTGAAATTTTTGGAACGTCTGGCTGAAGATTTCCATAAACCCCATCGATATACATAACACCGGTATCCGGTCCATACCATTCTGCAAACATATTTGCATCATATGCCAAATTAAACCAGCCATCTTCTCCCCATTTTGTCCCCCAACTGTTTTTTACTATCCAGCATTCCTTACTATCATCATAACCAACAATTGTTACAACATGTCCACCAACATAGTCGCCACCTGAAGGTCTATAGACACCTCCGCTATAGCTATAAAAATCTTGAGGAAATCGAAAGCAAATTATGAGTGGCCCATAATTTATCAATGCACTTTTCATAGTTTCAACATTTTCTTTATCTATCCATCCCCACTCAGTAATTTTAACAGTTCTATTCTCCCAGCCTTCAAGGCTTTCAAAAGGATAATCAAAATTTCTATGAGGGTCAGGAAAACATCCTTCATCAGGAACTCCATATTCTACTAGATAATCCGCAGCGTCAATAATGTTAACATAACCTTGTTCAATTGTTCCACCAGGATAAAAATATAGATGACTCTCAGATAAATCAGGGCCATATAACTCTCCTATTTGGTATTGCATAATCGTTTCAAGAGATGCACAAAGTGCATAAGCTTCACAGGTTGGTGCTGGTGATTGATCTTTAATTGGTGTAGTATAGTCAATTCCATCGATATCTTTCCAACTAAAATAAGAAGGCGAATTACATTTTTCTAATTCATAATCTAACTTTTGAGCACTGATACTAATAACAGGTATAATTAAAAGTATTGGAATAAGAAAAGTTACAAATCTTTTCATATTTTTGCCCCCATATTATTTTTTAGTTAACATTTATTATAGTTTCCCACAGTATATATTATTATTTCTAATAATTAACTTAATATATTCCATAAAATTGGGAATAAAAATTGAATTTTTTCCAATAAAATCTGTATCACCGACTGAGAAATCATCTTGTTTCTTGGTATGGTAACTGCTAGTGGGTCAGACCAATCACTTTCAGCTCCATGAACATCCTTTGCTTTTACTTTTACTTGATAAGTGCCTTGTTCGTTCCAAATATGCTTTGACTCAATATATTCATCAGATGCATAAGGTCCTTCCCAATCAGTAACTGTCTCATCGTCCCAATCCCATTTATAATAAACATCATCATCATTTTCATCAGATGTTTTTGAAGAAAATGTATATTCTATATCAGGTGTTCCACTTGTAGGGCCAACAGGTTCACGGGGTTTATCTGGTGGATCATTAGTAACAGAAATATGGATAATCGGTGAGTACCACCAAGTCTGACCAAATATTTCCTCAGTTCCATCAGAACCTTCCAGCAATTCATAATAAGTATCATTTGTTCTTTCTTTTACAAGACGAAGATATGGTTTATCACCATAAACATCAGGTTCAAGTACATTTGAATAAACCTGATCAACTTGAGCGTTTGCTACAAAATAATAATCTCCAGGCGAAGTAAGTAATATATTTTCAGTATAAGTTACTCCATTTGTTGAACCGCTTTCAGCATCGTCCCAACCAGTTCCACCAAAATATTCACCAGTGTGGTTATCATAATCTACTGTTTGATAATCAGGATTATTAATTGGATCAGGATCTGTCCCCCATTGGATATACGTATGATCAACAACTAAGCTACCATTAACCTGCCAATTAAAAGAGACAGATGTACCAGGTACAACTTCAATATCATTTTCAACTGTGCCAGCTTGCCATCGAATGTATGGTTGGGCAAGGTCTGTCTGATGTAATACAAAACGTCTAACCTCAGCACCATATCTGTGAATAGTATCATTTCCAAAGGAAGATTCAGATGGATTTTTTGTAATTGACATCTCAGGGGACCACCATAAAACTCCGGCGCCAGGATAATTACCAAAAATTTCATCCTGAACATAAGGATCTTCAGCTGGGTTTTTTTCAACATCTGCTCCATATGCCCAAGGAGCTAATCCACCTTTTATTGAATAATAGAGTAAATCACGAATCGGGCCAATATTTTCTGAATAAAGATCTCCACCATAATCTCCCATAAAGTCACCAACTCTTAATCCATTAACATCGTAGAAATAAAAATCAGGAGGAGCATGATTATAAGATCGTCCACTGATCGGGCTTACACCTTGAACAGTAGAATGAGTATCTGCCCATGGATAGATAAGCAATCGAACTCCACCATGAAAATCACATCCAATACGAATTAAATGATGATTAATAAATTCTCTAAGTGTTTGGCCAGGGACACTGCCCCAAATACCACCAGTTGGACTCCCTGGACCATCATAGTCTGCTTCACGGTTAAGATCCCAACCATGATTATCATATCTCTGCGGACCATAATCAAAACCATATGGGTTATGAGAAACTTCAATGTATATTTCTCTATTGTCAACAATCCACTGTAAATAATCTTGTGAAAACTCTTCATTGGCTTCATCAGTAAAAGCCATTCTCATAAGCCAATCTGTGAACCAAAAAAGCCCAACTGTTCCAACAGTTTCATCACCATGAGGACCACCTAAAAAAAGAACCTCTGGTTTATGTAATCCAAGGTTTTCATTAGTAATTCTCACATAATAAAGATCGTAACCACCTGAAACTGTTCCTGTTTCATACAATTCATTTGCTTTGAAAATTTCTATATAATCTGGATAATTAGATTCCAATGTTTGATACCAACTAACAAGTTGTGCATAATTTGCTGGTTTATTGTACCAATTTGGAGCTAACGGAGCTCCGCTTTTTTCTTCAATTAAATCAATAATTGGATTTGTTTTTCTATATTCGTCAGAATATCCAAGAGCTTGGCTAAAGCTCATAGTTAATAACAACAAAATTGTTCCTATCATTATATAAAAAATTCTTTTTCTCACTTCTTAACCCCCTTATTAACGGATGTTAATATTTTGCATCTATAAAAAACTTCGTTTTCCAAATTTATACTACAATTAAAAATAACTTAAATTATAGTTATATTATTGTAACCAAATCCGCCTGATATTTCTCCCGATACTTAACTAGCTTTTCTAAATAAAAAATTTATATTTAATTAACTGTTGTAAAATATGACTGAGGGAGAAAAGAAATAAAGAAAATATTAGGTATTTTTGTATGCACGCTGTTGATTGCTACTGCTATACCAGTTGTATGACAATTAAAAGTTACTTCAATTAATAAAGAAAACGATGTAATCCTCGTACAAATGGTGATAAATGGATGAAAACATTTGGCGATAAAAAACATGATGTTGGATCTTCTGTTCAACAAACCACTGATGGAGGATATATATTAACAGGCTCTGACCAATCTAAAATGTTTCAATATCGAGATCTGTGGTTAATAAAGACAGATGAAAATGGAAATGTGCCAACAAACCATGATCGAAGCCTATTGAAATATAGGTTATTTGAATTATTTCCAAATTTGTTTAGGACTTTGGAAAAAATCTTAACATTATAGTATAATTATGAGTTTTTCAGACAGCCTATTAGACCAATGAAATATTAATGGAAACTTAAGATACATGTGAAATGCCAATTAACTCTGTAAATAGTGAAATTCTTATAGTTAAGCCAAAGAGAAGTAACAATATTTAAATACGAATGGATAATAGACCAATATAGCCCACAACTGAAATGGATGCACTATTAGAATTATGTGTTTCTTTTTTTATTGGTGGAAACTAAAAGAAGGCGAAACAATGACCATTGTAAAAGAAGGGTATAAAGTTAATATATTGTTTGAAGCAAAATTAAAAACTGGTGAAATCGTTTTAAAAACAGAGGAAGAAAAACCTCTGGAAGTAACTGTTGGTGAAGGAATCCTCCCAAAATCAATAGAAAATGCTCTAATAGATATGAAATTAGGAGAATCAAAGACGATGACGCTTGAATCAACGGAAGCATTTGGACCTCGTATTGAGAATCTTGTAATTGATTTACCTAAAGATGGGTTTGGCTCTGACGCTTGCTTAGAGGTAGGTTCAAAGGTTTCTATAAACTCCTCAGAGGAAAAGAAATTTGTTGGAATAATTATGGAAATTAAAGGCGAAAATATTTCTGTTGATTTTAATCATCCTTTAGCCGGTAAGAGCTTAGTAATTACTGTAACTGTTGTTTCTGTAATAATGGAACAATCAAAAAACATATAACCTCATTTTACATATGGTCATTTGGTGATGAGGATGCAAAAAACTTTGTTTGATTTTTTCGATGAAGGCGAAAACTTAGAAGAAATTCATAAAATCAAAATTCATTAAAAAAAGCAATTTATAACCGAAATAGTTTATATTGTAGGTGGGGAAGTTTCAGAATTTTGGTTTCCTGTTTTTCCATAGTTTCCAAATGCCTATAGAAAGAAGGATTGAAAAGATCACAATACACCCAATAGCAATATATTGTAACGCAGGATCATGTACAATAGCTACCATTGATGCTGGAACATTTGATGCTGCATTAGCCATTTCATCGCCGGCAACAGCGTTACCTTTACCGAAGACATCTTCTGTTGCAATATAGCTATATACCGAATCCGACTCCCAGCTTATGTCTAACGGTGAAATTGTATTACCAACAGTACCTTTTAATTCTAGCTCATCAACCAAAACTTGTGAAAGTTGACTGTTAGTCTGATTAGCAAGTGGAACACTAACAAGTGCGCTATCAGAAAACTTTTGCATAGCCTGCGGAATTAGTATGTCACCAATTCCCGCAGGTTCTGCTTCATATAATAAAGTGGAGCCAGTTCCTAAATAATTTACAGCCTTTCCAATGACATATCCTTTTACATAGTTAACTAACATTACAATCCCAAAAAATAGCGTTAAAAAAGTAGTGGTGAATAATACAACAATCCTTGTATTTTCAGGATGTAATAAACCTTCTCCTTTCCAAGTAAGTTTATAATATACCCATTTATGTCCTTCCCTCTCCTTTTTTTTTACCAAGCCCACTTCGTTTAGTTTTGCTAGATGTTCATGTAGAGTTGCTTTGTTAAGTTTTGTAGCCTTGCTGATATCATTCAAACTCATCTTTTTACCATCGAGAGTTCTCAAGATATCTAACCTAGTATCCGAAGCAAGGGCTTTGAAGGTATTCATATCAAGAGTGACTTTTGGCATATCTATATTAGTAATTATTCCTAGCTTATTTAAATACTGTCTGTTTACGTTTGGAAATTTCCGAACGTTTTCAGATCTTTTATATATTTCACATGTTCAATATTAAAATTGGTGATTATATGAAAATTACT
This sequence comes from Thermoplasmata archaeon, assembly GCA_020054495.1. Taxonomy (GTDB): domain Archaea; phylum Thermoplasmatota; class E2; order DHVEG-1; family DHVEG-1; genus JAGMDE01. The sequence goes on along the minus strand of JAHWGK010000024.1, from coordinate 15,793 downwards.
AAAAAAACAAAAAAGGCTGGTGCACTCACAGGCATATTTGTCATACTAATTATTATACTTGGGATATTTTTACCTGGATTATTAGAATCAACTATTGCAGGAAAAATTTATCCAGATGAACATCTATTTGTTGATAAGACTTATCTTTTAAAGACAGACGAAACAAATGATACAGTAAATGTAACATGCAATCTATATATAACAAATACCTGGGAAAAAGAATCAGGGGAAATCAAAGCAATTGCATATGTAATTGAAACGAAAAATAATTTTGCTGTCTTTAAAACTGATGTTGAGATTGATATAATTAATGCAGAATCAACTACTGAAGTTGAAATACCTGTTGCGCTCTCAAATAATAGCTACAAAATCGATGTGTTATTATTTGAAAATGGAAAACTGGTTATAACAGGAGAACTCACCATTAGTGCTCGTCCAATTTATTCATGGGAGGATATAGAACGTGGAAAAGTTGACGAGCAAAAGTGGGACGTATATAATTCTGGAACTAATTTTTACCAAATACGCTAAACTACACTTGTGTAGGGATATAATGTATATTGTATCCTTACCCAATTTTTTATAAAATTATTTATTACAATCTGTCATTACATCTTTTTATATGGATAAAGAAGATCTCATACAGCTGCTTAAAGAATGTGGGGCAATACAGTTTGGACGATTTGTTTTAACATCGGGTGCAATTAGTGATTACTATATCGATATCAAAAAAGCGATCACCAATCCAGATATTCTCAAAAAAATTGCTAAAGCTATGGCTGAATACACAGTTGGATACGATCTTCTTGCAGGTATGGAACTTGGCGCTGTACCCCTTGTTGTAGCATTATCACTAGAGACAAATATTCCATATGTAATTATAAGAAAAGAAAAAAGAAAACATGGAACTGGTAAACAAATAGAGGGTGGGGAAGTAAAAGATAAAAGAGTTCTGATTGTTGAAGATGTAACAACAAGTGGAAATTCAGTTGTCAAAACAGTAAAAATAATCCGCGAAAATCAGGGAATAGTTGACGAGGTTTTAGTAGTGGTTGACCGTGAAAGCGGAGCAGAAGAAAAACTACAGAATCTTGAAATAAGTTTTAATCCTCTGTTATCTGTAAGTAATATTTTGAAAAAATATTGAAATGAAATAAATGTAAGACTTGCTTTTTGATAATGATTGTCAAACAATCTTTATAAACCTTTAAAGAGAAAAATAGTGGTAATCAAGCTATATTAACTGGTGAGGTAGATATGAAAAATATAATACTATCAATAATCGTAATAGGCGTATTATTGACAACGTCTATGGTGACTGTTAATGCTGTGAACTGTGAACCCTCCATCTATATCTATGTTGATGATGATAATACACAAGGTCCATGGGATGGAACTTTTGAACATCCCTATCAAACTATTGTAGATGGAATAGCTGCTGCGTCTAATGGAAACACTGTTTTTGTTTTCAATGGTATATATTCAGATTATCTTTATGTGAGCAAATCAATCAAGTTGATCGGTGAAAATCAAGAATCAACAATTATTGATACAACACTTGAGTTTGAATATGCTGATTATATAACTGTATGTAGATTCACGGTAAAATTAGGAGGGATACGTTTATGGCATTCATCTCATCATACAGTCCGTGAAAACATTCTCTCAGATCATGGGGGAATCCAGCTGAGTGATTGTTCGAACAGTGTTGTCTCTGAAAACGTTATCTCCCCAACTCTTGATAATGGCATTACTATTAAAAGCGACTCGATGAGCAATATTCTTTCTAATAACTATATTAGTAGTGCAAGTGACCATGGCATTTTAATAAAGGGCGATTCAAATAATACCATCGTAACAAATAATATTATTACAAATTGCGGTTGGGATGGTATCAATGTAGATAAAGCTGATAACACTGTCATTAATGATAACACTATTACAAATAACGATTATAGCATTCTTCTAGATTTTGTGTCAAATAGTTCTGTTACTAGGAATACTATTACAAACAACGATAAAGGAATTGATATAGATCACTCTGAAAACTTAATTGTCTCCCACAACATTATTACAGATAATAATAGGCATGGCATCGATATAAGTCATTCTAAGAACATTGAAATCTCTTATAACACTATCACAAATAATCATGAGACCGGTATTGATTTTTCCAATGATGATAACATCATCATTACTGATAACAGTATTGTAAATAACTATGCTAGTGGCATCTTTGCAATGGCTTCAAATAACAATCAGATAACTGAAAACATTATCAAAAATAATTTCGTTGGTATTTGGTTATATGAATCACATCAAAACATTGTTGAAAAAAATGAGATTACAGATAACAACCATAGAGGCATATTAATCGAAGGGCGCATATTTGACAACACCATTTCCAGGAACAATATAAAAAATAATAATTATGGGCTTGAATTGCTTGGTTTTATAGATCCAAATGCAGACCCTGGTTTCAAATCACGTATTCCTTTTGGAAACGATATCATCGCTAACAATATAGAAGAAAACGTAGAATATGGCATCTATTCAAATTATCTTACTTTAGACAACCATGTCTATTATAACAACTTCATTAACAACAATCAAAATGCTAGAGATACTGGTACCAACACTTGGTATAAAACCAAACTCACAGGCAGTAAAGGTAATTACTGGTGTGACTTTGAAAATAACCAAGGCTATCCAAACTACTATTATATCCCACCTTTACCACTACGCAACAATGATCTATTCCCTAGTCTGGACCCATTTGAAATCGAAAACGTTGAAGAATTTGAGGAATTATATAATGAAGAAGTTAAGCAAATTGTATAAGAAAAAAAACAATCAGAGCAATGCTAAAGTAACTCTATTATTAGATTACTATAAATACAATCAATTATTTGTCTACCATAGTTTATATATTTACTAGTTAAAAAAGAATTTAAAAAAATAACAATTCTTTTTTTCAACCTTTGGGTAGACCTATTTTATATATGTTAAAAAACCTTTGAAAAAAGTTTAAATTCTAACTATTACTTTAAGATATATAGCTTGAGGGAGAAAAAATATAACACAGTTAAAAAAATAGTTTAGATTAAATATTCGAATTGTATTCGGAAAAGCTCCGGGAGTTTGATTTATTTGAAAGTATTGGTAGTTGGTGGTGGCGCTAGAGAACATGCTATTTGTGATGCAGTATGTCGTTCAAAAGATGTAGAACTTTTTTCTGTTATGAACAATCTAAATCCAGGTATTAGAGCATTGTCAAAAGATTTTCTAAAAGAAAAAGAGACAAATGTTGAGAATGTTGTAGAATATGCAAAGGAAAAAGAGATTGATTTAGTAATTGTAGGACCTGAAGCTCCACTTGCAGTTGGAATTGTAAATGAGTTGAATAAAGCTGGTATACAAGCATGCTCACCTACAAAGGAAGCAGCAAGAATTGAAACAGACAAAGAATGGATGAGAAATCTACTTAAGAAATACAAAATTCCAGGCCAACTTAAATGTGAGACCTTTACCGATGTAAAAAAAGCAAGGAGATTTATCGAAGAGTTAAATAGTAAAGTAGCTCTCAAACCTATTGGTCTAACAGGTGGAAAAGGCGTAAGAGTCTCTGGTGATCATTTTAACGGTATTGATGAAGCACTTGAGTATGTGCAAGAAGTTATTGATCAAAAAATTGGAGGACAAGCCAAGATTCTTGTTGAGGAAAAAGCAATAGGTGAAGAATTTACACTTCAAGCCTTTTCGGATGGAACAACTATAATGCCTCTCCATGCTGTGCAGGACCATAAACGATTACTTCCTGGAGATCAAGGACCTAATTGCTATTCCAAAGATACAGAATTACTAACAGAAGATGGTTGGAAGACTTTTGATAGTGTACATTTAGATGAAAAGGTAGCAGTAGTTAATCCAATAAGTAGAGAACTATCATTTGAGGAACCTATTAAAAAATATTGGATGAAATATAAAGGAGAAATGTTTAACTTTAAAAATAGAAACATAGACTTACTTGTGACACCTAATCACAGAATGTTAGTTCAACCAAGGAATAGAAATAAAAGAAATTTTATTGTTAAAGCAAAAGATTACTTGGGAGAAAATTATTTTTATCAATCTACAATTTGGGATGGAAATAACCCTGATTTTTTTATTTTACCTGAGTATGATTATGGATTTAATAGAAAGTTTAAAAGTTTAAAGATTAGTTTTAAGGATTGGGTCAAATTTTTAGGAATTTACCTATCTGAAGGATGTGTTTCAAAAGAAAAATCGGCAAAGAGAGTTTATATTTGCCAGACATTAAAATCAAAGAATTTCAATAAGATGAAGGACATAATTAATAAATTACCGTTCAATTTTACTTACGAAGAACATCATAATAAATTTAGAATTAATTCAACACAATTAGCTACATATCTTGAAAAATTTGGAACTTCAAATAAAAAATATATTCCAGATTATATAAAAAATGCAAAGGCTGACATTATATTATGTTTTCTTGAATCGTTCAATTTAGGTGATGGTGATATACATCAAGGCAAGATGAGGTTTTGTAGCAGTTCAAAAAAATTAATAGACGACATACAAGAAATGATAATTAAATCAGACTATACTGGAATAATAACTATGGATAAAAGAAAAACAATGACAAATCCAATAAATAAGAAGAAATATAGAGCGTCTCCAATTTATTCAATAGAAATGAAAAAAAGGAACAAAACGTCTATTAGAAAATACAATATAGATACTATAAATTATAATGACCTAATTGGTTGTGTAACCGTTTCCACCGGTTTTTTAATGGTGAGAAGAAATAATAGGGTTGCTATATGTGGAAATACTGGAGGTATGGGATCATATTCATGTGAAAATGGTCTACTGCCATTTCTTACAAGAAGTGATTATGAAGAAGGAGCAGCTATCCTTCAAAAGATTGTAGAATCACTTAACAAAGAAGAATGTCCATATGTTGGCCCTATTTATGGCCAGTTTATGTTAACAAGGGATGGTCCAAAAATAATTGAGATTAATGCTCGTTTTGGTGATCCTGAAGCTATGAATGTACTTCCTCTTTTAGAAACTGATTTTATTGATATTTGTAAAAGCATGCTTGATGGTAGTCTAAACAGTAAAAAAATGCAGATGAAAAAGAAATCAACTGTTTGTAAATATGTCGTTCCTGAAGGATACGGTGTTAAAAGCATGGTTGGTGAAAAAGTCATAGTAGATGAAGAAAGCATAAAAAATACTGGATCTCAACTATTTTATGCATCCGTAAACAAGGATAATAATTATGTTTTAACAACAACCTCACGATCGCTTGCAGTTGTAGGAATATCTGATACGTTATTTAGCGCAGAGGACATATGTGAGAATGCATTAACACATGTAAAAGGAGATCATATTTTTATTAGACATGATATTGGTACAACAGAACTCGTTGAAAAACGAATTAACCATATGAATGAGTTACGTGGTATGTAATCATGAAAGAAGAAATATTTGTTTACTTTATTGGCACGGCAGGCTCTGGGAAATCCACATTAACATATAATTTTCAACAATGGATGAACCATAGAGGGCTTGATGCAATCACTGTTAATCTTGATCCAGGTGCTGAAAATCTTCCTTATAAACCAGATGTTGACATACGTGATTGGATTTCGCTCAAAGAAATAATGGACTCTTATGGACTTGGGCCAAATGGTGCTCAAATAGCCTGTGCAGATATGCTTGCTTTAAACACTGATGATATTAAGAAAAGTATTGCGTCATTTAAAACAGATTATATTCTTATGGACACTCCTGGACAATTAGAGCTCTTTGTTTTTAGAGAGGCAGGAAAATACATAATTAAATTTCTTAATCCTGAGAGATCAATTATAGCCTATATTTTAGATCCAGCTTTAGCAAAGACAGCATCTGGCTTTATATCCCAACTGCTTTTATCCATTAGTACTAATTTTAGACTTAATCAATCTCAAATAAACATTCTTAGTAAGGCAGATATGTTATCAGATAATGAATTACAACAAGTAGAAATTTGGTCTAATGACCCAGATAAACTAGGTAACGCCATAATTAACGAGGAGGCATCAGCCTATAGAGAAATGAGTGAGGGAATACTTCGCATAATAAACGAATTTGATATTCATGGTAAAATATTTCCGATAGGTAACGAAAATTTCCAGGGAATTGAAGATCTCTATACCCAAATACAGTTACAATTTGAAGGTGGAGAAGACTTAATGAGCGATTAGGATTAATGACCATTTGTTACAATTAGTTCTATTTCTCTTGTGAATTGTTTTTTGAAATTTATTACAAAAATTCTACTATTCAAACTAGGCTTCAATGGATTAATAATAGCCGGTGCTTTAAAACTAACAGAAGCTCCATATTTCAATCTTGGTAGGTGTAATGGATTAATTACAAATATTATTGCTTCAATTGAATTATTATTACTATCTCTAATTGATACTGAGAAATTTTTTCCTTCTGTGACTCTATATGGTGATTTTATGATAATTTCTTGATCTATTTCAATGGAAGCAGATACATTTATTCTTCCGCTACCCTGTGCGTTTTCTTCATATCCAAGATCAACAGCATTTTCTTTTAATGCTGTTTTTACTTCTTCAGGTGTTAAATCTGGATTTACTTGGAGCATTAAAGCAGCTGCTCCAGCTACATGAGGAGTTGCCATAGAAGTTCCACTTTTTATCGTATATCCACCGCCCTTTCTAGTACTTTTAATTTCTACACCTGGAGCAACGATATCAGGTTTCATTAAAGTTTTTCCATCCCATTCTACAGGTCCACGTGAACTGAAATATGCAACTTGGTCATTATAATCAGATGCTCCAACGCAAGTTACATTTCTTGCACATCCCGGTGAACTGATAGGTCCAGCAGTTCCATTATTTCCAGCTGCTACAATTACGACAACACCTTCATTTACAGCATTATCCGCCGCCTCGCTAAGGTCATCATCAGGATTTGCAGAATCATCACTATCTCCAAGACTTAGGGATATTATATCAACATCATCTTGGATTGCCTGTTCCATAGCTGCAATTAACCATGATCCAACCCCGCTACCTGTTTCATCAAGCACTTTGTAAGCATATAAATCAGCCTCCGGTGCAACACCTACATAATTATAATCAGAAGATCTTCCGCTACCTAGTGCAATTCCAGCGCAATGAGTACCATGACCATGGTCATCTTTAGGATCATTATCATTATTAACAAAATCATATCCTTTAACATAATTATCCTTTAAATCTAGATGATTATAATCTACTCCGGTATCTATAACTGCTATAGATATGCCTTCTCCAGTTATGCTCTTTCCAGCGGTATCATGATAGTTCCAAATTTCATCTGCACCTATACGTGGGATAGATCCATCCAAAGAAATAGAAATCTTATAATCCGGAGTAACTTTTTTTACATATGGTAAATCCCTAATTTTCTCAACAATTTCAACAGAGGTATCTTTTATTTTTATGCCGTTAAACAAATCTGTAAACTCTCTAGAGCAGACCTTTTCAGATGCAAGATCGCCCCCCATAAGTTTTAAAACATCTTCTTTTGCTTTTCTGTGAATAGATAAAAGTTTGTCTTTATAGTTTTGAACATTTTGATTTAATAAAACATCAGCAGCTTTTTCAGTTATATGTGAAAAAAAAGTTTTTATTTTCTCCTTTATTCGTTGTTTAAATTTCAAAACAGGCTCTTCTTTAAACTGAATTATGTATCCCTCAAAATCTGGTTCATTATCAACTGATGTTTTATCAACAGGATTGGAAGTCTGATTACTTAATGCAACTGAGCTAATATTAAATAACGTAGTTAATAGAAAAACTATAATTAATATTGTAAATACCCTTCTGTTACTTTTCATTAATTTATATTGTTAAACTAATGATTTATTAACTTTGTTTGTCAAACCTTGTCGTTTTTGTATTTCTAGATAACAATACCACCCTGGAGTCTGGTTTCTCCATTGCTAACTCATAGCCTAAGCATTCTGCAAGAGCGTTTCCAAAAGCATTCACACTATTATGAGACGGCATATTGGAAATATTCATTCTTTTTCTAGAATATCCAACAAAAACATAGCCTTTAGGCTCAATAAACAATGGTGATGCTTTTTCATCAAGTTTAGCATATTCCTTGACATGTTTTTCATCCATATTCCAATTCTGAACTAAAGTATGGCGTATTACAGTTCTTGTATCCAATGACGGAAGCAATTCTAATGTTTGATTTATCTTTTCCCAGCCATTAGAAATCAATGGGGCACAGATTTTTTTATAAACCTCTTTGTTTGGTGCGACAACTGAAACATAAAGCTGTTTAGGCAATGGATGCAATTTTTCTAGTGCCTCAGGATTTGTCCCATTTGTAACCAAAAAGGTTGTAATATCACGATGATGACATTCTTCAAAAAATTCTCCAAGTCTTGGATATAATGTAGGCTCGCCAGTTAATGAACATGCTAACATGTTAGGGTCATTTGCTTCTTTCCATTTTTTCTGATCACAGCGTTCATCGCCTTTAAAACCAGTTATAAGTTTTCGCTGAGCCTCAATTGAAGTATCTAAAATATATTTTGGATCATCAATTTCCTTGAAATCTTTTTCAGTAAAGCCTTGATGCCTCCAACAAAATAAACACATTTGATTACATTGATTTATAGATGGAGTTATTTGCAAACAACGATGCGACTTTATTCCATAAAATGTTTGCTTATAACATTCTCTTTTAAAAAGTAAGCTTTGTCTCATCCAGTGACAAAGTTTTACACCTGAATGATGTCCAACTAAAGCGTAGTGTTGTTTTTCAAGAATCTTACGTGATTCTATATTCATGCAATTACAAATTCAGCCATAATATTTACTTTATATATTAATTGCGTTCTTATAACCTAAATTTTATTCATTAATTCAAAATTTTTACACTGTTCATTAATAAGATTATTAATTTTTAGAATATATTTATCATCTGGCATGTAGTTGTTTTCATACAATTTTTTATATTTTTCAACAAGACTTGGATAGAACTCTTTTAAAATGTTAATGAAAAATGTTTTTTGATCGCCTTTAAGTTCCAGATGTTTATGTAGAACATACTGAGCGCTATGAATCTTTGCAGAATTAAAAATATCTTTAAACTCTTTTTCAACGATATATGGAAGAACAGGTATTAATGCTAGACCTGATCTAATACCTTCATTTGTGAGCTTTTTAATAGTTTGCAATCTTATTTTTGGTGAAGGCACATTTTTTTCAAAAATTTTTGTAATAGACTCTCTCAGAGATGTTATACTTATTGTTACAAAACAATTTTCTATCTGGGAGAGAATATCAACATCTCTAATCACCAAATCTGATTTTGTTAGAATGTGACAAGGAAAACCATTTTGTTCAATGATTTTTAGTAAATCTCTGGTGATATGGAATTCTTCTTCAATTTTTTGATATGGATCATGAACAGAGCCAACTATTATTGTACCTTTTTTTGATTTTTCTAGTTCTTTTTCAAGAGTTTCCACTGCATTTATTTTAACATAAATTGTTTTATCAAACGACGAGTCACAATATAAACATCCAAATTCACAGTTTTGATAAGGATCAATTGTGTAGTCTCCACCAAATAGTTTATCCTTTGTTGTTATTTTATTTAATAAAAAGTCAACTTTTACTTGTTTGTATTGCATTGTATGGTCAGCAGGATATTTAATTTGATATATTTTTCAGTTTGGTATAACAGCATATTATGGAAATGAGATGAGATGTAACAAATTAGTTGTGGTTAATTACTAGAAAATTAGAATTTTAAAATTGAGAGCTATATTTTTAAAAGAAATTCTATTTAAAGGTATTAAAAAAATTTTGAGGGTGTTATATGAAAGAAGGATATTTACAACTTAAAATTTCAGAATTAAATGATAAATGCACACAGATAGATCAGATGATTTCCATGGAGAAATCAAAAATTGAGTTGTTGCAACAAAGAGTAGGAGGCGCAAAAGAACTAATAAAAAAGCTACAGGATTTAGATGAATTCAAAGATAAAATCTTAAAACAAATTCAAGAGGATAATCAAAAACTTCTTGCAGATGAAATAAAATCTATATCTAGTAAAATTGAAAAAAATATTGATTCTTTAGTAAAAAGTAAGACTAAAGAAATTGAAAACATATTGAATTATACAAAAAGTCGTGAAAAGGAAATTGTTCAACAGACTGAAATGATTTCACAAGTAAATGAAAAAGTTAACTATCTATTGAACCACAATAATTTCCTTATGATGAAATTAGTTAATAAAGGTGCACTCTCAGATAGAGAAGTTACTGAATTGCATAGCAGATCTTCTAAAAAATCGGATTGAATTTGTTTTTGTTGATATAAAATCAGAATAATAGCATTTTATTCTACATTTCTTCAGGCGCAACAATACCAAGAAGGTCTAAACCGTTTTGTATTACAATTCTTGTTGAATCAACCAATGCAAGTCTTCCAATTCTGAGTTTGTTATTTTTTTCTGGTAAAACAGGACAATCCCTGTAAAACTGGTTAAACTGAGAGGCAACCTCGAATAAATAATTAGTTATGCTATGTGGTTTGCACCCTTCGCATGCATCATCAATAACAATTGGAAACCTGGCTAATTTTTTTATCAGATCTATTTCTGAATCATGGTTTAATAAAGTAGCATCAACATCTTTTATTTCATCCTGCTTTTTTGAAAGGATACTACAGGCGCGTGCATGAGAATATTGAATAAACGGTGAGGCGTTTCCTTCAAAGTTTAATGCTTCTTCCCATTTGAAAGCTATATCTTTTTCAGGTTGAACTTTTATGATGTTGTAACGCAAAGCACCTATACCTATCTTTTCTGCTATTTCTTTCATCTTTTTTTCTGAGAGTTCTTTTCCCCGTCTTTTTTTAACTTCATCATATGCACGTTTTACACATTCGTCGATGAGATCATCAATATATACAACTCTTCCGCGTCTAGTAGACATTTTTCCACCTGGAAGAGATACAAACGAATAGAAAATTACTCTAGGAATCATCTTTGCACCTACTAGATTCAATGCTATTTCGACTTGTTTTGATTCAAGTTTATGGTCCTCACCAAGTACATTTACCAGTAAATCGGCATGTTTTGCTTTCCATAGATGATAAGCTATATCTCTGGTTGCATAAAGGGTTGTTCCATCTTTACGGAGAAATACAAATTTTGTATTTCTACCCTGAATTCCAAAAGGTTCCATATCTAGATAAAAGGCGCCTTCTTCTTTGCCACAATATTTTGATTGCTTTAATTTTTCAACAACAAAATCAACGCTTTTATCTCTGACAAAATTTGATTCAGGGACATATTTGTCAACAGCTATATTAATATGATTCAGGCTTTCGTTTATCCCCTTTAAAACCGGAGCATATGCATCATGTACAAGATCTATTGCTTTTTGTTCCCCTTCTTCACTTTTTTTTACTATTTCACCAATTTGTTTTGAAACTTTTTCATCTTTTCCCATAAGAGTGCTAGCTAATTGGTAAAATCCAACTGTTTGATGATCAGGTTTGCTGTATTCTGGTTTTGGAACATCTTTTAATTCTAGATTATTAACCCCCCAAGCTAAAATTGCAACCTGCTTACCCATATCATCAAGATAAAACTGTGACTCAACGTTATAACCAGCTGCTTTGAAAATTCGAACAATAGTATCACCAATAATAGGATTCCTTGCTCTTCCTACATGTAGTGGTCCATTTGGATTAGCTGAGGTGTGCTCAACAATCACTTTTTTATTTTTCTTTGCCAGATATCCATAATTTTTCTGATTTATAAGGATAGATTTTATTGTTGAATTTTTAAGATTTTTATTATCAATAAAGAAATTTACATAGGCACCATTCGTTTCGACTTTTTCAATCCATTTGCCTTTTTCTATCTTTTTTGCAATATCTTTTGCTATGTCATTGGGTGATTTTTTTGCTATAGGTGCCAACGAAAAACATGGAAAAGCAAAATCACCTAAACCTCCTGGAGGAATCTCCAGTTTTACTTTACAATCATATTCTAGTTGAGATAAAACTTTCTTTAGTAAGGATGTTATTTCCTTTCTAGCGTCATCTAAAGGATAAATCATACACTCTTGAAATTATATCTATGTTTAAAGTGTTTTGCACAAAAAGAAAAAAAGAGTGGTTTTACACTATTAGACTTATAAGTGCTATTACCATTAAAACCACTGGTGCGGCAATTGATATTTTCTTTTCTAATGGTTTAATTTGGAAATCAGGGATAGTCACATTATGTTCCTTCAGATATATAATTGGAACTATTACGAGTGTTATTGCTATTGTCGTTGATAGTAGATGCCAGAACATAAACGGGAGTGCTCTTGTATAACAAAGTGCAAGACCTTCCCATGTATGAGTATACCATCCACCTAGCCATGTTCCAAAGTTAGTCCAAATGTCATATAATAAAATACCACCGATTCCTGCTCCAAGTATTCTAGGTGTATGTCGTAGTGTCAGACTTTTTTTAGTTTTTAGCATGTATCCAATGAGCCCTAGTATAGCAAAACCTGACCATGTAAATAATAATATCCAGTTGTTACCAAGTATGGCATCAGTTATTACCATTATTGAAATAGGTACAATAAACATGTAATACCCTCCAAGAAGCAATCCGCTAATAATAGAAATTAGTGCAATAACAAAGAATAAATCCAACATAAACATTGGTTGAGTAACACCATTTATTGTGATGTAAATCGATGGCGATCCTGGAAGATTATTATGTAGAAAAACCCTTATAATTGATCCAATTGTGATTAGAAATACGGCCAGCATTAACCTATTTTTATTTTCAAAAATTTTTCCGATCATTTTAATCCCTTGCGTCATAATATCAATTCTCTTTAAATATTTTCTTTTTTTATCTTAAAATTTTTCAAACTTCCATTCGATTAAATCATCATTTTGTACATATATCTTGTCTGCACCCTCCATGGCAGGTTGTCCATTTATATAAAATGCCCAGTATGCGCTAAGACCAGCTTCATATTTAGTACCTTGATAGGTTATTGAATCAACAATATAGCTATCAAATTGTTCCCAATAGGTTGTTTCTATGTTAATGTCTCCATTTTTCTCAACTTCAAGTAGAAATTCAAAAACTGTTGAATTGTCCAAGGTGAAAACACTTGAGTATGCTATTCCATCTCCAAAGTCAATTTCTATAGTTGCTGATGCTTTTCCTGTATTAATTATTTTATTAGGAGATTCAAAGGTAATAATTCCAGTGCTTATCCCGCCTAAGAATAAGCTTATTACAATTATCAGCGGTATAAGGATCTTTGAAGTATAGATAATATTACTTCTTTTTTTCTGATTCATAAATAGGTAAATTATTGCAAAAGATTAAAATCTAACATTTTTGATAACGATTCTTACCTAAATGAGTAACGATAACATATTTCGGGCGCTAAGCAGCTCTACTAGAATCAAGATTCTAAAGATACTGATACATAAAGAAATGCACCTGTCAGGATTAGCTAGAGAACTAAATATATCTGTCCCAGTTACTTCAAGACATATCAAAATTCTTGAACATGTTGGCCTGATTAATAAGAGAATATTTGGAAATACATATGTATTAACTGCAAAAATTAAAAATTTAGAAGTTGCATTAGAACCATTTACTCAAGAATCTCTGATTGAAATAAATAAGAAAAAAAGTATATTTGATGCCTTAAAACAGGTTCCTGGTATTGAAGTAAAAAAAGTTGGAAAACACCAATATATTAGATCAATAGACGGAGAGGATGGGTATTATATTTATGAGGTAGACGGAAAGTTACCAAAAAAACCAATAGAAGAGTATGCAATTAATAAAAGCGTCACTCTTGATTTAAAAAAACTTGTTTCAGTAAAAAAGAAAAAAATTATAGTGAAAGTGAAAAATAAAAAAATGAGCTAAGCTTTATGTTGTTTCCAAAGAATCTATTTCTTCAGTCCATACAGTTTCTTCTTTTGCATTTATAAAAAATGAAAGCTTCAACTTATTGCCTAGTTGAACTAGATCATCAATATCAATTGCTGTTTCTGGAAGATAAACACCGGGTTTGATTTTATCGCCAATTATAGCATGAAGAACTGCACATGCCAATGGTTGACTTGTAGCTTCAGCTGTTGTAACACTAGTATTAGTAGCACTATAGCGCAATTGCCCTTTTTTTCCGTTTTTTATACCTATGCAAGCTACGTAGGTGCCATTCATAATAGGTAAATTTGTTTTACTTTTAGTTTTGGATAACAAAGCTAACAACTTATTTACAAACCCTAGCGAGAGAAGTTTATAATCAATAGTTCTAGTTAACATACGTATTGATTTATTACGATCATGAGGGTACAATGCTCCTAAGTTAGATGCAGTTCTAATCCCAGGAATTACATATGGTAGAGTTACAGGTTCAGGATGTTCTAATTGGTAACAAGTATATGACCCAAGTGGCTCTGGGAATTTGAGCTGTACTCCTTTTCGAAAAGCTGGGATAATTGCTCTTCGTCCATTCCTAAAGGTAATAATATTTCCAGTTAGAGCATTGATAAAATGTTCTGTTCCGGCCATTCCTGAAGAAGGTTCACCATCCATTGTCTTTTTTCCCAATACCCAAGCGGTAACAATCTCATCAACTTTATCCATTTGACTAGCTAAGGCTTTTGCTCTAAGATTTGATATCCCCGGGAACCAACCCATACACAAGAGAATAAAAATTCCTGCATTTTTTGCAAATCGATCAAGCTGTAGCGCTTCCCATGTAGGCTCAATATCATCACAAATATCAATATAATTTACTTTAGTTTCAATAGCTGCATTAATAATTGGGATTGCATACCGAAAAAATGGACCTACTGTGTTTACTACTAAATCATGCTCCTGCATAATTTTCTTCAATTGAGATATATCTGTTACATCGAGTTTTATAGGAATAACACGATCGTCTTTTAATTTCCTAACAAATTCTTGTGCAACATCTAAATTTCGAGATGTGACTGTTAATTTGTCGACTATATCCATATTAGATAATAAAATGCGGGAAACATCACGACCAACATCTCCAGAGCCTCCGCCTAAAATTAATATTCTCTTTTTCATTTTTCCACGCATATTTCGTTATTTTATTATTAAATATAATCTAAAAATTAAATTGGTTTTTATACCGTTCTCTATACTTTAAATTCCTTTGTAACACGTAATATGAATTGAAAAGATTTTTTGTATTTTCCAAGGTGTTAATTGTTCGTTTAAGAATATTAGACATAGAATAAAATTTTTTAGCGACTTTCCTTGTTCCTTCATAAAGTTCGTTTATGGACATATTTTTTGGTTGAAAAACCACGTTTGTTAAATCATATTTTGTCCAATCTCTTGTTAGAATTCTTCCTTCATTATCTAATCTATCATATAATGGTGTTCCTGGAAAAGGTGTTAGAATATTAAAAGCAGGAATATCTATTCCAATTTTATTAATTGTATCAATAGTATTATGGAATATATCTTTATTTTCAGCATCAAAACCAAAAATAAATTGAGCAACTACAGCGACTCCATAATCATGGATTTTTTTTACAACAGATTCATACTCATTAACTTTGTTTATTTTTTTACCTGCATTATTAAGAGCTTTTTGTGAAATTGAGTCAAAACCAATATTCCACATTATACATCCAGCTTCGCT
>JAHWGK010000248.1 GCA_020054495.1 Thermoplasmata archaeon | reverse complement strand
AGAGAAGAAATATTCTTAACAAATAGAATCTCTTTTGTTATTTTCATAGCGGAAGTTTTATATTCTATCTATAATATACAAAAGATAGATATAATGTTAGTAATTATAATAGAAAATATTATATAGAAAGACACAAATATAGAAATTCACATATAAAAATAATCCATGGGGGATAAAAATATGAAGAAAAATGATAAGTTAGTAGTAGTTTTAGGAGTAATAATACTTGTTATAGCATCAATCGGTATTTATTACTGGGAAGAAGAAATAGAATCGAAAACCGCAGATAAAGATGAAATTTTAAATTCTTATGGAACAATAACTAATATGCCTGAAGCAATAAAAGTTTCTGATAGTAGCCATTTTTATGCACTTATAGCAACACCATTAGCTGTTCATTATGACAATGATGGAGAACAAGAAATCATACCATTATATATAGAAAATTTTGATAATCCATCATCAGCTGTTAAAAGATTACAAAAAGAACAATTAGAAAA
>JAHWGK010000247.1 GCA_020054495.1 Thermoplasmata archaeon | reverse complement strand
AGCAACACACAATGGTGAACCAACAGGTGCTATAGCTATAACTGGTTCTTCAGTAAGTATGAGTTGGGCTCCGCCTATGGACGCTCAAGATGAAATGAATGATTTATTAACTGAGCAAAATCCAAACAATATCATGCATACAATTGGTGGTATACATGCAAATGGTTGCATGCATATGAATGATGAATATGGATCTAGTGGATATGGGGAAACAGATTATTGGCATATTTTTGGGGATCCATCACTTGTACTTCGAACTGATGCTCCAGCTAATATGACCGTTACTCATTCACCATCTTTAATATTAGGTTCAACAACATTTGAAGTAAATGTTGCAAATACTGAAAATGCTTTATGTGCGATATCTAGTAACAACATACTTCTTGGATTTAATTATACAGATGAAAATGGTGAATGTATTATAAATTTTGATCAGCCTATATCTGATACTGAAACAGTAACCTTGGTAGTAACATCTTTTAATAAAAATCCATATATTAT
>JAHWGK010000246.1 GCA_020054495.1 Thermoplasmata archaeon | reverse complement strand
GTGTACATCACATTGGTTTGAGCGATTTTATTCGTGCTGGATGGCAATATAGTGTTCTTCCACACAAGGATTCAAAGGATAGTCTCTATTTCTTCGTTACGAAGAAACCCAGTGGTAGAGTAGCATACTTTATCTCCTACTGGGAACCAGACTACGTTTCACCAGTATTCTTTCTACGTCCAGATGACGATGTACTCTTTTTGGTGGAAGCAATCAGTATAGATGATGCAATCTATGCATTGGAAGTGGAACAACGTATCATTGGACGACCCTACCCAGATGACCAAGAAGATGCAACAAACTTGCCATTGGTAAAGGTACCAAAATTGATTGGCTCAATGTTTTAAGACGATCCTTTCTCTCCCTCGTTAGAAAGATAAAGGAGAGAGACAAAGAGAGAGAGAGAGAGAGAGAGAGAGAGAGAGAGAGACTAAAGAAGCAGAAGAGATGAAGAGAGAGAGAGAGAAATAAAGAAGCAGAAGAGATGAAGAGAGAAGAGGAA
>JAHWGK010000245.1 GCA_020054495.1 Thermoplasmata archaeon | reverse complement strand
GACATCACGGAAATAGATGTAGATTTATATTATCGAAGTGCTTGGAATGATGTATACGAAGGAACATATAATAATAAATTCTACTTTTCTTATTTATTAGGATAAACAATATGGGCTTAGCCGGATTTGAACCGGCGACCTCCGCCGTGTGAAGGCGACGTCATAACCACTAGACCATAAGCCCCTTTTAGTATTTTTTTAGGTAACTTCGAATAAAGTATTCTTGTTAAATGTTTTTCGAAAACACCTATTTTTATATGAAGAAAAGATTTATCAATAAAGAAAGCTTAACCTATTGACAGAAGAAAAACATTAAGGTGCGTTGAATTATGTCCAAATGGAAATTATTTGGTAAATCAAAAAAAGAGGAACCTGTAGAATATCAAGAGCCTACTACTGTAGATTATAATGAAAACATGCCAATGGAATCACAAGAAACTCAACAGGTTGAAAAAGAACCAGAGAAACAGTCATTAGCTGAGCATCATGATACTTTGCATACAG
>JAHWGK010000244.1 GCA_020054495.1 Thermoplasmata archaeon | reverse complement strand
AATCCAATTGTTATATGTCGATGAAAATGATGAAATAAATAAAATAATAAATAAAAAAATTAATGATCCTATCTTTGAAATTAAAGCTTATGATTCTTTTAAACATAAATTATGGAAATTAGAAGATAATAAAATTATTGAATATATTGAAAGAAATTTAAATGATAAAATTTTATTTATTGCAGATGGACATCATAGATATCAAACTGCCATTAATTACGCAAATGAGATGAGTGAAAAATATCATAGTTATAATGATGATTCACAATTCAATTATATGATGGTAATTTTAGTAAATATGTTTGATAAAGGGTTAACAATTCTCCCAACTCATAGATTAATTAAAAAAGATGATGTTGATCTTAAAAAATTTTTGTTTAAACTTGAAAAATATTTTAATATTATTGAAAAAAACTCAATAATAGAAGAACTCGGAGAAATTGCCCTAACCACTGGAACAAATGTAGAGATTCTTTCTCCTGAAACTGAAGAGGGAGAGATGTTA
>JAHWGK010000243.1 GCA_020054495.1 Thermoplasmata archaeon | reverse complement strand
AACTGTACCTGTCGGTAAATCGCCCAAATTCTTTGTTCGTAATCCGTTCTCAAATACACCGCCTGTAAAAACATTGGACAATACTAAATTCTGAGTTTTAACTGTAAATGTTCCGTCCTCATCCACAATCGATAATTTTTCATTATCTATTAAATAACCATTCGATCCAGCATATGGTATACGATTTGGTGTAAAAGTTTGTCCACACGATGATTCTTTTATTTTTTCTATTATACCATCTACGATTTTACTGAATGTTGGTAAAGATGAATCAGTGAGTTCAGATCTGATTTCTATATATTTCTTTTTATCTGATATTAATCTATCAAAATTTAAATGATCTCCACAGTTACTCATACTATATAATATATATTTTTATATATTAATTAAATGTTTAAAATATGACATATTTATAATAGACGCAATATGACAGAAATTAGATTTACACCAGATGGAATATCATCAAGTTATCAAGTCAATGTTACATCAAGCAATTTCGCTGTGATA
>JAHWGK010000242.1 GCA_020054495.1 Thermoplasmata archaeon | reverse complement strand
GTGAATGAGGAATACAAAAATTCGTTTCCATTTGATAGAACTACTATATCAATTAGTGGAAAAACAGCTGAACTTATCACTCAGTTTACCTTAGAAAGAACAGAGTGATGAAGTCACTTTCACGACAAAGCCATGGTATGTATATTTTTGAGATGCACTCAATTGAGTTTATACTGTGACTTTAAACTCTAAAAGAAACGCATGTAAATATATCCTCACAAGGAGAACCAGCGATACCGAATAATAATATATTACCACTCTAAATTATTAGTAGAAACTAAAGTATCAAAAGGTGTTAGGTAAATATCTACAGATTTGGGTTGAGTTTTTATTTTATAAGATATAACAATGCTTTTTGTAGTAGTGGAAAACCATCTAAAAACTGCAAGAACAACGAACTTGATATTGCTTTGTTTCTTGGCATAGACACCGTTAGTTCACCCCACGGTCCCCAGAGATTATCGGTATCTTTTGCACGGGCCTTAATGGTAAATGCTCCCGGGCTAGT
>JAHWGK010000241.1 GCA_020054495.1 Thermoplasmata archaeon | reverse complement strand
ATGATAATCCTCTATATATTAAAGATGTATCGCAGGATAAAATAATAAAATTAGCAAAACAAGAGAAAACTACAAACTCGCAACAAGCTCTTTTAAATATTGCTATTGTTGTTAAAAAAGATAATAAAAAAGATAATAAAAAATTAATTGATTTACGTGATAAAAACAGAACACAATTAGTTGAAGAAACAAAAGAGAAAAATATTATATTGAGTGAAAATTTACCTGAATATGAAGAATTAATTGAATATTTAGAACATCTTTATGATAGAAGCGATTGGATTGATTATATTATAAATTATTTATTAATTCATTTTAATGTAAGAAATAAAGATTTAGTATTTGATATAGTAACTAGAAAAAAAGATGTCAATTTAAAAGACCAAGATGATGATAAAAATTATATTTGGCTTGCTAAAGATAAAGCAGTTTATTATAGAAAAGATTATAAAACAGCTTGGAAATATGGAAGAAAAGAAAATGTAATAAAAGATAAAAAATTATTAATG
>JAHWGK010000240.1 GCA_020054495.1 Thermoplasmata archaeon | reverse complement strand
ACTTATACTGATTGTATACCATTGTGGAACATGGTTGGTACAGTATTCTATCGTGTCCACAATTAAACGCATCGATGGTTCTGGGGGATATATCCATGACTTCTGTGCGATATATTCCTTTAAAATATCATTTTGAATAGTCCCTCTCAATTGCTCAGGAGAATGGCCCTGTTTTTCGGCAGTCACTATGTACATTGCTAATAAAATAGACGCTGGGGCATTAATAGTCATGGATGTACTAATCTTCGAAAGATCTATACCCTCAAAAAGTGTTTCCATATCTTTCAGTGTATCAATCGCTACTCCCTCCTTTCCAATTTCTCCCAAAGCCTTTTGATCGGTTGCTTCAATACCATAAATTGTGTGTAAACTAAAAGCAACGCTTAATCCAGTTTGACCATGTTCGATTAAGAATTTATAGCGGTTGTTAGTCTGTTCAGCAGTTCCAAAACCAGCAAATTGCCTCATAGTCCATAATCGACCTCTATACATATTAGGATACGCTCCTCG
>JAHWGK010000023.1 GCA_020054495.1 Thermoplasmata archaeon | reverse complement strand
TAAATTCATGAGTGCACCAAAAAGAATATGCATGGCCCAGTATATACAATTAATCCATTAACTAATGTCGCATACTAATAGTTGAAACTCTTGGTTGGAAAGTTTGTCCCAAATAAGGTTCTCCATCATCTAATTTTTCAATCACAATTTGAGGATTACTTTCTTGATCTTTAAAACATCCCTCTGGAAGCTCATAAGTAATTGATAGAATTGGTCTCCTTTCTTCCGTTGTGTACTCTTTTGTTGCAAAATATACACCACCATCTGTCGGTTCAGCAATTTTTAATAACCAACCGTGATAATAATTTGGATTGGTGTTATAATAATAATTTATATCGTCAGTAACATCCCATTGCATCCATTTAAACATGTGTGGAGAACTTGGAACATAATCATAATCAGTTATTCCTGAATATGATGGCTGTGAATTCCAAGTAACGCTATCTTCATGCCAATTAGATAAAATTTGATGACAATCAATTCTATTGCCTGTAGGATCATTATTAGTTCCTGCAATAATTAGTTGTAAACTAGCTGAGACAATAGTTGATCCATCAGGAATTTCAGGCAAATCAAACCTTATTAATGACCTCATTTCACTGCTTCCCAATTTTTGTATTGCCATAGTTCCAAAATATCCATATTTCATATTTTTTTCATTTGATTTTATAAAACTATCGTCGGAGACTATACAATTAATTTCTTCATTTTCTGCAGATGCTAAAGTATTATCTATAATATGGGGAAAAAAAGAAACTAACAATAAGCAGATAATATAGAGGATAAAAATTTTTTTTATAGAGCTTTTTCTATTTAAAATTCCATTTTTATAGCTCATCTCTATCATCCCATCTTCAGATTTAAATAAATAATATTAACTTAAATCTTTGCATTAAAAAAATAGAAATTTAAAGGAGTTATTTTATTTCTTTAAAATCTTATCAATTCTCTCTTTCAACTCTGGAACTTTAAATGGCTTTTCAATATAATCATCGCCTAAAAAACCACCTGCATCTTTTGCAATACGATCTGTTCGAGCAGTTAGAAAAACAACAGGGATATTTTTCCATATATTATTTTCCTTTATTTTGTTGTAGGTTTCCCATCCACTCATCTCAGGCATCATTATATCAAGGAGAATTAAATCAGGAATCTTATTGTCCTTCAATAAGTTAAGACAGTCCTGTCCACTTTTAACAGTAGTGATTTCATAATCTTTATCCAAGCCTTCAATTCCATTCTTCACAGTATATATGACCCCCGGGTCATCATCCACAATCATTACTTTTTTCACCATCTCTTTCACCAACTTTATAGTATATTATATTCTCTTAATTATTTTTCGACTCCAGATTTAAGAGTAAAATAAAAAGTCGAGCCTTTTCCAGGACCTGGACTTTCAACCCATATTTTCCCATCATGTTTTTCAACTATTCTTTTACAAATTGCAAGGCCCAGACCACTAGAATGATAATCACTTGTTAATCTATCTGCTTTGTAAAATTCATCAAATACTTTTTTGAGTTGATCTTCTGTCATTCCAACGCCTGAATCTTGAACAGATACTGTTACAATATCTTCGTCTTTTTCCGCATCAATTATTATTTTTCCTCTGCTTTCAGGATTATATTTTACAGAGTTAGTAATAAGATTTTTAAAAACCTCTGTAAGTCTTAATTTATCTGCATTTACGATGATATTTTCACCAATCTTGTTTTCAATACTTATTTTATTTTCATCTAAATTAATTTTCTCTGTTGCAATAGCATGATCAACTTCTTTTTTAAGATTTAAATTTTCAAAATCGAATTTAATTTTAGAAGATCTAAGTTTTGCAAGCTGTAGAGTCTTGAAAATAAGATCTCGCATATACTCAGCGTTTTGATTCATTATGACCAAAGATTCTTTAATCTTAGGGTCTTTTTCTTGTTTAATAAGCATTGGTAAAAGACCAATGAGTGGTTGCAAAGGATTTTTTAAATCATGGCCTAATTGACCAATAAACTCATCTTTCTGTTGTAGCAAGTTTTCTAAAATTTGATTATAATCCTGGATTTTATCCCTTGATTCTTTCAAATCAATTGCCATCTGATTAAAAGAAGTTGCTAGATCACCAAGTTCATCTTTTGTTTCAATATTAATTCTTGCATCAAGATTTCCTTTACCAATTTTTTTAGTTGTATCTCTAAATCTAACAATAGGATTAACAATTGCTCTTCTTAATAAAAATAACAAACCAATAATCAACACAAAAATACTGATAAAAGATATAACTACAATATATTGTATTTGAGTATCATGAGATATTGATTGGGGATACATTGAAATTAATATTTCATAAGTAGCAACAATATTTCCTGAAATATTAATCGGTGAAATAATAGTCAAAAAAGGCTTTGTTTTGTCTACGATATAATAGGTGTGTCCTTCATTGTAAGAATTGTTGTTAAACGGATCAGGAATAGTTCCAATTGAATCGTTATCTGTTGAAGCATTTACTATTAAACTATCTTGGTAAGGTGTGTTGATGTTAATTTTAAGAATCTCTGTATAGTTTGTTGTAAATCCTGTTAAATAATCATGTAAATTCGTACTATTCAAGATTTCATAGTCTGCAAGCTCTTCATCTAGGGATTTTAGAACAGAATGTGACTTTGCAAAATTTCGAACAGCCCACTCAGATGTATCAGAAAAAATTTGCTTTTCTGTTTCACTATCCATGTAAATATTAATGGAAGATAAAAAGAGAATAACAATTATTGGTAAAAGAACAACAATTAAAGTTAATTTCAAAGAAATGCTATAATGAATCTTCATTTGCGTTTCCCATCTCTCAGATGAAACTACTTTTTAATATAAAACTCTAATGTTTTTAGATTTATGTATATTGTCTAATTCCGTTTTCATCTATTACAAGTTGATTTGTTTTAGCAATAGTGTAACTGGTTACTTCAGCATTGAATTCAGCTTCAATCTTTCTGGTTCCATATGTAGAATATGTAATTGCTGAAAGAGATATAATTAAAGATTCATTACTTCCATCATCTTCAAAAAGTCGAAGATGTTCAGATGATTCAATTCCAAAGTTCTGATGAATTTCTGTATCGACTTTGCTAGAAGTTCCTGCACATTCAACAGGAATCCACCCATTGATACCAATTCCTCCTCCAACAAAAACCTCAACCCAGGCATGGGGAATTGCAATATTCTCCTCAACTAAAAACCCTCTAATGAATCTAGCAGGAATTCCAATTGACCTACATAGTGAGATGTATAAAAATGAAAGGTCGTCACAATCTCCTGTTTTACAATTAAGAGTAGTACCCGCGGATTGAACAATGTTTGAACCAATATGAATCTGGTAGTTAGTGGTTTGTTTCAACCATCTGAATAATTCTTTTGCAACTAGAAATGCATTTTCAGAATTTAGCTCATTGTAAATGTTTGATGCAATATTTACGATCTCTAGATTATTTGGATTAATAAAAACAGTTGTTTCATTTGATTGGGCCTGTGTATATTGCAAAACTTTATCGGGATAATCTTGTTTTATTTCTGAAATTGTTAAAGCATTTTTTCCTTCAAGATCTGAAACTAAAAAACTATTACAACTTATTGTTGAAGTAATACCCAAATCCCATTCATTACTTATGCCCTCTCTAATATTCCAAGCTTTCATTTTATTAAAAGTTGCCATTATCTTTGATGTATAATTGTTATCATGAGCAATTATTGAAAGAATAGAGCCTGAAAGAACTTCAGGTTCATCACAATTATAATTTATTTCATAATTTCCAATACCTGTACAGTTTACTAAATATCCATAACTAATTGTATACAGAATAGATGTTGGATGGGATTCATAAGTTATTTTATTACCATCAGATGAAAAAATATCAAGACAACCAGCTGTTATTAATGTTATAAAAACAAAAATAAAGCCAATAAATTTTGTAATTTTTTTCATTTTTATCGTCTAAATAACCCTTTTTTTACAGATCCATTTGATGTGCGAAATTTACAACCCTGGTTCATAGGACAATTGATACATTTGGGATTTTCTTCAAAACAATAGTTCCTGCCAAGTTTAGCAAGTGATTCTAGGTATTTGTAGACATTTTCATTCATCTTTTCTGCTTCTTTTGTTAATAACTTAATCGCTTCAACAGGATCGTCGCTTGATACCCATCCAAGCCTATTTGCCACACGTGTTACATTTTTTGCTTTATCTGTGACATTTTTCTGTTTAGGCTTTGGAGGTTCCTCAACTTTTGGTATAGGTGTTTCTTCCTCTTTTGGCTTTGGTTGAGTTGGGGGTTGAGATTTTGGTATCTTTGGTGGTTTATAGTCGACCTCACCTGTATTTGATATATTAACAGATTTTCCACCATGGCTTGTCTCACGGGTACGTATCTCAGTCATAATAGGCAGTTGAAGACCTGCACCTGATATAAGAGCGACCCCGATAGGTAGACGCTGTATCTCCCGATACGTTTGACTAGTCAATCCCTCCACAGATTGAATAATTGCCTTAAGATCATTAGGATTAGTAACCTTCAAAATAAGGTTAGTATTACACTGTGAAATTATGTTTTTATCAACCTTTGCAGGGCGCTGACTGACAATACAAAGCCCCATACCGAACTTTCTACCCTCGGAGGCAACTGTCCGAAGAATTGCTGATGAAACTGCGCTTCCGTATCCACGCTCGGGGCAATAATTATGAGCCTCCTCTACAATAAGAAGGAACGGTGGGATTTTACCTGCTTTACGATCATCAAATAGCTCTTTAGTAAGACGTGCTACAACAACATCTTGAACATCAGGTGGAACACCTTTCATATTAATCGTAGAACATCTCCCCTTCTTTACAAACTCATTAGTAGATGTTCCATTTTCAGAAAAAACACCTATTGAATCAAGAGATTCAAGAGATGCAATAACATTCCAACGAGCATTACTCTTACTACGATTAACTGCATCAATTATGTCCCTCAGAGTGTAGATATTCTTGTATTCCTTAACTTCTTTAATTGCCTGATACAAAACTCCTATTTGAGGACCAGAAAGTTTTGCAGATAGCAGATCAATTATCTCACGGGCTTTAAGGTTTAAACCACTAAGAGTAAGATGTTTAGCATTGCCCCTTGAACCAATAGGTGAGAACTCATCTATTTGACTTGAGTATTCATTCTTTTTAGTACCAAAACGCTCCATGTTCTTTTGATCTTTTCTACTCCTATTCGCCTTTGTCAATGATTGATATTCACCATGAGTATCGATAATTACCATTGGAATTTTTTTCTTTAAAAGTTCTTCAACAAGTACTCCACAAGCATAACTCTTACCACCGCCTGTTTTTGCAAGTATACAAATATGTTTCTGAACCAATGTATCAATATTAAGAAAAACAGGTAAGCTATGACCTTTCAAGAGACCGAGATATGCGCCATTTTCTTTAGATGCGCTGAGCCCCAGAACATTTCTAATAAGATTTTCATTAGCACGTGTTATTGCACTTCCTGCATTAAAAGGAGTTCGCGGTGACTGCAAGAGCCCTTTCTTATCACGATATCCAATAACATCTGCAAATGCAGAGACATTGCTTTTAATTAATGGGCGTTCTTCACTAATCATCAAACTTGCAGCATCCTCAAAATTAAGATTAGAATGCTGTTTAATATCCATTACTTGAGCTAGCATATTGCCCTCTTTATGAGGTGCAAAAATATAGTCAAATTTTTTTAAATTCTGTCCATTCACTGCAAAATTAAACTCAGTTGAACCGACATCTCCATATATATAACCGACAGTTCCTTCTTTTTGCTGCATCAATATCCCCAACCTTGCGAATAATAACGCCTAATGTTATTATAGTTTTTGTAATTTTCTAATCTGTTGTGCAGGTAGTTGTGCAAGTGTTTTTAAAGCTTCAATTTCAATAAAATGAAGTTTTCCTGGTATTACCAAGGTGTGAAAAGGTGGATTAAAGTCTCTATCAATCAAATTTTTAATTGTATCTGCTACTACAATTGGTTTAGGTGATCCTGCCCTAGCGACTACACATATGACACTATCTTCATTGAAGAGGTCTTCTCCATGTTTTTCTTCCATTTTTAATAAAAGTTTCATCCCTTCATTAGCAGTCATATATCTCTCTTTATCTGCTTGGATGTCAAGAAGAACAAGCGTATGCAAGCCTATTTCTTTGTTTTCTTTTATAATTTGATATGGGCTTGTTGGAAAGTAATCTTTTTCAGGGTAAGCAATAGTTGTGGTTCTACCAAACTTATAGTTTTGTAAACCAAGAAGACCAGGAACTGCGGTCACGATACTGCTACCATGAATAACTCTTGTTTTAATCCTCATATTGGCAGCTCTCAATCTGAGATCAATATGAGTTGTTGCTGTCATTGGATCTCCACATGTTAAGAATCCTACATGTTTGTCTTTGGCAGATTTCAGGATTTTATCTCCTCTTTCAGTTTCTTCTCTTGATAAAATTTCTACATGTTTACCAATTGTTTTTTCAATTTTACTAATATTGGCTCCTGTAAGTTTTGCGGTGTAGAATTCTGCATATACTTTGTCGCAATTTTTTATTTCGTTTAATCCTTTTAAAGATATATCTTTTTCATCAAAGAGTCCTAATCCGATGAATGTTAATCGTCCTTTATTCATACTAATTCTATTTACTCTAAATTAAATATTCTTCAAAAAGCTTTGTGATTAATTTATCAAAATGTCATTTTAACATATACGCCATTTTACCTAGAAAACTATAAATAATATTACTTACAAAATATAACTTGATAGGGTGTGATACATATTTGAATAGAGGGGAGAATATGATAAAAAGAAAATCATTCTATATAGTGTTATTATCTTTTGTAATAATAAATATCTTGGGTGCAAGTTTTACAGTAAGTGCGGGAAGGAGTTATTACTGGTTGGTAGCTGATGGAGAGATTGACCCTCAATCAGTCTCTATAGAAGTTATCGATGTTTGGACTGGACTGGGTCTTGAACAGCGGATAGTAAAGTTTCAATGGTATGTAGAAGTGAGTGGACCTATAGGTAGTGCCCCGATAGGTGATTATGGACTTGCTATAGGTGGTACAAAAGCAAAGCTATCAATGACTGACTCAGGAAATGATTGGCATTTGCAGATACAGATTTACAGAGGTGGAGCCAATAATCCGATAGCAGGCCCTGAAGAATATAATTGGAAGATAATTAACGGAAAGGATTCTTATCGAGATTCCATTAATGTCGTATTCACAGATACTGCCACCGGTAAAACAGCAAAAGTAGTTACACTTTATCATAATGATGTTGTGGTTGTCGGAATACCACGCAGTGCAGAGTTCACATGCCGAATGTGGCTTACTTAAACAAAATATTATAGTTAACCAATTTACAATTTACTTAGATATTTAAACAGCTATTTTCATTACCCCTCGTTATGATTTCAATGATTCTAGCAGTTCCTGCATTTATTATTGGAGTTCTTTTCCTTTGGAAGGGTTCGGATATACTTGTTGATGGAACATCAAAAACAGCTGCACAACTAGGTGTCTCTGCATTGATCATCTCAGTATTATTTGTTGGTTTTGGTACATCTGCACCTGAGTTTGCAATATCTGTTGGTGCTGCATTTCAAGGCAATTCAGATATATCACTCGGAAATGTTATTGGTTCATGTGTTGCCAATTTACTTCTTGTCCTAGGTGTTGCTTCAATTATCAGACCAATCAAGGTTAAAAAAAGCATAATAAAACGAGAGGCTCTAATACTGCTAGGTTCAACAGTTTTTCTATTAGTCGCATCATTTTTTGGATTTTTAGATGATTATCACATAATTGGTGGAATTATTTTCTTAATATTGTTTACAATATTCATTTACTATTTTATTTATTGTGCAAAAAAAGAGCGCAATAATTCAAATAAATATAACAATGGAAAGACCGTAAGAAACATACTATTCATCATTTTGGGAATTGCTGGTGTTGTTGCTGGTGCTTGGTTTCTAATTGAATCTGCAATCTTAATTGCAGATTTTTTCAGCATTCCAGCGTTTATTATAGCAATTTCAATGGTTGCTGTAGGAACATCATTACCCGAACTTGTAGTTACTTCAACCGCTGCTTACAAAGGAGAATCAGACATAGCAATTGGAAACGTTCTTGGTTCAAATGTTTTTAATATTTTATTGATACTTGGAGTTGCGACTCTTTTTATAGAGCTTAAGGCTAATACCCCAGAATCAATTGCCCATTTATGGATTCTACTTTTAGTAACGCTTGTGATATTTCCAATTCTATACACCGGCTACAAAATTTCTAGAATCAAAGGAGTGTTTATGCTGGTCTTCTATTCAATCTTTATTTGGTATACATTCTTTGGATATCAACTATTTTTTTAATTCTGTAAAATCAAACTCTATAAATAGTGAAATTTTATTCCTAAGAAATGATGGTGAAAGATAAAAAAATAGATAAAAAAGAATTATTCCCTGTTTTTATTATGGCTTGTCTATTTGTTCTTATCCATGGTCTAGCGTTGTTAATAACTGCGCCTTTTGAAGCAGCAGGTTTAAAACCAGCTTTTGAGAACCCAGATGATCCAATTAACATTGTGTTCATCGTAGTAATAATGCTTGTTTTTACAGTAACAATTTTACTTATTGCAAAGTATTGGAAGAAACAGCTGATACAGGTAATTATTCTTGGTGCAGTAGGTTATACTGCAGCCTATGTGTTTTATCCACTTTTAACTCTTGTTATTCCAAGTTCAGCTTCAGTATATTTTTCATTGACTGAAAAATCGACTCTTGTTGTATCCGCATCAGCAATTATTGCAATAATATTTGCAGTTTTTCTTGTAATAGTACTATACAAGTATCCCGAATGGTATGTAATTGACATTTGTGGAATTATTATAGGCACTGGTGCTATTGCTATATTTGGGATGTCACTAGGTATTTTACTCGTAATAGTTTTACTCATTGGACTTGCAATATATGATGTAATATCTGTCTATAAGACTAAACATATGATTGATCTTGCAGATACTGTTATGGATCTTAAACTACCCGTCCTTCTTGTTGTCCCAAAGATCAGACGTTACTCTCTTATTAAAGAAACAAAGAGTTTAAAAGAAAAGCTCAAAGAAGGCAAAGAACGAGATGCATTTTTCATGGGGCTTGGAGATGTTGTAATGCCCGGGATCCTAGTTGCAGCAGTATACAACACTATCGATGGAGGTCTACTGATAGCGTTATCTGTTATACTTGGTACACTAGTTGGATTTTCAATACTTATGATTTTTGTGTTGAAAGGTAAACCACAAGCAGGTCTTCCATGTCTATGTGGCGGTGCAATAGCAGGTTATATAATTTCTAGCCTTGTGTTATTTGGAGAATTGAAAGGTCTAACTTTTTCTTTCTAAAAATAGTTAATAATTGGTTCTAAAACCACAGTTTTCACACCAAACTTTACCATCAAAATGATTCAAAGGATTCTTGCATTTGGGGCAAATTGTTTTTTCAAGGAAATGTTCAAGCCAGATGTCTCTTACTTGTGACACAGTTTCCTTTTCCACCCGGTTTAACATTTCTTTAAGTTCAGGAGTTGCAGCAATTTTTCTTAAATTTGAAAAATCTACGTTACTAGTTTTAGGAGTAGCGTACGAATCATAATATATAGTCTCTCCTACCTTAGTATGAGTCTTTTTACCTATAAGCAATGCAGCTAGGATAAATCCACTAATCAATCCGCCTAAATGAGCAAAATGAGCGGTACCAGATTGAATACCTGCTTGAGATTCCCACCAAACAATTACAGTCTCCATTACTGCAAACAATATAACTGCGTACATTACCTTAACTCGAGTGATAAACATTATACCTATTGGAACTGGCATTACAACCTTATCTTGTGGATAAGAATATGCAAAAGCGCCCATGACCCCAAATATTGCACCAGACGCACCAATCAATGGCACCCCAGCATTTTCAATGTTGTAGCTAATTAAAGAATGAGTGAGTGTGCCACAAACACCTGCTAACAAATAAATAGTTAGAAACTTTTTCCAGCCTACTCGCTGTTCAAATGCCATTCCGATAAAAAGAAATATGAACATATTACCAAAAATATGTAAAAAACCACCATGGACAAACATTGAAGTAAAAACGGTGTAAATTTGAGGTGATAATTCTGGTGTTAGATAAATCGCCCTAAAGCCTAAACCGCCTAAGCCAGAATATTGTCCAGCATATTCACCAACGCCATAGAGTATTTCATTAGAAAAAATAATGGTTAGAACAAATACAAT
This sequence comes from Thermoplasmata archaeon, assembly GCA_020054495.1. GTDB lineage: Archaea > Thermoplasmatota > E2 > DHVEG-1 > DHVEG-1 > JAGMDE01. The sequence continues at coordinate 30,995 of JAHWGK010000023.1, read as the reverse complement.
AACATTAGCAATTATCAATGTATACGTCATCATCAATTTTTTAATGATAGCAAATACTAGCGCTCCAATCATGATACAAATACATAGAATTGAGGCCCAGTGTTGAGGTAATATTACTATGTCCATTGTCGTTTTCTCCAGTCGCGTGCAATTAGAGCGAAGGTCATAGTAAATATAACAACTATATAAATAGTGTTTTTATAATCTGATGATGACGATATTTCTTCTTGTTTTAGTTGTATCGGAGAACTAAGGTTCCAATCATAAAAGAAAACGTCAACATAATATTGTGCAATTTCTTCATTTTTAATAATGATTCCTGCTTCTCGATTGCGCGTAACAGAATTTTCATTCCAATTAATACTTGATATTAAAACAGATTTGTTATCAACAATCATCCCCTTATTATGAACATTTGAAAAATAGGACCAATTTGTATAAATAAACTTTACTTCTATTTCTTGCTCTTCAAAATATTGTCTTGTCAGGTTGATTTTTTCATTTGTTGATTCATAATATGGATTATAATTCAATATAACCTTGACATCAACACCCTGATTTGACTTGTTTACCAATCTTTCAACAAAAGGACTAATCCTAGCATTCCAATCCCTGTATATATAAAGCTGTTCGATATAGATACTCTCACTGGCTGAATCTATCATATCACATATGGCTTTATAACTAGTATCTGGGGAGAAAACCGGAATTGCAGAAAAATTACCTACAATTGATTTTGACTCAAATTGTGGTTCATATGATCCTTTATAAACTGATTTATCCATGTAAAAATCAGGCGTAACAACTAAATCCATCTCGTCAAATGCATAACTATCGCAACGTTCTGGGCCCCAATCATCAAGAAAAACGCTAAGGAAATACTCTGCAACAGCTTTATTTCTTATAATTATCCCCCATTCACGGTTACCATATGTAGGATTTTTTGGTATACCAGTTTTTGCCCAGTTGCAGCTTTCTACAATAACTGTTTTGTTGTCAATTACAAGATATTTTCCATGATCAAAAATATATCTTGCATAAACCTTTTTTTCTTTATCGTTAACAATAAATCTAATGTTTCCTCCATAATTTGCAATTCTATTTAGAATATACTTTTCCTTATCAGATATACCTCCTATTGGAGATCCTTCAAGAAATATATTTACTGAAACCCCTCTTAGTAATGCTCCAACAAGTTCATCGCAAAGAAAAGGATTTGTAAACTCATAGATATTGAAATAAATAGAGTCATTGGCCTTTCTGAGCTCGCCTGTTATTGTTTCAAAACTGCAATCAGGTGATACAAAAGTCATTATTTCACCATAAAATGATATATTTTCATATAAAAAATCAGATTGCCCTATGCCATATCTCCTTGGATGTAACCAATCGTTAGAAGTATTTGTATCAACTGGTATACCTTTTTTATCATAGTTCCTTTTAAGTACAACCCCTGACCCTGAACCTGGAATCGGAGTTCCATTCCAGCTTCTTATATTATAGCTTCTCTCTCCATAAACAACAACATCTATTGTATGATTATACCAGTTTTTTAATGCAATTATGCCACCTTTATTGCTCATAGTAAATTTTTTGGATGCAAACATCTGTGGAACATCATGTGATGAATCTACGTTATACTCAAAATCTGGTTTTTCACCAGTTTCCCATTTGAAGGTGCTAGCATTTTGAGTTAGATATAAACAAGCCCTTGGATGTATCATTGTATTGTTTGGAAAAACAATTTTTGTTTGTTTTGCTTTAGTTTTCAGAGGGCTATTTGTTATGTACCAACCAGAAATATTAAAACTTACAGAATTAGGGTTAAATATTGCGATATATTCATTGTCAACTCTTGTGTGTGCATGATAGTAAAGCTCAGTTATGGTAATATTTTTTCCTGTTTTTGATGGATATGTATCAAAAATATTTATTTCAATAAATAACTCATTGTTTGATTCGTAAAGCTCATCAATCTGATCTTCTTTGTCGGCTATTACAAAAATAGTATGTGCACCAGGTTTTACATCTTTTGTATCCCAATTAATTAATGGGTATTTCTGATATTTACCTATTGACTCATAGCTTTTACTTCCAATAAAATGATCTTTGTCACTGTAATCATAATAAAACTTTACATTTGCATTTACAGCATTATCATTTCCAAGGTTTTTGAGAAATGCCTTTATTTTTATGATTTCTCCTTTGCCAAAAATATTGGTTTTCTCTCCTATTTCATTATAGATATTAATTTTTTTAATCGTGAGATCTGGTGCAAGAATCCCAAGTTGAAATGTTATTTCATCAGATTCTCCTACATCGTTTTCAGAGAGCACTGATATAATTACCGTGCCACTTATACAACCCTCTTTTCTACATGGTTTTATATGTAAATTTATATCAGTTGCCTCTTTTGGATTTAGAGATATTTTTTCTTTTTCTAAAGCAGCATACCAACCATCGGTAACATATACAATGCTTACATTAATAATGTCATTGAAATCCCCATTGTTTTTTACAGTTAAAGGAATATCCAGAGTTTCGGTTTTTCGGACTAGATAATCTATCTCTCTAGAGTTGATATTAATCTCATACTTGCCTTGACTAATGGTTACATCATAAATAGAATGTATTATACTACCATTTTCATCAAAAAATTTTATAGTATAATCTGATTCAGCAGGAGATGTCAGTTTAAAATAACCTGGTCTTGAAATTAAGCCTTCATCAATTTCATTATTTTCTGTGATATAGAGCCCTGTTATGACACCAGATTTATTAACAATAATGGCGGTTTTACCTTCTAAAAATACTTTATTTATATTAGTTAACCCAATAGTACACCCACCATCTGTTCCATTTGATGTAGAATTATCCATATCAAGAAGATGAACTATCTTTGAGACTTCTTCTGAAGAGTTATCTTTTTTTATTTTAACCTTCAAATATGCTGTATTGTTGTCCTTGATATTTCTTTCATATTCTTTGTAATCTTTTTTGAAACGTAAATATTGCCATCCTGACCAATTACCATTACTATCTGTATTTATTTTAGATGTAAATATATTTGAATATGTCCAAGATGCTCCAGCCCAAGTCTGACTAGAAGGCCAACTACTGGAAAAATTTCCGACGATATATGATTTTAATTCATAGGTTACATTTGGAGAATAATTAGTAATATTTATTTTAATGCCGAAAGGAATGCTGTAATCAGATTTATTTTGAACTTTTGGCAGGTATGCTGGAAATAGCTCTATGTTTAAGCTTGATTCCTGGACAATGATGTTTTCATTTCCGGGTGTTATAATTACTCCTTCATAGAAATCCTTACTGGAATCATTAGTATCAACATCCTGATATCTAGATAATGAGTGATTTTTTTCTACTGATTCAGCAGGAGCGCCTGGTATATCAGAATAGTTATTGATCCATTCTACCGTATCTTTTATAGCTCCAGTTTCATTTTTTAGTATTAGTTTGTCCCCGTTGTTTCCTAGTCCGTTACCTATGCTTGAATCATCGACATAAAGTCTTATTGTATTATCAGGAATTAAAAAATTTTCATAGATTTTTGTTCCATGATCAGCTATAATTGCCAAACCTTTAGGGGGTATTATAGTGGTTCCATTTCCATGATCAAAATCACCGTCTAAATAATCCTCTGCATAATTATCAGTTATAGTCCAACTGGAAATATTGATAAATTGATCTGTAGGGTTGTATAGTTCTATCCATTCATTGTAGTTATCATTTGGCTCTGGATCGTACATTATTTCGTTTATTAGAATGTCAGCTGAACATTTCCATGAGCTTAAAATAATTAGCAAAATTAATGAAAAAAATAAGAGGGCGGGGAGGGATTTGAACCCCCGTATGAGGATCTGCAGTCCCCCACATAGCCACTTTGTTACCCGCCCCTGTTGGGACGGTTTAGTATATAGTGATAGTTTTTGAAATTTACTATTACTTAACATTGATTAGTTTTACTGATAATATGTAATAAAAGGATTATGTGACAAATTAAAACAAAAATAATTGTTTTTGTTATATTGACTCTGTAGTTTTAAAAAGGCGTCTATTGAATTTTTAACAAATTTTGTTTAATTCTCTTGATATGATAATCCAATCTTCTACTGATTTTATTAATTCGTAATTATAACCTAAACATCCTTTATAGCCCTGTCCAGTATAATCAAAATAAATAGTGGCACTTACATTAGCAATATTATTTGTAATATCTATCCCTTCTAAATCAATCTTGTATACAGTTTGTTGTTTAGTCAAATTATCAATTACTAAATTTAAAATGTTAATTTCCTCTTGATGCAGAGAACTAATTACTGAACTTAAATTATTTATTTCATTTTCATAACGGGTAGTCAAATTCTGTATTTCATTTGTCTTTATAGAATCTAAAACATAGTATGTCCAAACGTAGCAATAGTACACACAACTACAATAAGAATTGTTGCAATTTTTTGCATCTTTTTCTCCTCAATAATAAAATGTAGCAATTACGTATAAATCTATCTTTTAAAAAGAAAAAAAGAATGTTTTTAGAAAGAACGCCGATTATATCGGCGATATTATGGCAGAAAATGGTAAGGTAACCACTTTGTTACCCTCTTAAGATAATGGTTTATAAAAACAGTTTTTTTACGCCGAAGTAATCTCTTATATCTGACATCATTAGGTAAGCTATTACAATTACATAATACACAAGCCAGATGTATCTTTCATATGGCCATACTTTTTCTACAAATAATAAGTATAGATTCCAAAATGATGAGTTAATGAACATAGCAATTGTAAATAATCTTGCCCAGTTTTTTGCTTTATAAAATCCAACAGTTACCGCATAAATCCCAATTATTTCTAAAATAATGTTAAACCATATTACAGATCCCCAGAGTGTTAATTCAAACATTGGAGAATATATTGATGTGTCTGCGCCCCAAAGAAATGGTCTGATATGATAATAAATTGTAAATAAAATAACTGAAACTGCTAAAATCCATAAGCCAAGCGGTCTATCTTTGAAATATTTCATAATCTGATATCTTTATTATGTCAACAGGTATTTAAATATTGTAGTTCAACTTTCCAATTCATAAAAGAAAAAAGATTACATAGCGATTTATGCCAATATTTTCAATATCGGCGATATTAGAGCATGAAATAGTAACATAACCGATTTGTTATTCTAACAATTAAAATTTTATTTTTCATATTTTTACTACTCTCGCAATAAGACATTTTATAACGCTGTAATATAATAAATCATTTAAATTTCAATTCTAATATTATTGAGACAATAATTGCAAAATGTTAATTAAATTGACTTTATTTAATACAAAATGTTATTTCAATACAACAAAACTATAGTTAATTATAAGTATATAAAGCTTAATTCAAATCTGTGAAACGAACTACCTGCGAATATATGATGTGGAGCGGATTACCCGTAATTAGGAAGGAAATTGCAGGAAGTCTGATTAATGATTTTGGGTTGAGTCAAAAAGAAGCAGCAGAGCAATTAGGGATTACACCTGCTGCAGTTTGTCAGTATGTATCAAATAAACGTGGTAGGGTTGATATTACAGATGAGTCTATATTAAAAGAAATAAAGATATCTGCAGGAAATATAATAGAAAATGAAAGTGATTCAATCATTTCAGAAACATGTAGGATTTGTAAACTTCTTAGATCCAACGATCAATTTTCTCTATTTTGTCAAGCATGTGATGAATAGTAAAAAAAGGTGTATCATACTATCAATATGCTTTGTCTATCTATATAAACTAACTTCTCCCAAATGATGAAGCTCATATGCTATTATTTCTATTTCCAACCCATATATTCCATAACAACTTTTTCTTTAATAAATAACATTTTAGTATAGGGGCCTAGTAAATAGGGGAAGTAAAAAGAAAAATAGTATTTTAACAAAATCATCTTTTTTATCTGTCTAGACCCCTCACGTAAATAATGATATCGTTTTTTTGGTAATAAATGTTTCTATAAATTATCATTAAAAATAATATATAAATTTTTTTTTAACAGTATGTAAAAATTTATAGGTTCATAAGATGTCATTCATTTCTTTGTTATAATCAGGATTTAAAGCTCCGCATAATCGAATCGGCATCAATTCTTCAAGTATCTGAAAATCAACAATGAACTCAGAATATTTGCTTTTCCATCTTCTCATGATCTTATTTACCTGAATAATATTCTCTGCGGCAAATATGACCACCCAGTGAAAATATCCATGAGTAAATCCTGTATATATAAGATTGATACCAACTTGTTCTTCCATTGCTTTACTTGATATAGGAAGGATCTCTAGTGTCTTTTCTTTAGTAAGCTTAAAGGTGCTTCTTATAAGTATAATAAAAATTTTTTTCCCTATTCTCCGAAGGTCAACAACTGGTTTATATTCCCAAATCACATGTTCTCTTTCTAACTTACTGATTGTTTTTTGTACTGTCTGACGTGACAAACCTGTTTTTTCACTAATCTCAATCGAGGTCTGTCGTGCATTTTCTATTAATACATCTAGTATTTTTCTATCATTGCTACTTAATTCTTGTTTACTTTTTGCCATTTTATCTTAACTAATATTTACATTATGTTATTTAATTCTTTGTTTTTGAGGATATGAGGACGACTGAAAATGTGTTACGAAATGGATGGATTTATTCTTCTAAGTTTTCTCCAACATAAAATAAATAGATAGGTTACTAACAATAAACAAGACAATTCTAACATTGGTTTTATTCTTAAAAAAAGAACTTTTAAAATGTCGACGATATTATGGTAAAAAATAGCAAGTGTAGAATTAAAATATAGAATAATCAGTGAATCCTAAAACATTAAATGAATAAATTGTTTGCCCATTTTTCGACAATGCCCCTTGAAATAATGATACTTGTTCATTTAAGACTCGAGGTACACCCATATAAATTGGTAGATTTTTTTGAACTATTGCATCAAAATCAATCACATATCCTTTGTCATTCTCCGCATATATATGTCTTATTTTTGGATAATACGTAAAAAAAGGGAAAGACAATTTTACATCGAGAATAAATTCTTCAAAACTTGTGTCAATATCTTCAAAATAAATTGTATTATTTCCGACTGTTACATAAAGAGCATGTGTATACCATCTAAAATGCTCTACTTTTTCCATAGCAACTGTAAATTCGTCTTCAGGTTTACAGGTTGCAGCCCAAGCCCATTGACTTGTTAAAAATGGTCCCCCACCCCAATTATGATCATGGTATCCATATGAATTATTAATCGAATATTTTACGCTATTTAGTTTAACTATTCCATCTACCCATGTACCGGGAAGATAACAGAGATATTGCATTTCACCAGGTGATTCAATAAAATCATAAGGCGGAGCAGTTCTTTTGAATGTTAAATTCCATGTAACACTATTCTTATTGTCATTAATATTACCTTTAATCAAAAACGTATTTTCATCTGAGGTGTCTATTATACAATCACTCATAAGCACATATGGTTTTTCATAGGATGCATAAAACTCTGATAATGGATATGTTTTCCTTATTTCATAGATATTATTGCCATTGAATATTCCTATATCTATTGTTGCAAAACCATTTTTAGGATCAGAAATATGATAGGAAATAAAAAATTGTATATCCTGTGTCTCGTTTATTACATCGAAAAACCACCATTCTGAATAATCACTTTCATTGTTGTAATGATAAGCATCATCCTGTAGTGTAACTGTATTAGGATTACCAACCTTTACTTGGACATAATTTGTGAATAACTGCCGCTCAAAAATTGTTAAAATTCTTGTTATAGCAACTAAATACAGATGACCTTTTGTATTATCGATATAATTTGAAATACCATTGATATAAGTCTTTGATATAACTGCATCTCTTGATGTAAATCTGTTTATTCCAACTAGCTCCCAGTCATTATTTTTAAAATTCCAAATATAAAGATTTGTATGTATGCTACTCGCATATCCAAGCCATAAAACATTTAAACTTTTTATTTCAGATATGTTTTCTTTGATATTGAATTGAAAATGATGTAACTGTTTTCCTAAGGAACTAGATGTATCTGCTTGATTATCATCGGAATTGTAAATCTCAATATAATCAGTGGTGCTGAATTCTTTAAGATTATCTATTATTGGCCCAGTTTTAGGCGGTCTATCATTAAAATCTTTTATACTTAACTTATAACTAGCTATATGATTAGATGATGGAAATGTTATTCCTTTAAAATTATAAATTGTTAAGAAATCTCCGAGGTCTTCAGACCTAGAACTCAATAGATCCTTTATTTTTATAATGTTAATATTTGTATTAGATGCTGAAAATACTGAGGGATTTATCAGTATAAACATGAATACTATTCCAACAACTATTATTTTCTTCATATTTTATTTCTTCTCCCTCAATATTCATGAAACATAATATATTTAAACATAAAAATATTTTGGAAAAAAATAGCATTGGTTCTTGAAGATTACTAATAGATAAAATTTATCCCTAATATTTCCATTTATATAATACAATGTTTATAAATTGTTATTCATATAGACTCTACTGTTAATAACCCTTTTGAATTAGCCCATTTGGATTAAGGTTACAAAATGATATCAAAAGAGTAAATCTTAAAATTCGAAACAAGACGAGAAATCTAAAACTTTGTTTAATAATTCGTTCAACAAAAAAGAAAAAAAGAGATTAGTTTAGCGGTTTAGGAAGTACCTCTATTTAGATTGTAAAAGTTGTATTCCGTTTATTCGGCGTGCTGTTCCCATAAAGAATGTAACACTTTTTTGAGGGAACCTCTTGGCTATAAAGATGTATACTCCGAAAAAATTTGACATACGGCCAAATTGTAATCCATTCAGTATTTTCATTTTTAAAGCGAATGGTTTTAAGATAATAGTTCTATCAGAAGTCTTTCCTCCATTGGAGTAATGCCAAAATGTGGATTTTTGTCTTATTTTAAAACTGTTTTTCTTAAATGGATTTAATTTGAAACTATGCCCATGGCTAATTACAAATCCTCTGTTGCGTATGTTTTTAAAACTTGATAATATTTTAGAAATTATTGATGTTATAATGCCATTTTGCGATGGAATATTTTCGAGAATATTTTGAATTTCTTCCCAACTTGTGGCAGATTGAATGGCATCCATTAAAGCAGAGATTGTAATTTCAAATTCTGCTAATTCGTCTTCTGTAATAGATAATATTTCAGTGATAATAGTTCCATCTTCGTTTATAGCTGCTAGTTCAATTGATGCTGTTTCAACATTTTGTTCTTCTCCATATGTTTCGCTTGCCTGAGCAATACTAAACGGTATTGCAACTAATAGCAATATGACCCATATTGCCATAATTTTTCTTTTCATTTTCATCCTTTTTCACCTAATCATATTTGTGTTTGTCGAGCAAATTAATATTGTGACCTGGTCGTTATCAAAAAAATTGGAATACGATGTTATTGGTTTCAAATTGTTTTCTTATGAACAATATGAAAAAATATTTTGATATAATTTATACCATTTTTTAATAATTCTGAAACAATATATACCAACAAGTTTTTTATACCTAAGATACATAAATAATAAATATGGTAACTGTAAGCCACTTTGTAAATAAGTTGGTTGATGAAAGAATATATCTCCACGAAGCCATAAGTAATGGAATTGCCTCATATGGATCTGTTGCTAAACATCTCAAGCCAATAATAGAAAATGAATTAGGACGAGAAGTAGAACACTTTGCGATAGTTACTGCACTTCGAAGATATGCTGATAAACTGACAACAAAATTTAGTGAAGTAAAATTTGATACAAGACACTCAGAAGTTAACCTAAAAACACATATTATAGATATAAACGTAATAAAAACTCAGGAGTTGTTTGATAAACTTAAACGATTTTATGACGTAATAAACTTTGAACGAGGAGACATATTACACGTCATTTATGGAAGAACCAATGTTGCTATTGTCACCAATGATCGCTATAAAGAAAAAATATTAAAATTGTTACAAAATCAAAAAATCAAAAAAATTGAGGAAGGTCTTGTAGCAGTATCATTTACAGTTGGTAAAGAACGTATTGATAAACCCGGAGTATTATTTAAAATTACACGAAGTATGGCCTGGGAAAATATAAACATAATAGAAATAATTTCAGTTGATCTTGATGTAACTTTTATTGTAGGTAAAAAAGATGCTATTAAAGGGTATAATGCATTAGAAAAACTAATTACTCAATAAAAGCAAACTCTTTTTATTATTTTAGTTAATTGATAATATGTTTGCTAATTATATAACTACAATCTACATAATCTATTTATATTAATCACAAGATAATATATTGTTATATGGGGAAGTCATGAAAAAAAAAATTGCTGGTGCATTAATAATTGTAAGCCTATTAATATTATTAATGTTGATTCTTGCAGAAATATCAGTATTTGAAGTACCTTCTAATAATAAACCTCTGAATAATAATGACAGTAATGACAAAAAAGAGGGTATTAACGTAGATATTATAAATATGCTAAAAATGGTAGACGAACCTCTATTTTTTAATTATCTTGAAACGTTTGTAAACTTTGGACATAAATATACAGGAAACGAGAACTGTAAAAAAGCTGGAGAATATATTTTTAATGAGTTTAAAAAAATGGGTTTAGATGTTTACTTTCATAACTGGAGGTTTATAAGATTTAAAGATAGAAATGTTGTTGCGACTCTTGAGGGAACCGATCCAAATAGTGATGCAATTTTCATAGTCTGTGCTCATTACGATACTGTAGGAGGGTCACCAGGAGCAAATGACGATGGATCTGGTATAGCAGCGATGCTTACTATTGCTAAAATCATGAGTCAATATCAATTTAATCATACTGTACGTTTTATTGCTTTTTCAGGCCATGAAGTTGGCACTTATGGAAGCTTTGCTTATGTAAAAAAAGCATATGCAGAAAATGAAAACATTGTATGTGTTCTCAACGTGGATATGGTCGGGAATACTCTTGAGAATGTAAATAAACTTCAAATTCATAAGACTGATCGAACAGAATGGATATCACAATTTACTCAGGAGATAATTGAGAAATATAAGGAGTATATCGAGATAATTTTAGAGCCTATCCCTTGTATAACTGGAGCTGATGAAACATCTTTCCTTCTATATGGATATGATGCTGTTATGTTTCATCAGCCTCATTCTTGGTATCCTGAGTTTTATAATCACAATCCTGGTGACGATATCTCTACAATCAGCTTTGATTTCTTGGAAAATGTAACAAAGCTGTTACTTGCAACAACTGCTGAGTTAGCAAATAAATCAATTGAACTTCAAATAAGAATTATTTCGCCATTGGAAGGACATCTTCATCTATTTGATCGTTTTAAAATCAAACTACCAGGATTTAATTTATACGGAAAAAAAATACGTGGAATGACGTATATTCGCGGAGGATTTTCTGTTAAAGTAGATATTTCCACAAACGAAGAAATCGATGTCGTTTATTATTTAATTGATGATGGTTTAAGACTTGGAACTGATTTTGTAAATTCTAAACCTCCATATGAAACAAAAATTAGTAGATTATTTTTATTAAAACGGCACATAAAAGGATTGCACACTCTGAGTGTAGTTGTTACAACAACAACGGGTAAGACTGCAAGGGATGAAATGGATATATTTTTACTTTCACTTTTTTAGTTATTAAAAAATATATAAATTAAAAACACTTGCAACAACCTTTATATAGCTAGGAAGATATTATTAAAATATAATAATATAATAATAAGGGGTTGTTGAAATATGAAATCAAAAAATACAAAATTACTTGCAGCTATATTCATAATAATTTTAATTATAGCAACTTTTTCAGCCGTGTTTTATTGGGAATATAAGAAAGATGAAACTAAACCAGATAAAACATGGGATAAACCTCGTGAACCAGGAGTTGAATATCTGGAAAAAGAATTTACTTTTTCTGACCCGGTGGTTAAAGAGAATGGCGAATACATGAATGTTTATATAAATGGATCAGATTTTAATAGTATCAGTGATGGCCGACCTGTATTACCTGTTAATCTTACTACTATAGAACTTCCCTTTGGAACAAAAATACTAAACGTAAGCTATGAATATTCCACGCCTGAAATAATATCAATATCAAAAAAACTTGCCTTTGGTTCATGCTCAACAGTTACAGGTTTGGATAAAAAAATTTATAATAAAGAGGACCCGTATCCATCTGATTTTGTCATATATCATACCGGTGGTGGATTGTCAGATGGGATGCATAAGACATTTTTAGTTATTCGTATTTATCCTATTGTATATTGGCCATTTAAGGATCAACTTGAATTTATTAAAAATATAAAATTAGAAATAACCTATAAAGAACCTCTAACTCCCTTATTAGAAGATTCTAACCAACATGATCTTCTAATTATAGCCCCTTCAAAGTTTATTAAAGCATTACAACCCCTAGTAAATAGTAAAAACAAACATGAAGTTAATACCAAAATTATTTCAGTAGAAGAAGTTTATAATCGAGGTTGGTATGGACGTGATCAACAAGAGAAAATCAAGTATTTTATTAAAGATGCAATTGAAAGATGGGGAATCAAATATGTGCTGCTTGTAGGTGGAATAAAAGGTCAAACCTCAAAATGGTATATCCCTATTAGACATAGTCATGTAATGATTCGTGAAGGTACACAAGAAACTCCAGAACCTGAATTTATCAGTGATCTTTATTATGCAGATATTTATGATTCTGAAGGAGCTTTTTCCAGCTGGGATACAAATAAAAATAACATTTTTGCAGAGTATGATGAAAACAATCAAGACAAGATGGATCTTTATCCAGATGTTTACCTTGGTCGTTTACCATGTAGAAACAAAAATGAAGTAAAAACAATGGTAAATAAGATTAATAATTATGAAAAAGACAAATTAGACGAAAACTGGTTTAAAAAATTGATAATTATTACAGGAGATCATTGGGCTGATGAAGCTCATATATCTGAAGGCGAATTGATAGGAGCAGAAGCGATTGATCTTTTACCAGATTTCGAACCTGTTAAAATATATGCCTCAGAGATGACAATTAACAAGAACGTAATTAACAATGCTCTTAACTCTGGTGCTGGATTTGTCTATTTCTGTGGACATGGAACTAAAAAATTATGGGGTACACATTATCCACCAGATGCAGAAGCCTGGACAGGAATGTATGAAGTAAAACATATGAGATCTCTAAAAAATAAAGAGAAACTTCCGATAACTGTTGTTGGAGGTTGCAACAATGGGCAATTTGATGTGTCACTTGTTAATAACATAAGGTCAGGAATCCAGGAAAAGGGCCTTTTTAAGTATTTCAGTCCTAATCCATTTAATCCAGGTAAATTTTGGAAGATGGGATTGCTTATGCGTTGTTGGGCATGGAAATTAACTGGTAAAAATGGTGGAGGAGCCATTGCGACAATTGCAAACACCGCGCTTGGAACTCATGCGATGGATGATGCTGACAACAATTTAAAAAATGATTACGTTGAAATCTATGATGGATGGCTTGAGTTAAGATTCTTCCAACTTTACGGAGAAGAAAACCAAGATATATTAGGAGAAAACCATGGAGACGCGATTACTGATTACTTACATAGATTCTTAGGTAATAATGATGAAATGGATACAAAAATGGTCCAGCAATGGGAATTATTTGGAGATCCTAGTTTGAAAATCGGTGGATATAAGTAAAATACCATTAAAAGTATTTTAGCAATAATTCGGTTAGTTGCTTTGTTACCTAATTTATAACTGAGAGATACTATACGAAAGGTTTTAAATATATTAGTCTTCATATATAATGTTAGTAGGAGACAAAATATGAATAATGTTACTCTTAAGAAGGGAATAGTAGTTGGATTACTAATAATTTTTACCTTTTCGAGTTGTATACCTGCCATTGGATTTCAAATAAAAAACACCGAATTAAATGATGCTTTGGGCATGAATTCCTGGTCAGAAATTAAGTACATCGAGATAGAAATTGACTTTTCCGATCTTGAAATTGTAAAGCATGGAAACTATTGGATTGTCCGTGTAAATGAAACAAATCATAATAGAATAACTCTTTTTGATTTGGATCCTGGTAAACCAGTATTGCCTGTCAATATCTCTGTTTTTAACCTAGTTTTCGGATCAAAGATATTAGATGTAAATTATGAGCATTCAACTCCCGAGATAATCGATCTACCTGGGCAACTCGCTTTTTGTAAAGCAACATATGATACATTTGGAGATAATTCAATTGAAATTTTAAGAGATAATAGTATTTATGAAAACTCTGATCCGTATCCTGCTGATTGGGTTTCTTATCACACTGGTGGGGGATTATCGTATGGTGAACATACAACGTTTTTGGGAGTAAGAGTTTACCCAGTTAGATATTTCCCAATAGATAATCAATTACAATTTATTGAAACAATTTCAGTTAACATAAGTTATATTGAGCCATTTGAACCAATTATCAAAGATAGTAACACCTGTGATTTATTGATATTGGCTCCTTCAAAATTTGAAAGACATCTTGAACCATTAGTTTGTCATAAAAATAAATTCGGGGTTAGGACAAAATTGGTTTCGTTAGATTATATTTACAACCAAATTTGGTATGGACGTGACAAAGCTGAAAAAATCAAATTATTCATAAAAGAAGCGATTGAAGACAGTGGAATCAAATATGTGCTGCTTGTAGGTGGAATAAAAGGTCAAACCTTTTTATGGAATTTACCTGTGAGGTATAGCCGTGTTGTTCCTACAGACGAACAGGAATATCCAGAGCAATCTTTTATCAGCGATTTATACTACGCAGATATCTATGATGGAGAAGGAATGTTTTCAAGCTGGGACTCTAATAACGACAGTATATTTTCTTCCTGGAATGGGTCATTTAAGGAAGAAATGGATTTATATCCTGATGTTTATCTCGGACGCCTTCCATGTAGAAATACTATAGAAGTCAAAGTTATGGTGAACAAAATAATCAACTACGAAAAAGAAAAAATCAGTGATAAAAATTGGTTTAAAAACTTGATTTTGGTGGCAGGTGATTCCTACAACGATACTAATCATTATAACGAGGGGGAGCTAATTTCTGAAGAAGCAATAACACTTATGCCTGATTTTAATCCAGTTAGAGTTTATGCTAGGTCTCCCTCGGGTGATGATATCAATAAAGACACAGTTAACGAGGCTATGGGCAATGGTAGTGGATTTGCTTATTTCTGTGGTCATGGTAGTATCAAAAGTTGGAATACCCATTATCCTCCAAATGGAACAGAATGGGCTGGTGGATACAAATGTAGAGATATGATATATCTTAAAAACAAAGAAAAACTACCAATAACTGTTGTTGGCGGATGCCATAACGGACAGTTTGATGTCACCATGTGGAATATTATAAGTGGTTTTTTAAAAGATGGACTAAGTTATTTCCGCTTAAAACCAAAAGCTGGAAGATTTTGGTATACAGAATGGATACCTAATTGTTGGTCATGGTGGTTAACAAGTAAAATTGGTGGAGGAGCTATTGCTACTATTTCCAATACTGGCCTTGGGACACATGGCGATGGAGATTTGGATAATAACACAATACCTGATTACCTTGAAATTCTTGATGGATGGCTTGAACTTCGTTTTCTCGAACTTTATGGAACAGAGGATAAGGAGATACTCGGTGAAAATCATGGAGAAACACTTACTGGTTATTTGCATAGATTCCTAGGTGATGATACTAGAATGGATGTAAAAATGGTTCAACAATGGGGGCTATTTGGAGACCCTAGTTTGAAAATCGGCGGATACGAGTAAATTTTTTTCAATATTTATTTCAACTTTATTAGAGAAAAGTAGAATGTAACTTTTAGATGCCATCTAAAAGGTTCAATTTTGAGAAAGATTTATATATTATAATTAACAAAGTATAGCATGAGGAACGGTGAGAGATTATACATAAGGACTTTAAAAATTTGAAATCAGTTGCAAAAGATACGCAAGCAGTTACTGAAATAGTTGGCATTATTTTAATGGTAGTAATTGTAACAGTAGCAGCTACAGCTTTATATATCACTATGGACCAAACAACTGGTTCTAAACTACATGCAACTCCAATGGTAAGTATGAGACAAAGTGGGGACCATATACTTATAATTGGTGTACAATTAGGTTCAGTAGTTGCTGCTGATACAAATATCAGCATTATTGAAAGCAATGGAAACGTTATAGGCTTTGGAATTTTACATACTGCAGGTGCTAATATAGTCGGTGGAGATACTATTACAATGCCTAGTGGCTTGTTATCTAGTGGAGTATACACAATTCAGATGAAATATATGTTCAGTCAGGTGGGCGTGGCTAATTATGTCGTAGCCTAGAACAGTGTTCTTAAACCTAATTATTCATTAATCCTATTTCTACATAAAAAAACTAAAAAAATAAAAAAAGAAAGAAGTAAAGAAAAAAAGATATTTTTACTTCTTTTTCAAGTATGGAAGACCAGTCCTCTTGTTAACACCAACCATATAATTGGAAGGCTTGTCACAAGGGGATCCACTCTTTGGCGTTCTCTTACTAAAGAAGTAGATTGTTTGGTTTCTTCCGCCTTTAAGTGTTACATCTCGCGTATATAAAGTCCATCCTTCATGCGTAAAGGCCATATTATTACCTCCGTAGCCGGAATACATATCTTAAGATTTAAAGCTTTCCTTATTTTCTCCGATAAAAATAGATTTTTAATCAATATCTATCTCAAGATTTTATTTATCAGTAGATAGATTTATAAAGTAATCATCACTCCGCCTGGAAATTAGGGTGAAAATATGATAAATGCCTACATACTAATAAACAAGCAGCCAGGCGATTCAGATAAAGTAATAAAAGAAATGAGGAAAATTGAAAATGTAGAAAAAATCTCAGTTGTTGCAGGTGAATATGATATTGTCGTTCGCGTTCATATTAAGACCCTTGACAAACTTCTAAAAATTACAAACAAACTCCAGCTTATAGAAGGTGTGAAAAAAACTACTACTCAAATAATTGAAAAAGAAATCGCATTATGAAAATAAGACGAAAATATCTTTTCTATACTCTTGCATTTACATCCGCAATTATCGCTGCATTAGTCTCAGCTATAGATGCAACTATCATTTCGCTTTATATTCCTGATGTTTTGGCCTTTGGTTTATCATGTTTTATTATTGGTATTATTATCTCATTTGTAATAATCTTGGTTTTGTCAATACCAATAAAGAAGGATAGAAGTCTTGGTTCCATTATTATTGATCCATCTTTCAATAGGGTTAGATTGGTACGTAAAGAAGAAATTAAGTATCACTTGGTTGCTGGCTTAGGTAATGCTTGTCTTACACTTGGGTATTTCTCTTTACTTTTTTTGATGGACGGAAATCCTTCTGTGGTTCTACCGTTTTCGCAAATAGTAATTTTGTATCTTGTAGCAATTGAATCAGTTGTAGAGAAAAACATTCCAACTCTTTCAGAGATTCAATCATCTCTTATTGTAACCTTTGGAGCTATTCTTGGTTCAATATCCCTCACTGGGACGATCACTCCTATAGCAATGGCTATTGTATTTCTAGTTATTAGTCCTGCTTGGGTTTTATTTTCTATTTATCAGAGAAAACTCAAAATGTTAAAAATTAACAAAAAACCTAATGATGCGCTTAATATCAGGTTTTGGAATGTTGTTTTTGCTTGTGTCTTTACAGGTATAATTGTTGGTGTTTATGATTTATTATCTGGAAATAGTCATTTCATAGCGGGGATAAATGCATCAATTGAGCATTTTGAATGGGTCGCACTTACAATGGCTGTTACATTCTTTTCATATGTATTTTATATTCGTGCGTTAGGAATTGGAAAAGCAAGTGTAACACAAGCAGTGAGAGCATCGATGGTTCTCTTTGCTATCCCATTTTCAATAATATTATCGTATTTCAATATCATTCCACCGTTTTCCACAGATCCCATTATGATACTAATCAAAATTATTGGAACAACTCTTGTAATTCTAGGTATTGTTTCGTTTGCACTTACCCTAGTGAAAGCATATATTTTCATCAAGGTAAAACCAGGATATCCAATTTATGAAACAATGGATAAATTATGGGAAATCAACGGTGTAACAAGAGTTGCAGCCGTTGCAGGGCCTTATGACTTTATAGTAAAAATTCGAACACGAACACTTGTAAAGGGATATGAACGGATTATTAGAAAGATAGAGCATATAGACGCTATAAAAGAGTACAAATGGCAGTCAGTCCTAAAGGAATGGGAAGATATTTAAGACTATATTACTAAAAATGAAATCAGTGTAATTTAAATAATGTCTGGACATTTCCTGTTTTTACCATGTGTGGTATCGTTGGAATTATTGGGGGAAAAGCAGTTTCTCGAATTATTTATCATAGTTTGTTTTCTGTACAACATCGAGGTCAATCATCTGCGGGCATGCTATTGTACGATGGAAATATTCATGTTACAAAAGATCCTGGCTTAGTAAGGGAAGTTTTCAATGATGAAAAAAAGATTGGTGTTCCGGGAAATGTAGGTATAGGTCATACTAGATATTCAACGGCGGGCATGGATGATGTCGAATCTTTAAAAAATAATGCTCAACCAGAATATTTGGTTAATCCGTTATTAGCAGCTGTTCAAAATGGAAATATTTACAACTGTTCAGACATAAATAAACTAACAAAGAGAAAACCAAGGACAGATAGTGATGTTCAATGTCTATTGCTACCTCTTGCAGATAAACTTTATAAGAAAGAGTTAACGGCTGATTTAATTTTTAATTCTTGTAAATATCTTATGAATCGCTTAAAAGGAAGTTATTCAGCATTGTTTCTAGCTGATTCAGGTGAAAACCCCTTACTGTTTGGAATGACAGATCCTTATAAAGTTAGACCTCTTGTTCTAGGAAAAACTGATGGCATGTATTGCCTTACTTCAGAGACACGTGTTTTTAAGAAAATCAATTTCGAATACGTTAAGGATATTCCTGGCGGCTCAGTTATTGTAATTGATACAGAAGGAAATGTTCATGAAAAGCAAATTATAAAAAAACAAGAAAAGCCATGTATGTTTGAGTTTGTCTATTTTGCAAAACCTGATTCAAGAATAAACAAGCGATCTGTTCATAGTGTGCGTGCTGAATTAGGTCGTCTACTAGCAAAGAAATACCCTGTAGATGCAGATTTAGTTATCCCTGTTCCAGAATCCGGAAGACATTATGCAACAGGCTATTCACGGGAATCTGGGATACCAATAGATGAAGGAATAATGAAAGATAAGGATGAGCGTTCATTTATACAGCAGACACAGGAAAGCAGGGATAAAGTTGTCGAGGAGGGGCTCTCTTATCTACGTTCAGTTCTCAAAGACAAACGCATTGTTTTAGTTGATGATTCAATAGTTCGTGGTACAAACATCCGTAAGCTTATAAATGGGCTTAAAAACGCTGGTGCTAGAGAAGTTCATGTTAGAATTGGTTGTCCGCCACTTATTGCACCCTGTTATCTTGGTATTGATATGCGTAGTAAAAAGGAGTTTATTGCAAGAAATAAAGATGGTAGAATTAAAACATGGGATGAGATTGCAGAAGAAATTCATGCAGATTCACTAGCATACAGCAGTATGGATAGCCTTAGTAAAGCCATCGGATTTGATATTTGTAGAGGCTGTATAGACTTCCCAGATGGATACCCTACTGAAATGAAAGAGGATGTCAAACAACTTTTCAAAATTGATAGAAAAGGAATAAGAGCATATGAATCATGAAAATCATTAATTTTTTTAAGTCAAAGGATAAGAATGATTGAAATAACCTCTGGAACACTTGAAGAACGAATCATTAAACTTTTACAAAAAACCTATCCTATAACTGTTGAAGACATTAAAAAAGAACTACACATATCGAAAGATATTGCACTGAGAACTCTTAAAAAGTTTCAAATGAAGGGTATTGTTAAATTGGAACCTCTTCCAGACAAAACTTATGTAAGATTAATGAGACATGATTTCAGTTTCATCGGAAAAAAACGGCAACGAAAATTTATAAAACACCGATCGGGTGCAAAAAAGAAAGAGCCAAATGAATATGATGGAACAATGTTCTATTAAGAGAACGACTCAATCACATTTACCCAGATTATTTTAATTTCTTTAGGTATATCGGTCTTAGGTTTTTTCTTTGTTTTTTTCTCCATAAAGTAGGCCTAACTATTAATTCTCTTCTTAATATTATATAAATTTTGTGGGGGATTCTACCAAACTAGGTATTTTCACAATACAAAAATCTTATTTTTATTATCCGATAACTTGTATGACTTGCTTATTTACAATTAAAAACTCCTTAAGTTCAGCCGATTCTTTTAATTTCTTAAGAAGCTCATAGTCAAGAATATGTTCATAGCGAGAAAGAACCCTGCTTCCACTTGGTGACCAACTAGCGATCTCAATATGCTTCAAATTAAAATTCTTTACACATCCTAATATTGAAAACGATTCCGCTCTGATTTTAAAATCACAAGAAGTACATTCAATAATTGTATCATAGGGTATATATGCATTTTCAGCGTCATGAATTGGTTCAACCTGAACTATTACCATTTTATGTTCGCATTGTGGGCAAACCAAAGATTTATCACCAGTTTTATCCCAAAGATCAGCTAGAACCTCCATATCCTTTTTGTTGTATTTCGCCTTCACAAAAATCCAACCTTTATAATATGTATACTACTAGCATAAATACTTTTTCAAAAAAACACAAAAAATACTATCCATATTAAATAGTAGATGCAATATTTTGATATTTTGAGGAGAACAATTAATGAAATTAATGACATTCCTTTCTGATTTCAGCAACAAGAGTAACTATGTACCACAAATGAAAGGTGTGGCATTATCTATGGCTGATGTAAAAATTGTTGATATAACTCATGATATAACACCTCATAATATCCGGGAGGGTGCATTTGTTCTTCAAACTACTGTGCCCTTTTTTCCAGTTGGCACAGTTCATGTAGCTGTTGTAGATCCAGGAGTAGGCACAACGAGAAGGGGTATTGTTGTTACAACAAAGACTCATATATTAGTAGGTCCTGATAATGGTCTTTTGATACCAGCTGCACGATATCTAGGAGATTTTACAGTCTATGAAATTGCAAACCCAAATCTTATGTTAAATCCCATTTCTAATACATTTCATGGGAGAGACGTTTTTATACCTGTAGCAGCACATATACTTAATGGTGTAATATTTGAACATATTGGCCCCATTATAAATGATTTTACTAATTTGGATTTCGGAAGATTTGAAATAACTGATAAAACTATAACTGGAAAAATTGTATACATTGATAATTTTGGAAACATTATTACAAATATCGATGGTTTCAAACTAAGACAAGTTTTAAGTTATGATAAAAAAATAATGTTATTTTCTGGTAGTAAAAAGTTAGAGATGCCATTTGTGAAATCATACAATTTTGTAAAAAAAGGAGAACTACTTGCAACTATTGGTAGTAGCAATCTACTTGAAATTTCATTAAACCAAGGTGATGCAGGTAAAAAACTCGGTGCAAAACCTGATGACGAAGTAAAAATTTTATTTAGCTAAAACTCGTCCTTAAAACTTTATAATTGAATCAAGTAGTCCATGTGCATAATTAATACATCCAAAGGAGGTAAAGTAATCTTTCTTTTCTAAGTAATATTTTGAATCTTCATAGTATTGTTTCGCAAGTTCAACTGTTTTTTTCTGTGCTTCTGACAGCTTTTTATCATCAAGCTGAGGAAGATTTTCTTCAAACATTAAAATGTCTTTTTCTATCCTTGTTTTTTCATCCATGTAAATATCACTAAATAAAGGAGACAATTTATAAGAAAATAAATTTTTCTCTAAAAAAATAACGTATAAAAGTTTCTTCCTTGATATATTTCCAAACTTTTAACCAATGAATATAAACTTTTCATATAAAAAATTAAAAATTTAATATAGTGAATAATATAGAAAAATTTATGTGTTGAATTGTTATATACTTTTTGGGGAGGTAAAATGAAAAAGAAAATATTAGGTATATTTGTATGTACGCTATTTTTCGTTGCTGCTTCGTCAGCAACAGGGACAATGAATGTTAGTATCAACCAGGTTGAAAATAAAGATACAGATGCATGTTTTATTACATCGCAAAGTAATATTTTAAAAAACTCAATAAACACGCCATTTGAATTTGAATATGACGTTCAGACACCAACTGGCGATACCGGATGTTTGGGTGTTGAGTTTGACGGTGAATTTTTCTGGATAACTGGACGTGACTCACCCCATAATGATATTCACAAACTACATAAATTCGATAACGAGGGTAATCATATAATCACCTATGAACAAGGAACATCATCTACTTGGGGATGGCGTGATTTAGCATGGGATGGAGAATACCTTTATGCGTCAGATGAAGATGAACTTGCTAAAATTGATCCTGCAGATGGAAGTGTGGTAACACTTCTTGAAAAACCTGCTGGTTTAACTGTTTGCCGGGGTTTAGCTGTTAATACAGCCAATGGTCATTTCTTTAGTGCAAATTGGGGTAGTGCAATTTATGAATTCAACCCAGAAGATGGAACAGTGTATAACACTTATCTCAATGATTATTCAATCTATGGATTAGCATATGATGATTTTAGTGATGATGGACCATTCTTATGGGTATATTCTCAAGATCCAGAAGAAAATCCTCAAGTACAGATATCACAGTTTGATTTGACCTCAGAAACATATACTGATGTAATTTATCAAGGGTATTGGAACCCAGGATATGATACTAACATGGCGGGAGGTGCCTGTTTCTATGTTGATGGAACAAAAGCAATGTTTGTAGGTCTTTCTCAATCATCTCCAGATGTAATATTTGGTTTGAATGTCGGTAATGAGCCGCCTGGAGCACCAGATATAGACGGTCCCGCAAGTGGAAGTGCAGGAACACTATATGAATACGACTTTACTTCAATAGATCCTGATGGGGACGATGTTGAATATTACATTGACTGGGGCGATGAGAACACTACAGAATGGACTAGCTCAGCTCCTTCAAATACACCGGTAACAGTGAGTCACACTTGGGCTGAGAACGGAGACTACATTATTACTGCAAAAGCTAGAGACATATATGGTTTAGAAGGCCCTGAAGAAACATTTTCTGTTACAATGCCAAAAAACAAAGCAATGACAAACACATTCATCATTCAGATTTTCCAGCGATTCCCAAATGCATTTCCAATATTAAGATATATCATGGGATTATAAAATAAATCTAGAATCTCTCTTTCTTTCTCTTTTTTTATTTCTTTTTGATTATTACTTAAGATATTAAAGGCCAAATTAGTAGTTACAGACAAAATTTAAATATATCATAATATTATAATGGTATTAGAAATTATTTGTGGGGTGGTAAAAAATATGAAAAAGATACCTGTAATAACTATAATGTTGATTTTATCTCTATTTCTAGGATCTGTAAGCGGAAATCAATTTTTTGAAAATAATTCAAATACCCGGGATTATCCAATTTTTCAGACTCCAAATTTAAAAATTATTAGTATTCCTCTTACTCATCAGTCACAAATAGATAGATTAATTGATAAAAATGTGGATATAATAGATGTTACAGATTCAGATATTATTGTGTATATCAGTGATAGTGAACTTGAATGGTTATATGAATCTGGGTTCGAACCAACGATTCTTTTTAACGATATTCAAGAGATGAACAAATTTTTGTACACTTCTGAACAAATACTTGCCTTTCACACTTACTCTCAGATGACAACCGAGTTGCAAAATATTGCAAATACATATCCTAGTATTGCTGAGCTATATTCTCTTGGAAGTAGTGTTCAAGGTAGAACTATCTGGGGCCTAAAAATAACTGATAATCCTGACGTTGAGGAAGATGAACCTGAGGTGCGTATCTGTGGTGCCCATCACGGTAATGAATACATGTCTGTTGAATTACCATTGCTTTTAGCATGGTATCTTGTAGATAACTACGCAAGTGATCCAGATATCCAGAACCTTGTTGATAATCGAGAAACCTGGATTATACCAATGGTAAATCCTGATGGGAGAGAAGCATCCGCCCGTAGGAATGCGAATAATGTGGATCTCAATAGGGACTATGGATATATGTGGGATGGCGATAGTCCATCACCGTTTTCACAGCCCGAAACACAAGTGATTCGACAACATGCCCTCGAAAATAATTTTGTGTTATCTTTATCCTATCATACAACTGCATCTTATGTGAATTATTTATGGAATTACAAGCCACAACCTAGTCCTGATGATGCAATAATTCAGCAGCTATCTTATCATTATGCATCATTAAGTGGCTATACAGCGATCCGTGGATATGATTGGTATCAAACACGTGGGGATACTAATGATTTTAGTTATGGATGTAGAGGGGATATTGATTGGACTATTGAAACTGCTAACAATGATATAACTACTACCTGGAACAAGAACCGTCAAGCAATGCTTGATTTTATTGATGCTGCAGATTTAGGATTAAGAGGTTTAGTTAAGGATGCAACAACAGGTCAACCAATTACTGCTACGGTCTGGGTTGAGGAAGCGTATTGGCCAACGTTTACCGACCCTCCCATTGGCGACTACCATCATGTGCTTTCTCCAGGTTCATATACGGCTCATTTCCAGGCAAATGGCTACACTGAGGAAATTGAGACGGTTATAGTGACTAGTGATGATGAGCCTACAATTCTAAATGTAGAGTTGCAACAAGGAAATAACTATTATGCATATCAGGTTACGATTTGTAAGTATTATGCACCATATGGTAATTTTCAAAATAATCCTACTGATGGCATTCATGCGTTAGGAATTCCAGATAATAATTGTGCTTCTTTAGGTAAAGGAGGTTATATTGTTCTTGATATGGGTGAGGGTTCAGAGATACTAAACCTTGAGGATCAAACCGATTTCAAAATTATTGAAGGAGGCAGTACTGACGATGGATATCAAGTGCATGTTTCATCTGAATGGGATGGACCATGGATTTATGTTGGATCTGGCATGGGGACATCAGAATTTGATCTAGATGGACTTTCAATTGATCTAGCAAGGTATGTTAAGATAATTGACGACGGTGATGGGGATGCATCTGAAATAAAACCTGGTGTAGATATTGATGCAATACAAAATTTAGCTCCACCTAGTTCACCAAATGCGCCAAATATAACAGGTCCATACATTGGAAAACCTGGAGTAGAATATGAGTATACATTTGTATCAACAGATCCAGAAGACGACGATGTATATTATTGCATAGATTGGGATGATGGTTCAGCTGAAGAGTGGATAGGACCATATAGCTCGGGTGAGGTGATAACTGTTGGTCATACATGGTCTGAAAATGGAACATATGCAATTAGAGCAAAAGCTAGGGACATCCACAATACAGAAAGCGACTGGTCGGATCCCTTTGTAGTAAC
This sequence comes from Thermoplasmata archaeon, assembly GCA_020054495.1. GTDB lineage: Archaea > Thermoplasmatota > E2 > DHVEG-1 > DHVEG-1 > JAGMDE01. The sequence continues at coordinate 5,347 of JAHWGK010000023.1, read as the reverse complement.
AATCTTTGAAAATGGTCCACCAGATACACCCATTATAAATGGCCCTACAAGTGGAAAACCTGGAGTAGAATATACTTACTGTATCACTAATACAGTAGATCCTGAGGGAGACAATGTATATGTGCTCTGGGATTGGGGCGATGGAGACAATAGTGGCTGGCTTGGCCCCTACGATTCGGGTGAAGAAATATGTGCATCATACATCTGGAGCGAAATAGGGACTTTTACTATTATGGCTAAACTTAAAGATGAATGGAGTGCTGAGAGTGATTGGGGTACTCTTGTGGTTACTATTCCTAGAAACAGAGCAGTTACCAATACGGTTTTTCAATGGTTTTTGCAGCAATTCTCGAATTTCTTCCCAATATTAAGAATGTTATTACAATGATTAGGAGTATTAACTAACCCGAATCTCATTTTTCCTTTATTATTTCTACTTCGTTTTCTTATTACTGACATTTTATCTAGAGCAATATATAACCTACAAAACATTTATAAATTAACACGTGTTAAATATTAATATATTTTATGTGGAGGTAGAAAATGAAAAAAACAAAATTGTTTTTAAAAGCTGTTGTAGTCATAGGTATCGCTCTTGCGTTTGTAATGCCAGGAGCCGCAATGATCGCGAATAGAGAATCAGTAAATGTTGATAAACCAGCATATGTTTCATTGCCAAAGATTTTAGGCTTTGAAGAGGGTTGGGTTGAACAAGCTTCAGGCTTTTGGGACCCATCTAGAGGTATTAACTTTATGGATGCTGTTGATGAAAATACCGCTTGGGCCGTAGGTTATGACGGAACAGGAGGAAGCGTGTATGAAACACTGTTTACCACAACGGCAGATGGAGGAAGTTTATGGACTGCTAATAAAATTTTCCTTGACGAAGGTTACGGTCTGGGCAACATTTGTGGCCTTGATGGCAGTACTGCATGGGCAGCAGTTTTTTCAACTGGTGCACAAGATGAAAAATGTGGTATTTATAAAACTACAAATGGTGGAGATTCCTGGGTACATCAGTTTGAAGGACCTTATTCCTTTGCTAACAATGTTTGGTTCTTTGATGAAAATGATGGAGTGGCTTTGGGAGATCAGGCGGATGATTATTTTGAGGTTTGGACAAGTGATGACGGTGGTGATACTTGGACTAGAGTCCCTGAAGAAAGTTTTTCAGGAATTGAAGTTGTTCCAGGTGAGTACGGCTGGACTGGGGTTATGGATGCTATTGGAGATAATACGGTCATATTCGGGACTCATGCACCAGAAGGAAATGCGTTTATATCACATGATAGAGGTCTCACGTGGTTTGGAAGTTTTACTGGATGTAGCGGATCAGGTCTAAATCCAGGTGTAAACGAACTCGCCTTTAAAGATCCAGATCATGGATTGGCCGCTCATGATAATGGGGCTACTTATGATCTTTACACTACAAGTGACGGTGGTGTAAACTGGGAAGAAATAACACCTACAGGTACCCCCTATGCATCTGGTTTATCCTTTGTTCCAGGTACAGGCAACATGTATATTAGCACAGGTGGAGCCGAGGGAACTTCTGGAGCTTCATATAGCTTAGACGGAGGGCAAACCTGGACAGATTATACAGAAGTAATAGATATTCAACTATTATCCTGTGATTTTGTTAATGGTGGAATTGGATGGGCTGGAAGCTTTAATACTGACGAGTTTACCGGTGGAATGTATAAATATACTCCTCCGCCTAATCAAGCACCTAGCCCTCCAGAAATAGCAGGTGAAATAGATGGAAAAGCAGGGGTATCATATGAGTATAGTTTTAAATCAATAGATCCTGATGACGATGACATCGCAGAATACACTGTTGACTGGGGTGACAATTCAGGTGAAGAAACCATCACTGGTCCATTTGCATCTGGTGATTTTGCCTATGCAAGTCATACCTGGGCAAATCAGGGTGATTATGTAATTACTGCAAAGGCAAAAGATACTAATGATCTTGAAGGCCCAGAAGGAACATTGTCAATTACTATGCCCCGTAGCAAAGTAGTAACCAGTACGTTTTTCCAATGGTTTTTGCAGCAGTTCCCGAATTCGTTTCCAGTATTGAGAATCGTTCTAGGGCTGTAAAGCTGAAGTAAAATAAACCATCTCTCTTTTTTTTTTATTATTTTTATGATGATGTCATACTAAAGATATTTTATTTTAGTCAATATATACCCTACAAAACATTTATAAATTAACACGTATTAAATATTAATATATTTTATGTGGAGGTAGAAAATGAAAAAAACAAAATTGTTTTTAAAAGCTGTTGTAGTCATAGGTATCGCTCTTGCGTTTGTAATGCCAGGAGCCGCAATGATCGCGAATAGAGAATCAGTAGATGTTGATAAACCAGCATATGTTTCATTGCCAAAGATTTTAGGCTTTGAAGAGGGTTGGGTTGAGCAAGCCTCTGGTTTTTGGGAGCCATCTAGAGGTATAAGATATGTATGTGCTGTTGATGAAAACATTGTTTGGGCCGTAGGTTATGATGGAAGTGGTGCAGCACAAACAATTAGAGAATTTACTGTAACAACAGATGGCGGTGAGAATTGGGAAGCAAATGCTATGTTTGGCACACCTGATGAAGGTGATCCTGCTATGATTAATGCAGTAGATGCAGATCATGCATGGGTTCCCCTACATTCTGGAGACCCTCAGGGTATATGGGCAACAACTGATGGTGGATCAACTTGGGTTCAACAAACCACTGCAGATTTTAATGGTATTGGTGCGTTTCCAAATATCGTTCATTTCTGGGATGTAAATAATGGATGGTGTCAGGGTGACCCAGTTGATGGTTATTTTGAAATGTATACAACAACTGATGGTGGAAATAACTGGGTAAGAGTTCCCTCAGAAAATATTCCAGAACCATTAACTGGGGAATGGGGCACTGTCGGTTATTATGATGTAGTTGAAGATACTGTTTGGTTTGGAACTCAAAGTGGAGATCGTATCTTTAGATCTCTTGATAGAGGTCTTCATTGGACAGTTGCAGAAACTCCTTTTGATTTAGGTCGTTATCCAGATGTTCGTTTCAAAGATCAGCTCAATGGTCTGATTATGGATAAGACTGCTGTTGGAGTTGGTCCATTAGCTGAATCCTCAGATGGTGGCGATACATGGACACTAATTGAGTATACTGGTACATGCTATAATGCTGATTTTGACTATGTTCCCGGAACAGATAATATGTATGTAAGTACAGGAGTATTCACAGATGATCCTCTTCTCCAAGGCGCTTCATATAGCCTTGATGGTGGTCATACCTGGACAACATGGCCAGAAATGGAACAACAACAAGCATATGGAACTGATTGGGTAGCTGGTGGAATTGGATGGGCCGGAGCCTTTAATACTGATGAATTTACCGGTGGAATATGGAAATATACTCCTCCTCCTAATCAAGCACCTAGCGCACCAACAATAGCAGGCGAAATAAAAGGAGAAGTAGGAGTATCATATGAGTACAGTTTTAAATCAATAGATCCTGATGATGATGATATCGCAGAATACACTGTGAACTGGGGAGACAATTCAGGTGAAGAAACAATCACTGGTCCATTTGCATCTGGTGATTTTGCCTATGCAAGTCATATCTGGTCAAATCAGGGTGATTATGTAATTACAGCAAAAGCAAAAGACGTGAATGATCTTGAAGGTCCAGAAGGTTCATTGTCAATTACAATGCCTAAGAGCAAAGCAGTGACTAATACTTTCTTCCAATGGTTTTTACAGCAATTCCCGAATTCGTTTCCAATACTGAGATTTGTATTGGGACTATAAATTTGAACTAGAATAAAACCATCTCCCTCTTTTTTTCCTTTTTATATCAAGAATTATTATAATATTCTAAATAATTTCTAAGTAGTAACCTTTGTATCCTACTTTTATGATACATTTATATATTAGAGGGAGGTAGATGAAAAACCTAAAGAAAATTAAAAAAGAAGCTGTTGTTTTGTTGATTATAGTTGTAATGGTTTTATCAAGTGCTACTGTGACGGCAAATACTAGAGAAAAAAATAATGGAATCCCTGTTTCTGAAAACACTACAAATATAGTAATATCAAATTCAGAAAAACCTGTAACTTTAAGTCGTGATGTTATTTTTGAAGATGGTTTTGAAACATATGATGATTGGTTAATAGATTTTCCGCCATGGACAACAATTGATGTAAATGGCGATCTAACATTTGGCCACAGTGGTGTTACTTGGCCTGGTCAATATACAGCATATGCATTCATAATCTTCAATCCATCCACAACCGTGCCACCATTGACCGAACCAGAAGCTCAACCTCATTCTGGTGCCAAATATGTAGCAGGTTTTAATAATGATAATGTAGGATTTACTAACGATGATTGGCTGATCTCACCACAATTAGGGCCAAGTAATTTTGATACAGTAACCTTCTGGGCAAAATCATACTCTGATGCCTATAATTATGAATCATTCGAAGTTTCTGTATCTACAACAGATACAAATCCTGCAAGTTTTGCAGCAATATCTCCAGTCGAACAACCAGGACATACTGCATGGGAAGAGTTTTCATATAGCCTTGATAATTTTGATGGTCAAAGCATCTATATTGGAATCCACATGATCAGCGTCGATTCATGGTTTTTGATGATAGATGATTTTGTTGTAACTGAGGGAGGACCACCACTCGAAGCAGATGCAGATGGACCTTATGAAGCCTATGAGGGTGAATCAATTCAATTCGAGGGATCTGCAACTGGAGGAGTTCCACCATATTCGTACGAATGGGATTTTGGAAATGGTGATACATCAGACGAGGAAGATCCGATTTATGCCTATGATGCGCCAGGTGTATATGATGTAATCTTAGCTGTTACTGATTCTGCAAAGGAAGAAGCAGTTGATGAAACAACTGCAACAATCAATGAATTACCATGTTGTTTCGAAGTATTAATACCAACTGGATTTGGACTTGGTCTAAAAGCAGATGTCACAGAAATATGTGATGAAAGTCATACAGATGTCCCCTGGGCATTTCAAATAACTGGCGGTCTAATTGTAATACCATTAAGTCCCTTATCAGGTACAGCTAATTTTGTCGCAGGTGAACTAAAGACTTTCAAAGCACCATTAGTAATTGGACTGGGCAGTATTCAAATTACATTTACAATTGGCGAAAACTGTGAACCAACAACTGTATCAGCTACTATTTTAGGACCCTTCGTAATCGTAAAATAGTTCAAAAATAAATCATCTCTTTTTTTTCTTCTATGATAATTCATGAGGGTTATGAACCTCGTTCATAGCCTTCGTGTTGCATTTTTTCCATTAACTTTATTTACC
>JAHWGK010000239.1 GCA_020054495.1 Thermoplasmata archaeon | reverse complement strand
AGAAAATACCGATTAAAAATGAAGTGTCGATCATGTGATTATACGGAAGATAGGATAGTCGATGAAGAAGCCTTAAATGATTTTTCACCACCAACTTGTTCAAAATGTAATACATCTATCCAGATGGAGGTCCATGAGAAAACAGATCTTATTGATGAGTTTTCAGATATAGCGGAGAAAATAGGGGCCAAAGTTCAGCTAATTTCAAGGAATAGTGAGGAGGGAGATTCATTGTATAGGGCATTTAGCGGTTTGGCGGGTATATTACGCTACCATGTAGATATATAATAATGTTACATTAAAAAGTTTTTTAAAGTTGTAAAAAGAATTGATTTTTAGATTTAGTTATTTTATAAAAACACATAAAATCGATGGTTTTATAAATAATGAAATATATTATTCATATTGGTATTACACCATGTCATCTCGAGAGGATTTTAAGTCATTTATCCCATCAAAGAAGATTATACCGGAATTAACAATAAAAGCTATTTTAGTGGGAGTTCTTCCT
>JAHWGK010000238.1 GCA_020054495.1 Thermoplasmata archaeon | reverse complement strand
AGGCTAGAGATGCATATGATGCCGAAAGCGACTGGGGAACACTAGAAATTAATATACCAAGAAATAAAGCAATGAACATGCAATTCCTGCAGAATCATCCGAATCTGTTTCTGATACTACGATACATTCTAGGTCTATAAAACAACTAAAATCCCTTTTCTTTTTTATTATATCTGCAATATAAAAAAAACAAAACATTTAAAGCTTTGTTATCGTTAACATATGTTAACTTAATGTAATATATAGGTGGAGGTAGATAATATGAAAAGATTTAGAGATAGGAAAATTAGTTTGAAAATAGTTGTGACACTAGGAATTGTAATGTTATTTTTGTTGCCAGGTTCAATACTGGTTGCAGAAACGAATAATACAAGACTAGAAAATGACACGATGGTTTCTTATAACTATGTAAGTGATCATGAGCTACTTATTTCTTTTAATATGCAGGAATTATTGCAAGATCAGCAAGTGACCGAGTACGGTACTTTTACAACGCTTAGTATCCCTAATA
>JAHWGK010000237.1 GCA_020054495.1 Thermoplasmata archaeon | reverse complement strand
CCTTATCAAGTATTATTTGGTATCCTTCTTGAACAGAAACAACTGAAGAACTAATAGGAATACTTATGAATAACAATAAAAGTATTGCAAACGATTTAGTAATTACTTTACTATGAACTTTGGAATACATTTTTTCCTCATTAACCACCTTTTCGTTTAGAGCGCTGATGTGCTAAGATGGCTTAGGACATATTTATGTTTTTTTAAAGAAATAATAATAACATGAATATCTAGCATCTATTAGCTATCTGTATATGATTTTTACCCAATTTTTATAAATATCATGATTTTCATCGCAATATTTATTAAATAAGGGATATATTATAGTAATATATCAAATAAAAATGTCTGAGACATCTAGCAAAAAATGGTAACTATTGTAAACGAAGATTTATATAATAATACAAACAACATAATCCCTAAAGGTGCGACTAAATGTCACTAGGTAGAGAATTCAAAGCATGTTTCATCTCATCTCTCTTACTTATAAGTTTATTCTCAGTGTTTGTTTTT
>JAHWGK010000236.1 GCA_020054495.1 Thermoplasmata archaeon | reverse complement strand
AAGCGATGGAACCATTGGAATAGAACTTGCATATTCCAGTTATAATGTTATCTCAGAAAACACAATAAATAGCAACAATGTGGTGGCTATTGATCTAGATTGTTCGAATAACAACTATAATACTATCAAAGGAAATACTATCCAAAATAATAACTATGGAATTGATATTGATTTATCCTGTTACAATACCATTGAAAATAACACGGTTCATGATAATGGTGTAGGTTTTTCATTAGATTCATCTGATGGTAACATCGTTGTGGAAAATGACATTCAAAATAGTTGGAATGGTATTTATTTTTCCAAATCTAACAGCAATAAAGTTAACCGCAATAATATACAGAATTGTGGTTTCAATGGCATCTACCTGTTGTATTCTAAAGGTAATACTTTAAAAGAAAATGAAATGGTAAAATGTGGACTTTTAGTATATGGCACTAGTCTTTCTGACTACATTAACGATGTTGACACAAGCAACAAGGTCAATGGAAAAACACTATACTATTACATAGA
>JAHWGK010000235.1 GCA_020054495.1 Thermoplasmata archaeon | reverse complement strand
AAAAACACGCCTTCTCGATTCAAGATGGGAGTTTGTAAACGAAACAATTACAGTAAAAGACAATAATTTTGTTGCAATTCTCAAAATGAGAAAAAAAAAGATTTTTTTTGAATTAGAAGAACTAGAAGATATTACAGAAGCTTGTGTTTCTCAATATGATAGAGAAAAAGAATTTAAAGAATTTAAAGAATTTTGCGACATAGAAGAAGAACGTAAATATTTAAAAAAGCATTTTTCAAATTTAGAAAATAACCAAGAATTACTATATATAACTGCATATTTCTATAATAAATTGCACAAAATACTAAGAAAAATTAAAGATATGAAGCAAAACTTAGACAATTAAAAAATTTACAGCTTATGAAATGCCCTAAATGTGGTAATATAATGGCAGTGAAATATATTGAAAATGCCTCTATTCCTGACGGGGATGGCTGCGCCGATTATTACAGTGAAAAATATTATTATTGTAGAACTTGCGACCAGTGGTATGATGAAGATTTGGATAAATGCG
>JAHWGK010000234.1 GCA_020054495.1 Thermoplasmata archaeon | reverse complement strand
GGAACTGAAGAACCCCGGCGTTAGTACTGAAGACCTGCAAAAAAAAGCCCAGGGAGAAAGTTATCGATTGATTGCTGGAAAATTGATGGCTCGCCTCAAGAAATTGCGAAAGGCAGGGCAAGGGGATAGTCCAGAAGCTACTCAATTAGAAGCACAGATCGAATCAATGGAAGAGAGAGCGAAAAAAAGTGGCCATGATTTGAACAACTTGTTTCCAATAAACGGTGATGAAGAGTATCCTTCTCCTTCTCCTAATTCCAATGGGGATCTTCGTATAAGTGATGATGATGATGATGATGATGATGATGATGATGATGATGATGATGATGTTGACAAAAAAGAAGTAAATGTACCAGGAGACAACGATGGTGATATTGGGGATTTATTTAATCAAATGGATAAGATGGATATGGAAGATGCAATTAATTTTCGAAAGAAATTAGAAGAATCCGCGAAGAGTTCGATGACTGATTTGGGGAATATAATTTCAACGCCGAAATCGTCATTGAAGTCT
>JAHWGK010000233.1 GCA_020054495.1 Thermoplasmata archaeon | reverse complement strand
AAGGGGACGACTATGATCTGCAAAAAATGCAAGAGACGATGTGGCAATCCTGGCATCAATTATTGGAGCGCTAAGCTTGGTGTTTGTGTTCTTTGTGAACAGGCTAATACTAAGTTTGAGTAAATTTTATAAAAAGCCGCCGGAGGGATTTGAACCCCCGACCTGCTGATTACGAATCAGCCGCTCCACCAGCTAAGCTACGGCGGCAATTAAGGTCTTGAATATATTTTTATAATAAAAAATTACCCTTCTCTTATCGCAACATCTTTTTACAAGGAATCGTTACAAGTCTTGAATGATATGTGGAGTTGATGAAGCAGGACGCGGACCTGTTTTTGGTCCGCTGGTAGTTGCAGGAGTTAATTTCAAAGATGATAATAAACTATCTGAGTTTGGAGTACGTGATTCAAAACAATTAACACCATCACGAAGAGAAACTCTTGCAAAAAAGATTGAAGAAATAGCCGAAGGCTATGAAATACTCATAATTTCTGCTTCAGATATCGATGACATG
>JAHWGK010000232.1 GCA_020054495.1 Thermoplasmata archaeon | reverse complement strand
AATAATTCGAAAGCTTTTTTCAAGAGTTATTTGTCTTTTAATTCTTAACAGACACCAAGTACTTCTTCTAACCTATGACACATTTCTTCAGTTTCATCACTCATACAAAAGTTGCGAAAGTCGTCTACTAGCCTCCACCAGAGTATACGAGAAGGCTCCTCAACCAATAAGTTGAAGGGCTTTTTTATTTTTAATTAACCTTCTTTCCAGAAAAAAGACTATAAAAACTTATGTCGAATACATAAAAAAACAATAAAATGAAACTCACACCCGAGTACTTTTCCATTTTTTTATATATATCGAAAAGAGCACAATAAAAAATGCACTATTTAAAAAGAAAGGATAAGTATATTTAAGAAGATAGAAAAAAGGGAAAAAGAGAAAGCTACAAAATATAAAAAAAGAAAATGACATGGAGTGAAAAATTGCGCTCCTTCCTCTGTCATTACTACACCCAGTTTTGTTGGCGTAAGCGGCAGTAGAAATTTATGAAAATTTCATTGCGAATCCTGAT
>JAHWGK010000231.1 GCA_020054495.1 Thermoplasmata archaeon | reverse complement strand
ACTATATGATAGGTGATGCAGATCAAACTATATTTGAATTTGCAGGAGCAAACTCACATTATTTTCACACTTTATCTAAAGGTGCAAAACAATTAGAAGATGGTCACCGTTGTGGTAAAACTATAAATGATATTTGTAAAGATACTATAAAACCTATTTGGGACCATTATGGTTATGAAAGAATTTGGAGACCTGCAAACTATCCTAAAGGACATGTAAATGAAGGTCTACCTATAATAGGTAATCATTATCATTTACCAAGTTTAAGACGTGAGTCTACTGCGATGCAGGCATTGTTAGATAAAATAAAAAATACTAAAGAAACTTTTTTATTTACTTATCGAGGAACTCCTTCTGATAATTGGGTAAAAACATTTTTTAAACAAAATGGTATAGAGTTTGCCCATGTAGGCAACACAGCTTACGTACCAAAAAAAGAGTTAAGATGTCACAAACTTTGGCCAGATTTTAGTGAAGGGGTACCTATGCCTTTACAACAGATAAAAGATTTTTGGGA
>JAHWGK010000230.1 GCA_020054495.1 Thermoplasmata archaeon | reverse complement strand
GGCAGTGAACCTGAGAATCAAAAGGCTTACAGATCTCAAGCATTTCTAAGCTGCCTGTGCGGCAGTGAACAGCGGGTACCTTAGCGCCAATGAGATTACAAATTTCTAAGCTGCCTGTGCGGCAGTGAACTACAGAGAATCTAATGCTCGCTTAAATTTATGTTTCTAAGCTGCCTGTGCGGCAGTGAACAAATTGATGCGGGCGGACTGAATGTCGAGAACTTTCTAAGCTGCCTGTGCGGCAGTGAACATCTATCGAGAACCTGCTTGCCGGTTTCTATAGTTTCTAAGCTGCCTGTGCGGCAGTGAACAAGTATTTTGCTTTTCGTGCGGATGAGTTACATTTCTAAGCTGCCTGTGCGGCAGTGAACACGATAGTAAGAAGCTATCTTTTCAAGTGAGTTTTCTAAGCTGCCTGTGCGGCAGTGAACTTTTTTTGCCGGATTTCTTGAAGAGGGGTTTTTTTCTAAGCTGCCTGTGCGGCAGTGAACACGATAGTAAGAAGCTATCTTTTCAAGT
>JAHWGK010000022.1 GCA_020054495.1 Thermoplasmata archaeon | reverse complement strand
GACTTGTGAAAGCACTTAAATTGGAGGACGTGTTAACAATTTAGAGCGGGGGGTGACATATCTCCATGGTTTGCACATATGGCTGTAGCAGTTACTTTATTAAATTCTATAGTCATCAAAATCATGATGTTAAAAGCAGCATATAAAATTTATAGAACAATTTTCCTTGAACCCATATCATTCTCCTTAAAATTAGAGTTTATGTGCAGAAATGGTTTTTGCACATAAACCTACCACTTAATATGCAAAGCCATTTTTTTAATAAAGTTTAAATATAATCTACAACAAAGTATAATGTATATATGTATGGGCAGAACCTATTAAATCTTGAAATCAGAAGAATAATATATAATTTCATTCTGAAAAATCCAGGCATACATTTTCGTAAAATTGCTAGGAAAAATAAAATTCCAATAGCAACCTTAAGATATCATTTACATCTGCTAAAAAAATATGAATATGTTAATGAAAAAAGTGAAAATGGTTATACCAGATATTATGGAATTAAGAATTTTAAAGAACAGGATAAAAAAATTCTTAGCTTATTTAGACAAGATGGACCAAGAACTATAATTTTACTATTATGCCTTTATCAAACATTATCTCAAGTTGAATTAATTAGATTAGTAGACAGGTGGAAAAACCATCCATCAAAAATTGGCATATATTTAAACAAGCATCAGACTACACTATCTTATTATCTAAGTAAATTAGTGGATATGGATGTTATTGAGCCAATTCTAAATGGTAATGAAACAAAATATATAATCAAACATCCAGATCAAATATTTGATTTTGTTGTTAAATATAAGCAGTTTATATTAAATGATGCAACAAATCGAATTATAAAACATATTGAAAACCCAAAATTTAATGTTATAGATTCTATAACAGACGATGTTCTTGAAATTTTTCCGCATCCATATTATGGGTAGAGTTGATAAAAAACTACTACTAATTTTCTTATAAAATTCCAATCTTCAAGGAAATTTGTTCTATAAATTTTATATATTAATTCAAATAATATACTAGCATATGAAAGAAATATTTGATATTCCGCTGATATCAAATGATAAATATATATAAACAGGCATAGAAAGGAGGAAAAAGAAATGAAAAAAGAAATATTGGTAATTGGAGCTGTTGCTATAGCAATGATTGTGCTTTCGTCGACTACGGCGGTGTCTCAGGTAAATGGTGAAACTATAATTGAGGCAATAGAAAGTGAAGAACAATATCCCAGTTTTTCAAGTACAACAAATGATTTGAACATCAATAGTTTAGATGACATCCTTGAGTTAATTGATATTGAAGGATTTGAAACTCACTTCACAAGTGAAAATTTTGCAGATTTTCTAAAAAGTGACGAGATCCAGAATATAATAGCTGGTGACTTGTTTTTGAATATTTATAATAGTCAGGTTATCCAAGATTTTATACAGAGCGATACCTTCATTGATTTTTTTAACAGCAATGAAGTCCAGACCTTCCTTAGTAACTATAACGATGATAATGGGCAAGGTTTACAGATAGTTGTATCAACTAATGAAGAATTATTACCATCTTCAACGTTAGTAAATCTATTGCCAGTTGGTTATGATGAAACTACCAATACTAATTTGGTGGTAATCAACGAACTTGGAGACGAACCTTCTTTATTAGGCCTAATTTTTATGGCTTTTGTTGGGCTCATAGTGGGCTTATTAACCTGGATACCAATAGCTTTAATATATTTAGTAGAGGGAGTAATTGCAGGTAGCCTTGACGCTATTTATGTGCTAATAGATGGCATATTAGAAGGCGGACCTAATCCATTTGCTTATGCTGCTTCTATATTTGTTTTAATTGTAATACTCAATATTGGTTTAGCAGCTATTTGGCCTTTATGGACGGCTTTTGGCCTCGCTTGGTTATACTGGGATGGCCAAATACCTCTTAGTATTACAGAAGAACAAACCTCTTTGATACAAGAACAAGTATTTGGTTCAAGTTCTGTTACTGTAGCATCTCGATAAACCTAAGTTAGAAAAATTCATTTTAAAACATCTAAAAATCTTCTTTTTTTATTTTTACATTAATTTGCAATTTAGAACAACGCTCATCTTCTTTAAAAAAATCACTTGGGCACATCTTTTTCATGTCTATTAAATACTTACCAAGACAATCAAACCGATGACACAGTATACCTAGTTTAGGTTTGTGATACATAAAATTGTATGTCAAACCAGAATGTTTAAAAGAAAATGATTCTAGAATGTCTGCTTTATTACGTATATTATATTTTTTCATTATTTCAGGCCGTAGATTCCAATAGGTACAGATATCTGAAAATTCTTTAATCCATTTATGAATAGAGCTTCTAGATATTTTTACCTTAAATCTCATATTAATTAATTTAGCAGTTTCATTTAACGTATTCCCAAGATTCTAGTAGGTAATTGCATTGGTAATTATTTTAGAGCTATATGTCTTATTTTTCAATCTATTGGTTCTGAATTTCTTTTTACAATCTTTACAAAAATAGATCTGCTTTTCCTCTTGCCAACCGTATCCTATAATCTCCTTCTTATTGCATTTTGGACAAATTACTTTTTTACTGTCAATTCCTACCATATTAAACTCTGTTTGTTTTTAATTTAATACAAAAGACCAGATAATATAAAAATCTTTTATAATGAATTGTAACAAATCTATGCACTCTTTTGTTATGATTTGTAACAAATCATTATTTTTTAAAAAATCCCAATCAATTTTGGTATCAATTGCAGAATTTGTAATATATAACTATATAATTTACTATCAATTAACCAAAATGTTTATATTTAATAAAACAGATAATATTTCATGGAATATAGATCCTTATTAGAAAATCCATTCACTGTATTAGGTGTTTTAATAATTATTGCAATTATAATTTTAATATGGGCTATTTTATTTTATTAATGATTATCTAGTATGCTCTTGTAACACTATAATCTGCCAGTGCCACTAATAACTTTTTACTTTCAGATTCTTTTAATACTCTTAGGCATACCTTTGCTCTTTTTCGATAATCTTCCAACTTATTTTGAGCGTAACTAATAGAACCCAAATCTCTAAAAATATCAATAACTTGTAATACATCCTTTTGAGTCGCTTTATCGTTCCAGATGATCTTCATCATTATCTTTTGATTTAACAAGTATTGATACGCTAGCTGAAGTGGTATAATTCCCAGAGATATCATCAGAGGCTTTTGCAATCTCCATTTCAGGCATAAATGATTCTTCTGAAAACTCTTGTTCAATTCCAAATATTTGCATGGAAAACATGGCAATCAAAGTTATCACTACAATTGTAACTATTGTTGCCTTAGGGTATTTAGATACCCGCTTTCCCAGCCCATCCATTATCATTTTAATCACTCTCGCATTTAAGGTCTGAATAGTCGATAAATAAAATTTGTTTTCCTTTAAGTCCAACCCATCTTAAACGATCAGTTGTGTATTTTTTTGCATCCTCATAACACCATAACATCTATTATTTTATAAAAATATCAGTTTGTTGTATTCCAAGATATAATTTCCCAAAGCTGAAAATATCTTTGGTATTCATTGCTCTGGTAAAAGATATCTTTTTCTACAGGAGTAGGTATTCTTCAGTAAAAATAGCGTTATTTTGCTTGATGGATGTGAGGATGATTCGATAGATAATACTAAATTGAAACAATATATGGACCATTAGAAATTAAAGAATAAATAAGACAGATGATGAAAATGGATTGGAGTTCTGAGTTAAATAATAGGATTTGCATGGTTAGCCAGCTTAGAAAATATACTGATTTATCTCATGATGTAGAGATGAAACTAAATGAGATTATAAAACGACATCCAATGTGCATTGCTCCTTACTATATGTCTTTAATAGATTGGGATAATCCAAGTGACCCGATAAAGAAAATAGCTATACATTCATTGACAGAGTTTAACATTAAAAAGAAACATGTTGAAGAAAAAATTCATACTATGAAATCTGAGATAGGGGGTTTACATGGTGAAATGGCGAAGGCGAAAAGACGTCTTGAAGAAAAAGAAAAAAAGAAATGATGTTTTTTATCTGTTAAAAGATGATTAGTGAGAAAAAAGATAATCGAATGGAGAATAAAAATGTGTTAGGAGATGCAAATAATAGATATTCTTTTCTTGACCGACATGGGCGTCCATTGAATCTGAATAGGACAACTGCTTATGATCAAAACGGAAAGGAGTATGGGCCAGATTTCCGTGGTCTGACGTCAATCGTTATTATTTCTGCGGAAAGGGGAAATGAGACCAAAAAATGCGTTGAGGCGATATTCAATAATACCCTTACGCCCTTTGAGATCATAATTAGCGATGTAGGTTCAGGACCTAAGACACGTGCAATCATTTCTGAGTTTGAAGATAGGCACAAGAATATCCACGTCATATATAACAAACAAAGCACTGGGACAACTGGACAGAGGAATCAGGGTATATTTTATTCGAAAGGCGAATTTATCGCTCTTATGGATAACGATGTTCTTGTGTTGCCTGAGTGGCTGATGCACCTCAAGGCTGTGGCGGCTAATGATAGTAACGTAGGTTTGATAGGTGCAAAGCTTCTTAAAGCGGAAAGCAAGAAGGTCTATTATTGCGGCGGTCATGCTGTAACACTTGAGAAGAATGGTACGATTTATGGAATTGGGCTGGATAAAGCTGGGTCAATGGCTGATTTGAACAGGTATGATCCTCTTGCTATGAAGGGTGGTGAAGTGCCATGGTATACAACAACTTTGTTGTTAGCAAGACGGGAAACACTGTTTGATGTCGGTGGTTTTGACGATATGATAGACGAAAAGGGGATTTTTATTGCGAATGAAGATAAGGATCTATCGTTAAGTATCAGGAGAGGCGGATACAAAATCTATTATTGCCCTGAATCTGAAGGTATTCACAATCATGATTATGCAAAGGTGAATAGAGAAGATGATTATCACAGCAAATACCGACTGAGAATGGAACAAATAGAAAAGGATACTCGATATTTCTTAAATAAATGGGACATTATGTATATGATTGAGAAACTCCATCATGAAGATAACACACGTAAATGGGATGGACAAACATCAACCAGATTCGCAATCGATTTGGATTCAGATGAATTCAAAAATGATATTGTTACAATAGATACTTTAGCTTCTTAGAAATGTAGGTTTGGTCAAAAGTTAAGTAAATGGTACACATGAAATCTAACAAGCATTTGAGTGGATAGAAATAGCTTATTGGTTTTTTTTATGCCGAAAACGTTTTTTATGCTGTTTCTCTTCTTGTTTTAAAAAAATCAGGTTGATAAGTTGTGGAAAATGTGTGGAGGTAAAGGTTGGTGGACAATAGTTCATTGAAGATTACTATGGTTATTCCTTCGTATTGGTCAAGGGATAGTAATGTTGGTTGGAAGGAAGGCGATGCTGTCTATGATCATCCTACTCCTTTAGACAGTAAGGGTACCTTGGCGAGAGCTATAGAGAGTATTGATATTTTGAAGGATAAGGATTTTCAGTTAGTTGTGATTGCTGTTGCCACTGCTGAGAATATTGAACGGCAGGTTGAAAAGAAGGTTTCTGATATTCTTAAATCAACCTCTTTAGATGTTGAAGTATTTCTCTTTGGGTCTTCGCATCTTAGACTTATTCATGATCTGTTGGTTCGTGAGGGTAAAAAAGCGTGTAATGCTCATCTTATTCTGCATGGATATTCCAATATTCGAAATTTGTGTATGTTTATTCCGCATATCTTGGGTTCTGATGTAGCGGTGCTTATTGATGATGATGAAGTGTTTGAGGACCAGGATTTTATGTCGAAAGCTAAGGAGTTTATCGGCAGAAATATCGATGGTCAGAGGGTCCATGCCGTAGCGGGATATTATCTTCAACCAGGTGGTGGATATCATGTTAAAAAACCGTTTCAGGATTGGATGAAATATTGGGATCAATATGAGAAGATGAATGAGGCATTTGATAAAATCATTGGACAGGGGCCGAGGTTAAAGATGACACCACTTGTCTTTGGTGGTAACATGGTTATTCATCGAAATATGTTTTCTGTTGTGCCGTTTGATGCCAATGTTACAAGGGGCGAGGATATTGATTTTTTGATGAATGCAAAGATGTTTGGGTTTAGTTTTTTCTTGGATAACCAGTTATCTATAAAACATCTTCCTCCCCTTAAAAATCATCCTGTTTGGATGCAGCTGCGGGCGGATATCTATCGTTTTGTGTATGATCGGGCAAAGATTGAAAGCCAGAAAGATATAATGGGGATGACCCGTGTTCGCCCTGAAGATTTTGATCCGTATCCTGGTTGTTTTTTAAAGCGAGATCTTGAGGAGAAGATTGAAAAATCCTGCAGGTTGTTATCTAAAGAGTATCTCGTCCAGGGTGATAAACAGGGTAGTGAGGAAGCGTTACGTAATATTATTCTTGCTCGGTCTGATGCAGTGCCGAAATTCGATTCTTTTGAGAGATTGTGCATGTTGCAAAAGCATTGGAAGGATTTAATGGAATATGTTGGTAAAAGCAAGGTTCGTTCACGTATTCAGAAGATTGTTAAGGGATAAGCCTACTGTTTTGATAGCGACTAAGATATATGTTATTATCGTACGAAATTTTGTTTGCAGCTAAGGTATGATGCAAATACATAAATATGCTTGGAAAATAACCCCTTTCAGGTTTTGTCAGCTAAGTTTAATAAGGGAAAAAATAAGTTTTATTAATAAACAGATGTTACAAAACTAAGGATTGATGAAGATTGTAAGTTAGGGTAAGGAGATAAAAGGATAATGGATTGGGACGGAACGAGGAAGAAAGCTCATACTGGCGGGGAAGAGTTGACGTATTTGGATGATGTTGAGGTCATTGATTTTGAAGATGTAGATCTTAGTAATGCAATTGTTATTGCAGGTTTTCCTTCTGTAGGGCTTGTTAGTACTATTGTTGCTAACTATCTGATTGATGCTTTAGATCTTAAGCAGATAGGCTCTGTGAAATCTTCACAGTTTCCAGCGTTGTCTGTTGTTCATACCGGGGAGCCACTGTCTCCAGTTCGTATATATACAGGCCTATTAAAAAACGGAAAAAAGATTGTTATTTTTGTCTCTGAGTTTAAACCAAAACCTCATTTAATACATGCTTTATCAAATACAGTTTTGAAATGGATATGTGGGAAAGGATGTAATCTCCTGATTTCCCCGGAAGGTATGGTTGTAGAATGGGAAGAAGATAAATCTTCTGAAGAAGAAAATATTGCTGAAGTATTTGCAATAGGGTCAACAGAAAATGCTAGAATCATGCTTAAAGAGAAGGATATTCCTCAGTTTAAAAATGGTATAATCGCAGGTGTCTCAGGTGTTTTACTTAACAAAGGGAAACAAACCGGTTTTGATGTAATAGCTATACTTGCTGAGGCACATCATGATATCCCTGATGCAGGTGCCGCTGCGTCTACATTAAATGTTATCGCCACGATAATCGGTATTGAAATAAATGTTGGACCACTATATGATGAAGCAGAGCGAATAGAAAGACAACTTCAAAAAATCCATAAACAGGCAAAACCGATGGTACCCGGTCGGGCTCTGCAACCAGGCATGTATGGGTAGAATATAACTTTAATATCACTTATTTGATTTGTTTATTTGGCTGCACAGCAATGGTCATAAAATATATTTGACAAAACAATAAATGTTGAAATGAAATCAATGTAACAAATTGTTGTTTTTTTACAAATCATCAAATGTCATATTCCAAATCTTTTTAGAATTCTTTTTACGAAGTGTTTTTCGTTTTGATATAGATTTCTTAAATGTTTTCCTTTTAGTTGTTTTTGTCTTAGGTTTTTTTGCAAGGCGAATTATTTTTTGCCCTGTAACAATATCATAACCAACTGTTTTCCGTATTTTTTCACTATGCCTCTTCCTGTGATGTTTAGGACAGAGCAATTCAATATTTGAAGCTCGATTATCATTGTTTTTCATATTTTTATGATGAAATTCAAGGAACTCTTTTTCCTTACACTTTGGATATTCACAGTTTTTTTTTGCTCTATCTATTACTTTTTTCTTAATCTCAATTGGTACAGGTTCACGGGATGAAACCCCTGTAATTCCTGTGATTTTAGGGGTTATTTTTGGTAACTTAGGAATCTCAACATCAAATTGATTTCTAACCATTTATATTACCCCAAACCACAATTTCATAACATCTATTTCCTTAAAAAAATAATTACAACTATTGAGAGATAGTTATTCATCTATCATCTCCAATTTTTTATAGATTTGATAAAGAATACAGTTTTCTTCACTCGGACACACAACATCAGGAGGAGTTAAACGACATCCAGGCGAATCACGATGTCTTATTTTTGATTTGAAATTACATTTTTTTATCATTTTTTCATCCGAATCTCTCGTAATAGCTATTTCTTTATAAAACTGGTAGTTTTATGTGTTGTGAGACATATCTGACCACAACACGATATATCTTTGGTATTTTACTGTATTAGTTTAACCACCTCATGCGAGGAAGATGCAAGGTTTTGACTTATTTTTAATAATATTATTCATCATAACAGCAACTTCCTCAGCGAAAGGTTATGATATCTTTTTTCATGCTAAATTATAAAATTAATTAAAGTTTTATTTATCACCAAAGTTTTTCTTTTTCTGGTAAAAATCATAAGTTTTCAAGTTATCGAAAGGAAAGATGGTTGATTACCTATTAAATTTACAATGGTTGTATCATTGTACAATTTTTACATGCAGGGATTTTTTCAAAATCTTTATTAGAAACTAACTCCCGAATTGACTGATATTTTTTACCAGTCCATATTTCTTTTATTGACTTATGTTTAACATTACCAAAAATTGTTTTTTTATTGTAATCATTCAAACACATGATTACATCTCCATCATATAAGATACTGAAACATGTTGTTAGAATATCGCAACCTCCAACTAATCTTAATATAAAATTATGAGTAAATTTTTGCCTATATGGAATATCCTTGCTTAACAACCTAATGTTTTCAAAATCAGATAAATCCCCTGATCTATTGTTGACAATATTTATCCACGTATCAATCCCTTTCTTTTTCCAAAATTTGATGAAATCTTTAAGTTCAAAATAATTATATTTTTGCATGGTAAATCCAACAGTAATACGTGTTTTACAGCCTGAATTGCGAATGTTTTCTATGTTTTTCAAAACTTTATTGTAATTTAGCCCCATTCTTATTTTATTATATGTCTCTTCTGTAAAAGCATCTATGCTAAACTTTATTCTGTCAACTTTAGAGTCACAGACTTCTTGAATTTTCCCTTCTGTTAACAAAGTTCCATTAGTTATAATACCTGTCACAATCTTTCCATTGCTTAAGTTTTTAATTAGTTTTAATTTGTTAAAAATATCCGTATCCATTAATGGTTCATTTTGAAGATATAGCCAGACATAAACATGTTTTGACTTATTTTCAGATATTTCTTTGATAATTTTTTCAAATAATTCGTCTGACATTTTTCTAGGTTTTCTATTTTTCTTTTTAGAATTTAGGCACATGACACAAGAACCGTTACAAAGATTGATTGTTTGAATTTGAAAAAACATTGGGAACGGAAAAGGTTTTTTTATAATATGATGCGTTAGAACTCTTTTTAAGTAGACAACTAGTTCAATCGAACGATTGATAGCAGAGTTCAATTTGGATTTGCCCATTTTTTTCTTACCCCCTAAAAACCATCCTTATTTGGTATAGGATATTTGGGTTTAAATTTTGCTAACAAATATTCAATAAAACAAATAAATCATAAATACAGTATTGAAAGTATTAATTTATTTTCAAATTCTCTTTATTTTATATGTTTTAACAATTCGTTTAATATCAGTGGAACGACAAGATGTGCAACGTTTAGCATCATTACCACCAATGAACACATGGCTAAACTCTTTCATGCAACAGTTGCAATAATACCATAAAATCATAATTAATCCAGCCCCATTATCTATAATCATTATATCAATTTTTTCCTAAGTCACTTCATTTAGAAATAATAAAAGAAAAAGAAGTGTAGAGGTTTTTACAGTCTAACTAGTACTAGTTGTCTTAGTATTGGGAACAAGTTTGGATGACCCTGTAAGAAGCTTAGGAACGGTGTGTCGATAGCTTTGTTTTTTGGCATAGTAACCTCAAGTTCTTCCCATTCACTCTCAAGGTCAAATACATCCTTAGTCTTACAACTAATAGTATAAGTACCTTGTTCAGACCAGCTATAAGTACGTTCAATTGGTGTACCAGATGAATATGGACCACCCCAACCACGTTCTTGAGTTGTTTCTCGTTCAATCCAATAATAAATATCATCACCATCAGGGTCAGTTGCAATTAACTCCCAGCAGATTCGCTGATTTATAAAAGATAGTTTTTACAATTTATTTCGCAAAATATAAATATCGAAATACGATATCGATTTTCGATATTATGATTAAAAACCTATACAACGGATTTATACGAATACACATACTCTACCATGCAACAGAAGAACAAATCTGCGGAATTGAAATCATCGAAGAACTCAGAAGACATGGTTATTCAGTAAGCCCAGGAACAGTTTATCCTATACTACACAAGATGAACAACGATAAATTACTTGTTGCTCACAATGAAATAATCGATGGTAAACGCCGTATATATTACAAAGCAACATCTCACGGAAAAAAAGTATTAGACCAAACTCGTGAAAAAATCAAAGAACTTTACGATGAGGTTATACTTAATGAATAGAAAATCCTTTTTAAAAGGATTTACAAGAAACCTAATAATTGTTGGTTTTGTTAGTTTATTTACTGACCTTGGCAGTCAAATGGTGTTTCCATTAATCCCTCTATATTTAGTTACTATTGGTGCTAGTGCATGGGTTATAGGATTAGTAGAAGGTGCTGCTGAAACAACAGCATCGCTTCTAAAGGTGTTTTCTGGGTATTGGTCTGATAAAA
Organism: Thermoplasmata archaeon; assembly: GCA_020054495.1. GTDB lineage: Archaea > Thermoplasmatota > E2 > DHVEG-1 > DHVEG-1 > JAGMDE01. The sequence goes on along the minus strand of JAHWGK010000022.1, from coordinate 34,351 downwards.
TAAAAAAACGGAAACCATTTGTTCTAACAGGATATAGTTTATCAACTATTGCAAAACCCATGTTTGCTTTTGCTACCTCCTGGCCTTTTATCTTATTTGTAAGAGTATTTGAACGAGTTGGAAAAGGAATCCGTACAGCTCCTCGTGATGCAATTATTGCTGAATCTGTTGATTCATCAATAAGAGGTAAAGCATATGGTTTTCATCGTGCAATGGATGGTATTGGATCTATATCTGGCGCAGTCCTTGCTTTCTTACTATTGCCGTTACTTGGATTTACAAAAATATTTCTGATAGCGGTAGTACCTAGTGCAATAGCTGTTTTATGTATATTGTTCTTAAAAGAAAAAAATAAAACTGGTGAAAAAAAGATAAAGAAAACCACATCATTTAAAGTTAGTCTAAAAGCCTTACCTCGTAATTTAAAACTTTTCATCTTAGTTTCAACTGTTTTTACATTCGGACATTTTGGCTATGCGTTTATATTGTTAAAAGCACGAAACATTGGCCTTGGTAATGATACGGCAATCTTGCTTTATGTCCTATTTTATATCGTTTATACTCTGTTCATTATCCCATCAGGAATACTCTCCGATAAAATCGGTAGGAAACCTGTTCTCATAATAGGATATATGCTTTTTGCTGTAACCGCTATTAGTCTTATATTTACATCTCAGTTTTATGCAATACTAGTTGTTTTTGTAATATATGGAGTATTTTATGCGATGATTGATGGCGTACAACGTGCGTTTGTTGCAGATCTGTCACCACCTGAATTAAAAGCAACCGCACTAGGAACATTTCATACAGCAATTGGCCTTGTTGCTCTCCCTGGTGGATTAGTTGCTGGAATTATGTGGGATAAGATATCTCCTGAGGCAACATTTTTGTTTGCGTTAACCCTTACAATATGTTCTTTACTTTTATTTATGTTCGTTAGAAATAATAAACAATAATGAAAGTAAACAAATATAAAAAAACACATATTGTCTACAGCCCATATCTTAAGAAATTTTTTAATCTCGGCAGATCCGTTGAAAGTTATTGGAGAAATTTTAGGTTAAAGAAAAGATATTTTCCTGTGTGTTAACTCTTCCTCTTTTTTGATTTCAATTGATAACTATTATTTTTTTTAATGATCAAACCTTTTTTCTGTAATTTATCCAAGGCTTTAACAATATTTATTCAATGTTTGGCTAACGCACTAAGCGTTTTTTTATGACCATTTGCTATTTTAACGATTTCTCGAAATTCTTCATCAGCAATTTTTTTCCTAGTTTCTTCTGAAACGTTATCTTTCAAATTTTTTGATTTTTCCATTCATAATCCACTCTTTTATTTCATTTTGAGAATAATAGTTTTCCCTTATACCAATCATTACCTTAACATTATTTGTTGTATCGGGTATATTAAATTTTCCTTCATTCTTTAGGACAAACTTTTTTGTTGAGAGAAAAGCAGTTCGTTTGTTTCCACTTTCAAAAGCATGTATGCGTGTTAATTCAATGAGTAATCGTGCCGCTTTATCATATATGCCTCCTGGATTCATTTTTGTTTTGTCTATAGCTTTTTGTATATAAGAAACACTAATTGTTTTTGCTTGATCACTTTTACTTTTTCTAAACATTTCAATTGCAATAGTATTATAGTACTGAATCTCATCAACACTAGGATACACAATTCCAATCATAAAAGAGTTGAAATGGAGAAAAGCCTATAATCTTTGTGTTTATTTACAAAAATTAGGTTATTGACAAAATAATAACGTGTGATTAAATTAAACAAAAACTTATTTTTTCTACAGTCCATATCTTAAGAAATTTTTTAATCTCGGCAGATCCGTTCCATCTTTAAAAAGAAATTTTGTTATAAACTATATAATTTACTATCAATTAACCAAAATGTTTATATTTAATAAAATAGATAATATTTCATGGAATTTAGATCCTTAATCGAAAATCCATTCACATTGTTAGGTGTTTTAATAATAATTGCAACCATAATCTTGATATGGGCAATATTTTTTTATTAATAATTAACTAGTATGCTCTAGTAACACTATAATCTGCCAGTGCCACTAATATCTTTTTACTTTCAGATTCTTTTAAAACTCCTAAGCAAGCCTTAGCTCTTTTTCTGTACTCATCCAACTTATTTTGAGCGTAACTAATAGAACCCAAATCTCTAAAAATATCAATAACTAGCAATACATCCTTTTGAGTGGCTTTGTCATTACCGATAATCTTCATCATTATCTTTTTATTTTTATCATCTGCTTTTGCAAGAGCATGAACAACCATCATAGTTCTTTTTCCATTTTTTATGTCACTACCAATTTCTTGCTTTCCTAAAGCAGTTTGATCTGTCATTATATTTAGAAGGTCGTCTTTAATTTGAAACATTAAACCAAAAAGCTTTCCATATTCTGCAAGGTTTTCAACCTGCGTTAGACTACCCTTTCCAATTAATGCACCACATTTGCCCGCTATTAAATAAAGTTGAGCAGTCTTTTTTTCTATCATTATCATATATTCAGGCATTGTTACATCAAATTGCTCTGCAAATTTTATATCCATAGCTTCTCCTTCGTAGAAATTTTTTGCAGCATCAGCAATAGATCTAATAATTTCCTTGTAAGTATAAGATTCCATCTCTGGTGGAGCCATATATGATAGCATTCTATATGTTTCACCTATTAATGCATCTCCAACAATAATTGCCAGTGGAATACCAAATTTTCTATGTGTAGTTTCAAGGCCTCTACGCCAATCATCTCTATCAATGATATCATCATGAACCAGAGTTGAATTATGCATATATTCCAAAGAAATTCCAAGCGGTATTGTTTTTTCAGGAACCCCTCCAACTGCTTCACAAGCAAGCATCGTGATAATAGGCCTGAGTCTTTTACCCCCTGATAGAGGAATCCACCTTAAGGCGTCATAGAAAATTCTAGGTTCCCTATGTGTAAGATTTCCATTGAGAGCTCTATCAAATATTTTCGCCAGGTCTGTTAGAGTATTTTCTAAATCCATAAGTACAAACCTCAACCTATAACAAATTGAGAATCTGTTTCAATTGTTAATTCCAAAAACTCAGCCATTCTAAGTGCTTTAACATCGCTTAATAACTCTTCTGGTTTTATTCCCATAGATATCATTGAAGTGTAACAAACATACAAATTCACACCCATATCTTTAGCCTGATACATTAAATGAGCAAGAATAGGTCCTCCCCTCCTCTTAATAGATCCTTCTTTCCATCCGATGGGTGCTTCCCCCCACCGAGCACGTCGAGGTTTATAGGATTTTTTCAATACATTTACACCACGTGATGTAAAAAACATATGAACTGTCATTCCCATTTCAACAGCACCAACAGCACTATTGAAAGCAGTTAGTGCTTTATCATATGCATCCTCAGTTAAAATAATAGAGATACTTGCAATTTTTTTAGTGATTTCTCTTTTTATTGTTTTTTTATATTTTTTTCTTGGTTCTTGGTTCATTTAATCTCTCTAACATTTAATTTTTACTGAATATATTCAATTATATAATTTTGTAATTTCTTTTAGATTTCTGGAATGTTAACATCAATAGCAAGTTTTATATTAGCTATTATTATTATATTATATAAATTTATGTGCTGCATTAGATTGCAATGGTGATAAATAGATGCTGCCATGGAATGCATTACCTTTGAATACGATTGTTATAATAGTTGGTATATCGTTGCTTTTATCTACTATTATTGCTATTTTCCTAATAAAAATTAAAAGATATGAAGAGCTAGGATGGATACTTGGAGTATTTCTGATTATTTTAGGTAGTATAGCTTTTCTTTATCTTATTCCAAACGAGATTGTTGATAACGCAGTTATACCAGAAGATTATTTCTGGGAAGACGAGGGCAATATTCAATATTGGGAGCGAAACACTGTTTTTTTTCCCGAAGAATTTCGGTTTAAGCTACCTACTCAGATAGCAGACTTAATAACTTGGAAGGAGCCTATTGAAGAAACATTTATTGGAAAACAAGTAATACATGTTACAAAATTTAATAAGTATGAAAACAAAGCAATAATTCACGATGCTTTATATGACGAAAATGGAGAGATTTTTTCTGTTTTAAATGATTTAGCGGAAGTTAGCGAATGGTATGAAATTGACACCCACATAAAAAGTTTAAAATATGTCAATGTCGAAGCAGGTCATATGGGAATTCCTTCTAATTTTGATGATACAAATATTATTAGAATAGGATGGGTAGAATCAAATGGAAAAAAGGATGGTACAGAAAACGTAGTTCTAATTCGAGAAATGAAAAAAATAAAGACTGGTTTCGTGGATGGATTAGAATTAGCAGTATGGCAATCAGATATTAGTAACACTCCAATAACTTGGCATGGGGAGCCTTATATTTGCGATGAAACACTTCGGTTAACAGTTCATCCAAAAACAGGTTATATTGTTAATGTTTATCGTCATCTTGTTCTTACAGCTCATCTTTCACAGTTTATGAAGATATATTATCCAGATTTGTTACAGTCAAAAGTTATAAATCGATTTTTACAATCAACAGATCCTCTTGGAGAAGGTGCAGAATTAATTTATGAAACAACAGAGGAATCGCAGGCAAGACATATTGCTGCGGCAAAGTCTTTTGATGCTCAGCTTACTTATTATCCTATAATAATATATGTTACAATGCTTATAGTTGGAATGGCATTAATTTGGAGGTATGGCGGTCGAGGTTATTACTGGAAGCGATACAAAGATTTTGAAGTGTACCCCAGTTCAAAAAGTAAACCTAAATCTAAAAAAGGCGTTGACCTAAGATCTCATCGCAATAAAAAAATAAAGAAAGCTATTGCGATTATCATTGGTTCTATTTTGATGATTTCATCAATAACAATAGTTATTAATGGAACTGTTTTAAATGAAGATAGCGATTGGTATATATTTGATGATAGTAAAACTAAAGAATCACCCTTAATAGAAGAAACACCACCTGCTCCGCCACCAGGCACCAATAGAGCAATAGACTCAGGCAGACACGCCTTAGAGCCAACAGACGAAGGGCAGCATAAACTTGCTCGCAGAGAATGGTGGTATTTTAATGTGTTTTTCAACGGTCCTGGAAGTGATTTACAGAACTGGTCAATGATAGTAAGCTTTAATAAAATGGCTCCATCTGACATTCGATTTTTAAAAAGAGATAATATGTTTGTTATTTTATATGATGACAAAGGCGCTAGTTATAATTTTAACATATTAGATCAACGAAGACGCACTTTGGAAATGGATGGGCCTGGAGTAGATGTTAAATTTAAAAATAACTGGGCAAAAGGATCATATCCTTCATGGCAGGTCCATGCAGAAAACAATGAAAAAAATTTCATAGCTGATCTAACATATACTGCGGATTTCATGCCGGTTTGGGTAGAGGGAAGAAGTGCAAACTTGATTATTGGTAAATATCTGTCAGGAGATTATTATGTACCAAGATGTAATGTTGAGGGCACGATTAAATGGAATGATAAAGAATTCATTGTTTACGGCGTTGGTTACTATGACCATGTATGGGAAGGTGGCATTCCTCGATTAGTTACAAAAGGATGGGAATGGTTCAACTTTCATTTTGATAACGGATGGGAGATGTATCTATCAAAATTCAATCTTAGATGGCCTAGAAATGGTTATGCAGGTGCACTGGTAATTTCCCCAAATAATAGGAATATAGTTGAATGTGATAGATTTAATTTAGAATACGTTGAATTACAGCATTCTCAAGAATTACCTTCGATGTATTATCCTCTAAAATATCATCTAGAAGCCTCAATGGATGATATGATTCTCAAATTGGATATAACAGTTTATAATGTACAAGAAATTGTTTTTAAAAGAGGTCGTACAGGTATGTTCGAAGGTCCGTGTTATGTTAAAGGAACTTTCTCTTGGTCTGGTTACACTGTTGAACTAGATGGATATGGTATGTCTGAGGTTACTCGGGTTGAATATTTTTCTGACAGGTTAAATGCATGGTTATCTAATTTGTAATAACAAAGTTATACTCGTAAAAATAAAACAAATATGTTATTAACTAGCTTTCAAAAACCAGCAGATCAGTTGATATCTTCAGGTTAAAAAGTAATTTTCATTTTAAACGATATCTATAAAACTGAACTACTGTGATAACAGCAAATGTTCCCATTGTTATTGCGGCGAATGGAATTGCATATACAATCTCTACATAAAGAGCATAAATTGAATAAAGTATTAACAGCCCCAAGTAAAGGATGACAACGAAAAGAGTGTAAACCGATTTTTTCTCTCCACCAATGTAACTCTGACTTTTTTTAACTCTATAAATGTAATAGTTATATATTACAAAGAAAACCAAAGGGATTTCGATCCATACTTCATAGTTCCATATCGGAATGTCAAAATAGTGTCCCTCACACGTCCAGCCCCAAGCACCCATTTTAACCATTACTGGATCGGTAATTAAATCCCATGATGCCATAATAAAGCCAGTTATAGCACCCATACCAAATATTTTTAGAAACCATTTGCCAGTAACAATCTCTTCGAATTTATGTGTGGTCCTAAGCCTATTAAAGATTATGTTTGTCATAGTAAATGCACAGTAAAGAGAAATTGACCATACAAGTGGTATTATATATGGAACCTTACCAAAGAACTTTGGCCCAAGTAGATCACTATAATATGATCTACAATTTACGAATTTATCAAATCCTAATCCATCGGTAAATTCATAAATCAATGTTAAGCTATATGCTATTAGAAAAAAAACTAAAAGCTCACGAGGTCCTAATGTTTTCCATCCATGAATAACAACTATAATTAAAAAAAACAGTGTTAGCCCAGTTATAAACATCGTTTCAGAAAGAGGGATATTTAGGATTAAACCAAGAATAAGATAAATTCCAGCTGTAAAGAGTAAAAATGTCATGATTAAGTTTGAATTAAACTTTACCATCAACTCCTCCAATTTATTAACCTATAGTTTAATAGATTATATGCAAAAGACATATTTATACAACAACGGTATGTATATATTTGAAATAATATGAAAAAATTGTTCACCATCTTGGTAATATCCTTTTTAATAGGCATTGGATTTGTTTTCACTGGTTTTTACAACTCCAAAGATACTATTTTTCATGGATATATACTGGTGGGAATCTGCATACTTTTAGGGATAGCAGTAAAAATCATGGATCTTTTGATAGATGAAATAAAAGTCAAGTCATATAGGATATGGATTATACCATTGGCTATCTTTATACCAAGTTCTATGATTTATCTGGCATTAACAGAAGAGCCAGTGGTTGGTATGGTCATTGGTACAGCACTTGGGATATTAGTAGCTGGAAAAATGGATCACCCTGCATATGTAGCAAGCATCATTTTGTTTATTGCTTTTGTTATTATTGCCTTTGGATTACAGTTAATAAACATAGAAGCAACGACATTTTATATTATTCCAGTAGCTGCAATAGGATCTTTTCTGGATGAATTTGGACATGAACGATGGGGGGATAAAAATAAAGTTGTCACATTTATTTTTAAACACAGGTTTTTTTTGAAAACATTTGCTTTTATTGGTTTAATATTGGGTTTTGCCCAACCAGTTCATCTTATAGGATTTCTTTGTTTTGACATTTTTTATGATGTCATAGAAACAGCATACCAATATGATACAATCAGCAAAAAATCTGTTTCGCATAGTTCTCAGCAAGGATTAAATAAAGGAGTAAAAGATGCTTGATCTGTTTGTTAAAACATTGGCCAAGTGGTATTTCAAACATTGTTCTACGTGTAAGACTACTCTGTTTGAATCTGTAGTAAATAGTTTTAATAAAAAAATTGGCTGTCCAGAATGCAGAAAACAAATTGTTATTGGAAGAAGCTTACTCAAAACAATAATGGTTTTAATAAAAATGGATTTTGATGAATTAAGTGATTTATTTTCCAATAAGGAGACTATACCGTTAATGAATGCATTATTTCGGGATATAACTAAACGCGGGCTTAAAACTATAAGAATTGGTATACCACTTTATGTTGTATTTGATATAACAAACAAATGTAATCTAAAATGCATTCATTGCTATTCCTCAACACAAAATGATGAATTAACAACAAGTGATGTTTATCATGTAATAGATATGCTTTACGAGGCAGGGACTGGGATAATCGATTTTGGAGGAGGTGAGCCATTATTACGAAATGATATTTTTGATATACTATCTTATTCAAAAAATGTTGGATTGTATACATCGATTTCAACAAATGGTTTACTACTCAGCAATGATTGTATAAAACGTTTAAAAAAACTTGAAATAGATCATATTTGCATAAGTCTAGATGGAGCTAAACAAGAGACACACGATTACATTCGTAATAAAATAGGAACATATGAAAAAGTGATTACCGGAATCAAAAACTGTGTAAACGCAGGCATCAATACACAGATATCCACTGTTATTATGAAAAGTAACATCAATGAATTAGTAGACATCTATAATCTACTGAAATCACTTGAAGTAAATGGATGGTATGTTTATGATTTCATTCCTGCTGGACGCGGAAGAGAATTACAAAACGAAATACTTGACCCGAAAAAAAGACAACAGCTCTATTCACAGTTGCAAGACTTAGCAGTTTCAACTGATATGTCAATTAAACCATACCCCTATTCAATAACTATTAATTCTGCATGTGAAAAAGATACATATTTTTATCAGAAATATGGAAGATTAACTGATTTATTTAAGGGCTGTCTAGCAGCACGATGGGTATGTCATATTTCAAGTAATGGAGATTTACATCCTTGTTATCTTTTACCACAAAAACTTGGAAACTTAAAACAAGATACTTTTAGAGATATTTGGTTTGACAATAGTAATCTTGTTTTAAAAGAATTGCGTGATAGAACTTTATTGAAAGGAAACTGTGGAATGTGTAGATATCGAGATGTATGTGGCGGCTGTCGAGCTCGTGCATTCTGGAAGACAGATGACTATCTTGAGAGTGATAGCTGCTGGATTAAAAATTGAGATCTGTAATTATTATGTTGGTTGGCCGTAGATTTTATAGCTATAACAATAAATATTAACATGAAGACATCTTTTCTATATTGTTGACTATGAAAAATATCCAGATTTATGGTGCTGGCCTATCTGGTTTAGTTGCTGCCATAAATCTAGTTAGAAATGGATATAAAGTTACAGTATACGAAAAAGAAAATAGAATCGGAGGATCAACAAAATGTCATCCTTCAATCCATATGACACCCATGCACATTCAAAAAATGCAGAAATATATTGGAATAAAAATTGAATCATGTTTTTCAAAATTAGATGGATTTAGAGGCTATATACGCTCAAAAAGATATGTGTTTTCAACAAAAAATCTTTATGTTGTTGAACGTGGTCCAAGAGAATCATCCTTAGACTATTTTCTCTATAAAATAGCGCTAGAAGAAGGAGTTAACTTCAAATTTTCACAACCGTTAACCAAAGAAAAATTGAAGGATATCCCAAATAATTCAATTATTGCAACTGCAGGATATTCGCAGCTCGTCAGCTGTCTCAACCTTCCACATATCACATTCAAACAATTTGATACACATATTAAGATGGACCTTGGAAATATTACCATAGCTTACTTTGGAAATTATACATCTGACTATGGATATATCTCAGGGAAAAATGGGATAATCTCAGCTCAACTTTCAGGGCCATCAAATCTTTCTCAAAAAAATTTAAAGAAATTTACAAATTTAGTAAAAAAAACTGAAGATATTGACTTGGATGGGTGGTCTTCAATTGTTTCCCATTTTCCAAAAAAAGTACAAATGTTTACAAAATATGCAAGAAAAACCTTTGTACTATCTGGAGATGTAGCTGGCTTTTTAGACCCGTTTTTTGGATTTGGAATTAATGGTGCTATTATATCTGGAAAAATTGCTGCAACAAGTATAAAATCAAAACAAAAGTCCTTACAAGAATTTAAGCAGTTTACATTACACATGAATAAGGATCTCCTATTACACACGTTTTATTGGCACCTTCCTTTTAAAAATTTTATTCGTACACAAGTAATAAGATATCAAGATAAGCAATTATTTCCGGTAAAACGAAGTATACCTAGATTCACTGATGAAGATTGGTTTAAAATTGTTTTAACTGAGAATTGATATGTTGGAGGATTCACTGTAAAAAGATATTAAAATATGTTTAGAATCGTCTAATTATGGTTTTATCTGGAATTTTCCCGTTCTTAAAGTGTTTATCCAGCCATCCAGATACAATATCGTCTCGGCTGTCAAAATATTTTACATACGGTTTTATATCGAGGAGTGGTGTTCCATTGATCATATCAACCGCAGTAAAATACAATTTATTTTCTTGGATGCGCTTGATTTTCACAACAGAAAGTCCTATATGATTCGGGCGATGAGGACTCCTTATAGCAAATATACCATGTTCAACGTCTTCAAGAAAAGGTTTCCCTTTGATATTCTCTTTATCTGATTTATGAAGATAATATAGAAGTATAGCATGGCTGAATTTATCTAAATCTTTTAAACCTTTTACATATTTAACTTTTAATTCTGCCCAGGCTTCAACATCATCCTTGAACCTTCCTTGTATAGGAATATCGTTTTTCTCATTATATGGTGAGTGAATTATTCCAATTGCATGCATTTTTATTTGATTCATAATTATCCTTCATTTACTTTAACATTAATTTATTTAAAAAATCAACCAAAATTTCCATTATTTGAGAATATAGAAGATATTGTATTTCTTATTCGTTTAATGATAAATCTAATATCTTTATAATTTCCTAATGTAAAACTTCTTATTTCTATATTTTACCTCCACTAATTTATCCTCTTTTATTAATTTTTCAATTATACTCCAATTTGCTTTGGATTTTAATAAAAAATTGTTAACGCTTTTTTCTCTCATTGGATGCACCGACGTAATGCTTAGTAAATCTTCTTCGACGTTTCCAGTATACGCAAAATCATTTCCTTCGTACTCGATTAGATATTCTGTATCAAGCCCTCTTTCTTTGAAAACTTGATATGCTACATTAATATCAAACTCAGATGCTTGTATTGCCCATTTTTCTGCAGGGGGTCTAGTTGGAACTGAGATGTAACTCTTCTTAGAATTTAGCCTTTCAATAAAATCTGCAATTCTTTCTAAATCTCGAATCTTGTTGTTCATATCCTTTATAACCATAGTTTCTGTGATAAGCTCACCATTAAAATCTTGAGAAAATTCATTTATACCCAACAATATTTTATTAATATCCAATGATTGATGAGGCCTATTGATTTCTTTCCAAATCTCTTTATTTACAGTGTCAATTTTTACAGAAACGCAATCTGCGTTTGATAAATCATCTCGGACATCTTTTTTCCATAAAATAGAACTATTAGTAATTACTGCGATTCTGATATCTAGTGTTTTTAGTATTTCAATTTCTTTTCCAAGGTTGATATCTAATGTGGGCTCCCCATCTGAAACAAAGGTTAAATAGTCGATTGTCTCATTTTGTCTCCTTGCTTCCTTGATTTTTTTTTCAACGGCATGTTTAATATCTTTTATTTTATAAAACATTTCTCTTTGAACTCTTTTATTATTAGTTCTTCCAAGTTGACAGTAGATACAGGAATATGTGCAGATTTTTGGTGGAATGTTATTTATTCCCAAACTTTGTCCTAAACGTCTTGATGGAACAGGGCCAAAGGTAATCATTTTTCTTTTATTTGTCATATTTTATCCCCTTAAAAACGCAGAGACTAAATTTCAATTATTTTTCCTACGCCACCCTCGATATATGTCCTTGGAAATAGTTCTTTTATCATCCTTTTATGCTTAGTACAGTGGCACGGGCAGATAAAATCCAAATCTTCTAGAATTGAAAAATTATTAAAACTATGTAGCCCACCAACCAGGCCCGTAATGTTGCCATACTGCTTTGCAGCATTAAAATTTTCTTCAACGCCTGGATGAGAACAACCAGTAAGAACACACCAACCTTTTTTACTTTTAAGAATCAATGATTGCTCATCTATCGGTGTACCTTTCAGCCTCCCTGTAGTATATATCCCTTTGATGATTTCTTGGGGTTTCTCAACAATACTTATACTCATATTTTCACTAGACCTCTCTTTTTCTAATCGATATAGCTCCACATCGCCGACAATAGGCATCAGCGTTTTCAGTCCTCCATCATGATCCCAATGCTCATGAGATATTACAATTTTGTTAATAACACAAGGATCTATGCGAAGCTTCTCCATGTTGTTCAGAAATATCTTACCTTTTGCCCCGGTATCAAATAGAATAAATTCATCCTCTGCGTCTATTAAACAAGCAAAACCCCAGTCTGATTTCAAACCGATATCTTTTATGTATAATTCATTATCATAGACTATTGTAAGTTTCATTTTACTAACTACCTATCTTTCTTCTCTAAAAGATTTTCAATCACATTTTTAATATCACCGATGGATTTCACACCAGTTATACTAGTGATTTTTCCCCCATATCTAAAAAACACTAAATGCGGAATTCCCATAATCTTGTATTGTTTAGCAATATCCTGATTTTTTTGAGTGTCAAGTTTACCAAACGCTACTTTACCATTGTAAATCTTTGATAAGCGCCTTACTCGCGGTATCATCGCTTTACAAGGGGCACACCATGGAGCCCAAAAATCCACCATAGACAAAGGATATTTTTCAATAAAATCGTTAAAGTTTTTTCCTTCAAGAGTTATGACATGATCGGGCCACTCATTAGCTGAAAGAGATCTGCGATTGGAACCACGAACCTTTTGCTTACGTTTAAACAATCCAAAAAATATCATGCTATCCATCTATTTTCTTATGGAGCCCCTGACAAATAATTCTCAATAGCTTTATGCAATGTGCTAACTGCAAGGACCGTACAATGTACATGAGTTTCAGGAAGTCCATCTAGGGCATTGTTTAATTCTTTGCTAGTAATAGCAGAAATCTCATCAATGGTTTTTCCTTTTATCATTTTAGTAAGCATGCTACCACATGCAATACTTGTACCACAGCCATCTGTCCAAAAACACACGTTAGCTACTCTATCATTTTCAATCTTTAACGTAATTTTCATTGTATCTCTGCAAGGACCTTTTATTTTTCCTATGGCATCAGCTTTTTCTATAACACCAAAATTACTTGGATTTCTATATTCATTAATTACTTTCTTTGAAAAATCAGTTTCTTCATCCAACTCAATTTTATTTTGAATTCCTTCAATCATTTTTTCAAAATCTTTTTCCTCACTCATGCAGCCAGTCTCCTTTGGATCTTATTCCACATATCAACTATTTTATCAGAAAAAACCCCCTTTGAGAATTCAATCACATTTTTTTCATGAATCATAGCCTCAGTCACAACTGTATCATATGGAAGTTTCCCAACAACATCTATATTATTATTTTTACAATATCTCTCGATTTTTCTAGTATTATCTTCGTTGATATCACATTTATTAATACAAACAACAGCTGGGATATTGAAATGACGTGCAACACCAAGTATTCTTTCAAGATCATGAATAGCTGAAAGTGTAGGCTCGGTAACAACCAAAACCAGATCAACACCAGAAATAGATGAAATAACAGGGCATCCGATACCAGGTGGGCCATCAATTATAATCAAATCTTTCTTTTTCTCCTCAGCAAGAGTTTTAGCATTTTCTCTGACAACAGTCACCAGTTTTCCTGATGCCTCCTCAGCTGTTTTTAACACAGCATGAGCCATCGGTCCAAAACGCGTCTCAGAAATATAGGAAAACCCTGAGTCTCTATCAATCATCTGAATTGCATTAACAGGGCATACATACTCACAGACACCACAGCCTTCACAAGATTCTTTGATTAGATTAATCTCTTCATCAATGGCGTCAAATCTACAGTTCTCATGGCATTTTTTACAATCAGTACATTTTTCTTTATCAATAGATGCGATTTTAAGCCCGTGAAAACCCATAGTTTTTTTAATCTCTGGTTTAAGAATAAGATGCAAATCAGCAGCATCAACATCACAATCAGCAAGCACAGCATTATCTACAAGAGACGCAAATGCTGCAGTGATAGAGGTTTTACCAGTACCCCCTTTTCCACTGATTACAGTAAGTTGCTTCATTTTTTAACCTCTTCTGTTATTTGATTAAAAAGTTTCTTGAATTCATCACGCCAGTGGGTCAGTTTATTTACAAAAGGAATACCATCTGAGTAAAGCCTAGCGATTTCTTCACTATGCGGAATTTTCATGAGAACAGGAATTTTTTCTTGTTGACAATAAATCTCAACTTTTTTATCACCAACACCATCACGGTTGATAACAATGCCAAATGGAAGATTCAAATGTCTCACGACAGCAACAGCAAGTTTAAGATCATGCAGACCAAACGGAGTAGGCTCAGTTACCAATATACAATAATCTGAACAACCTACTGTTTCAATAACAGGACATGAAGTACCTGGTGGTGCATCAAGGATGACATTCTTATCTTTATCAATCTTTTTCTTTAAGGCTTTAATCACTGGGATAGCCTGGATCTCTCCAACATTCAGCAAACCATGAAAGAAATCAACTCCGTTTGCAACCCCCTGCTCGATTTTCCCAACAGGTTTCCTCTTCCAATTAATTGCATTCTGTGGACAAACAAGTTTGCAACCCTTACAAGAGTGACATAACTCTGGAAATACAAGCACATCAGATGGAACAACAGCTAGAGCATTATATGCACAAAACTCAGAACATTTACCACAATAATTGCATTTCTTTTTATCTATCTCTGGAATTTCTACTGTGACATCTTCCTGCTCTTTGATTTCTGCATTAAAAAAAATATTTGCATTTGGTTCTTCAACGTCGCAATCAATAAACTGTGCTTCTCCAAGACTCAATGCAAGATTTGTTGCAACCGTTGTCTTTCCCGTTCCACCTTTTCCACTAGCAACTGAAATAATCATTATTTCGCCTTCAAAATAATCTTACCAACTTCACTACCAATATCCTGCGCAACCAAAGGACACTTGACCACTAACATAAAAAAAACATCACGATCTACATCACTCAGACCTTCATAGTTCCCTTGACCCTTAGAAATTACCATATCTGAAGATTCAAAAATGTCTAAGAACTCTTTAGATGCATAGGACAATATCATTCCAGGAGCAGATTGTTTTTGCCCTGAATCACCATCAATAATTGTTGCGAGTTTATCAATTCCTGCAAGATATGCATCTTCCACTGTTGCATCGTTAATTATAGGGTTTGCTTTTACTACATAGGTTATCTGTTTTTGTTTTTCTACAAGTTCTTCAAGCAATACTTTATCAAAAAAGATTTCCCCGGTATTGTCTGCCAAGAAAAGTATTGTTTCTGAATGTTCTAAAGCACGTTTAAACTGAGAATATGAACTTGTGTCAAACTCCCGTTTGACAGCATTATCAATCATATCATCAACATTAAGTCTGTTCATTGTACCAAAGTCAATAACATTCCCAACAATTGATAGTTTTATTGCCATGAGTAGAGGATCATCTGATTCAGTAACCAACTTTTTAAGATAGGGATATTGCTTCTTCGCCATCTCATTTGACTGGCCTTTTACTTTTTTATATGGATCTTTTGACTCTGTAATCCTTTTAATAATTTGATGCACTTCTCTAGAAAGCTCTGGAGGAGAATTTGTAAAAGAAATATTTTGGAGATGTTTCATAACCTTTTTTAGAACCTCAGTTTGGATCTTTTCATCATCAGTAGCCATACAAGCAGCTTCTAAAGATTGCTTGATAAAACATGGTATACATTCAAGATATGTTCTCATTTGTTTCACTTGCAGAATGTTTTAGGGGTGTTGTCTATCTCTAAATGCATGCTGTGCACATGCATCGCCTTCACTAGCTTTTTGAAGAGTTCCTTGTTTGAATGCTTCAACAGCATCTTTCACAGTTCCAGATGCACCAATATAAACATTGATGCCCATTTCTTCGAACATCGCGATTGCGCGTCTTCCAAGTCCACGACAAACCATAACATTTACACCTTCTTTTGCCATTATCTCAGGTGGATAACCCTGTCCGCCCATGTGTTCACTAGTATTGGGTATCACTTTTACTTTATTTGTCTCAAGATCTACAATAGTGTACGTTGGTACTCTACCAAAATGCTCACCGACAAGATTATCTAAGCCATCTTCTCCCATGCTAGGTATACATATCTTCATAGCTATCTACCGCCTCATTCCAGAATGACTGCCCACATTTGGGCCTTCTGTTTCGTTTAGTTCACCTTTTTTGTATTTTTCAACTGCTTCTTTTATAGTTCCACTTGCGCCTGTAAATACTTTTATACCAGCTGCTGACAAAGTTTGAAATGCGTTAGGTCCAACATTTCCAGTTACAACAGCCTCTACGCCTTTATTTGCGATTGTTTGAGCTGTTTGTATCCCAGCGCCACCAGATGCCATCGCATTTTCATTTGATAGAACTTCAAATTTCATTGATTCTGCATCTACAATAAGGAAATATTTACATCGTCCAAATCTTTGATCAACATTTGCATACAGGTTTTCACCTGTTGATGTTACTCCAATTTTCATATTTTTCTACCTCTTATCTCAAATAAAATTTTTGTTAACAACTATTAGCATTCAAGCTCTTGTCATAGGGCTACCACATTTTGGGCATTTCTTGTCATAGCAAGGCATCCCTAACTGATGTGGTTCTTTATGCCCACAGTTCGAACATCTACATTCGCCGTCAGGACCACGGGCAAAACCGCTGCCTAGACCACGGCCACCTTGTCCTCTTCCACGACCTCTTCCAACTACGGGTCCTTGTCCATTTGGGCCCGTTCCATCTCCACCTGGCATATTTTATTTCACCTCCTTTTTATTTACAATTTCTTCAATATTTTCAACAATTTTCTTGAACGACTTGGCGGTATCTAAGTTCTTATTTTTAGCCATAAACGTTTTTCCAGAATCCCCTGTTTCTACAATCTGTGGGTCTATCGGTATTTTACCAAGGAAAGGAACATTAAAATCCTTTGATGCATTTAGTCCGCCTCCAGTTTTGAAGAGGTCGATATCTTTGTTACAATGCGGACACTTAAATCCACTCATGTTTTCAACAATTCCAATAACTGGCATATTCATTTTTTTGACAAAATTAATAGATTTTCTTACACTGAGTAACGCAATATCTTGAGGGGTTGTAATAATAACTGCACCATCGTTATCTGGGATTAGCTGTGCTATACTCAATGGTTCGTCCCCTGTTCCAGGTGGCAAATCTATGATTAAATAATCAAGATCTCCCCAGTTAACGTCTCCCAATAGCTGTTTAATAGCACCCATTTTCATAGGCCCACGCCATATAACAGGAGCATCTTTATCATGAATGAGAAAACCCATAGACATAACCTTTAATTTTGGTAGTGCAATAATTGGAGTGATACCCGCTTCCGATGGTTCCGGTTTTTTATCCTCGAGACCCAGCATTTTTGGAATGCTGGGGCCATGTATATCGCTATCTAGTAATCCTACTTCATAGCCTTTCTCTGCTAATGAAAGTGCAAGATTTGCAGAAACCGTGCTTTTACCAACACCGCCTTTACCGCTTAACACAACAATTTTATGTTTTATTTTATCTAAACTATTAGTAATCTTAGATTCATCATACATCTTTTTTTCCATGTTTTCCCTCTACTATTTTTTATGCACTCTAGATTTTAACTATATTAGAAGAAAGATACGAAAAGAAATCTCCCTATTATAACTTTCCTTAAGGGGATTCCTTTTTTTCCTTAGAGAGTTCCTGAAGTCTTTCTTTTATGGTCTTTAGTTCTTCATCTAGTCCTTTGACCATTTCTTCAAGATAGGTCTTTTCCTCTTCGCGGTTTGACTCAGGATAAGGAGTTGTGTAGTAGGGAGCCGGTTTATAATAAGGCTCTGGATAGTAGCCTCTATGCCAAAAACCTCTGCCACGACCCCAAAATCCGCGTCCAAATCCTCGACCCCAGCCTCTGCCAAAGCCTCTACCTCTAGGTGCTCCTTTTACGAATCCTGGACTATCATATCCTGAGCAGTAGCCCAATCCTCTTCCAGTTTTTGACCCATATCCTTCGGGTCCTGTTTTATCTCCACCTGGCATATTTTATTTCACCTTCTTTTTTATCTTTGAATGTAATCTCCACCTTGAATCCGGATCGCATAACCATTGACCAAAGCATTTACTACTTTTTTACGTGCACGATGCAAGTCATTCCACAGTGTTTTCCGTGATACTCCCATCATTGCTGCTGCTTCCTCCTGTTTGAGATCTTCAAGATCTACAAGTCGAAGTGCTTCAAGTTCTTCTACAGTTAGAAAAACTGTATTACTAGGGAGTTGTGGCTGGCCATTTGGTTTGAAATGAGTTGTTTCAGGGAGTTGTTCAACCCATCGTCTTCCGCGGCATCTTCCACGTTGTTGCCCATGTCTACGCCCATATCCCGGCATGAGTTTACATTCCTATATATTACTCATATGCGAAGTATTATATAAAACTTTCTACAATTTAGTTAGCGACATAAATAATTGGAAGGATTAAGATTGAAATCATGCCCTGCTTCTCTGAACGTTTCCTGTGCCTCCGCATCCTTCTTGATATGATTCACCGTAGGGGTTATCAGGGAGAACCCAATCTTATGCAACAATTAATTTAACATAGTCCATTTTTCTGCTTGTTTGAAATAATCTAACCATTTCTTTTATTCTATCAGCATCACCATCTAATACAAATATTTCCAGACATTTGTCCTCTCTTAGATGACTGTGGATTTGTGTGTTTGTAACATCCTCAAATTTATGCTTAATTTTTGATACAGCATTCTCTGCTCCTTGACTGTGTATCAATAGGAGGATTGAATTGATATCTCCAGTTAATCTCTCTTTTTCTTTACTCTCCGATATGAGCAATCTTGCTCCAGTGCGTATTACCTCTGACCTCCCAGAATAACCAAATGCATTTTGGATTCTATCAATTTCTTTGAGTATTGTATCGTTTAGAGATATACTGACTATTGCCATGATTGAAACTAATTAATAACCTCATTATAAGTATTACTATAAAAATTATTAATAAAGTATTTAAATGTTGATAATATCATGGAATTTAGAAATGGCAGAAATTATCAGACGCGTAGTAAATGAACTTAAAAATCATGCTCCTTTTACTTTATTCGGGGCCCTTACAGGTATAATCATTATGCTTGTATTAATTTTTGGCAACTTTCTCTCCCAGGTTTCTCCAGTTTCTAAGGACATCTTTTACATTTTACATCCAACTCATGTTTTTTTGAGTGCACTTGTAACTACAACACTATACATAAAATATGGCAAAAAGAACATCTGGTTGGCAGTTTTGATTGGCTATACCGGTTCGATAGGCATTGCAACGATGAGTGACTCAATTATTCCCTATTTAGGCGAAGTCTTACTTGGTCTGCCAAATGCAGGTGTCCATATTGGTTTTATCGAAGAGCCATTGCTAACTAATATTCCAGCATTTATTGGTATCCTGATTGGTTATTATTTTAAAGGAACGACTAAATTTCCACATGCTGGGCACGTTTTAATAAGCACGTGGGCATCGCTGTTTCATATTATTATGGCGTTGGGTGTAACAGTGAATTGGATTCAAACTGTTGGCATTTTCATATTTTTATTCCTTGCAGTCTGGCTTCCTTGTTGTACAAGCGATATAGTATATCCTCTATTATTTCCCAGAAAAACTAAGTTATAATGTTAGAAATCTCAAAATATCTTTGGTGTTCATTGTTCTGATAAAGAATATCTACTTTTACAGGAGTAGATATTCTTCAGTAACTCAAGAATATAATTTCGAGATATCTATTTATTCTGGAATAAATGGATATCTCTCTGTGGGAATGGTATCGATATTCCCTCCTTGTCATATTTTTGTTTAAGTGTTTTCTGGAAGTCAAAGAAGAAACCCCAATAATCTTCTGTTTTTACCCAGGGTCTGATTACAAGGACAACAGCTGAGTCGGCCATCTCTTTTACACCTATCTGAGGTTCAGGATCAGATATTACACGTTTATCTGCTTTTAGAAGTTCCATCGTGGTTTTTATAACTTTGTCGAGGTCATCATCATAGCTGACTCCTATTTCCAAATCAACCCTTCTAGTTTGATGACGAGTGAAGTTTGTAATGTTTCCACCCCACACCAATTTGTTAGGGATAATTATTCGTTTATTATCAATTGTATCAAGTTCCGTTACACTAATTCCAACGTTTTTTATGGTACCGGTTTCACCGTTGGCAGTTACAAAGTCTCCTGCTTTAAATGGCTTAGTAATGGCAATCATGAATCCAGATGCAATGTTACTCAGCGTATCGCCAAGTGCAAAGCCAAGGACGAATCCAAGAACAACAGAAACGCTTACTAAAGCAGCTCCTATTTCAACGCCTAGAAATGCTAAAGCAGTCCCGATGACAAAGATGTACATTACCATCCGAAGGATTCGCGTTGTGAAATCAGCCAGTATCTCTGCCATTTTTGCTTTGAGCATCCATTTTTTAATAGCACCAGTAGCAATTCTCACCACTACTATGCCGACTATGAGAACCGCTATAAACAGTATAATATTCCACAAACTTACCCCTAGCAAAGGTAAAGGTTCTTCCAATGCATATCCCGCTATTTCTACAGCCATAATATCATCACTCCAACCTGTTTATTTTCTTTTATATCTTACGCCCCCAAAGAATTCAGTTATGAAAACAAATGAAGAGTATTAAAGATTACCATATCATTAAATCTCTTTGTCTAAATAAAAAATAAAAAAAGAGGATTTCCCCTATTTTTTCTCAAAGATGTATTTCCAAACAATAGCCACTAGGATACCACCAATCATAGGGGCGACCCAAAAGAGCCAGAGTTGAGAAAGTGTTTCTCCGCCGACAAAAAGTGCTGGACCTAAACTCCTTGCTGGATTGACGGATGTCCCAGTAATTGGAATTCCTATCAAGTGAATAAGTACAAGTGAGAAACCAATTGACACCCCTGCAAATCCTTTGGGTGCATCCTTACTTATAGAGCCAAATATCACAAACAGGAACAATCCCGTCAACACTATCTATGGTCTTTCTGAGGCTAGCCCTCCTTGCAATATTCATGTTTGCATCCCAAGCATCATGAATGTTGGGAGGGCTCATTTAATTTTTCAACACCCTAGTATTGTAATTTAGCACTTTTCAAAC
The DNA here is from genome assembly GCA_020054495.1 of Thermoplasmata archaeon. Taxonomy (GTDB): domain Archaea; phylum Thermoplasmatota; class E2; order DHVEG-1; family DHVEG-1; genus JAGMDE01. The sequence continues at coordinate 12,980 of JAHWGK010000022.1, read as the reverse complement.
CTCAAAATATCTTTGGTATTCCTCGCCTAAGCCTAATAATATTTATAGATGTAAAGAGAACAGATAAATAATTTGGATATAGATAGTTTTTCTCCTAGCAAACTTTTAATCAATTAACTATAGGCTCATACCCATATCTCATCAAAAGGCGGTTTATCAGACCTTGATACACGTTGTTTGCAAAGTTTCAAATCGTATTAATAAAGTTACTTTGTTTCACCTAATTATCTAAAATTACTTATTCTTGTAAATTATTTATTAACATGAAAGAAAAAGAGGAACTTCAGAAATTATTGATGATGAGACTTTAAAGGAAATTAAAAAATCTGTTAATCGACTGGTCGAAGGAAATGGCACTACAGTGATAGAAGAGATGTGTGGGATTTGTGGATTATTGAAATCTAGTGAATTCATTAATGGAGTCAATTATACTTGTAAATGATAGGTTTAGTAGACATTTATTGTCAAAAATTATTAAAATTTAACCAAATGTTATCGCAATAAAATAGCCAGCATAATGAGCCAAAATTATTACGACTATGCTAATGCCAATATGTTCAAAAATCATTTTCCAAGGTTCAACCTTTCTTTCTCTAGCAACGGCCATACTAAGAATAATAATTAAATAAAAGCCCATAACAATACTTATTAAAATTGCTTGGTGCAGAGTAAATAGTAAAACTGGTATAATAAACATTGATGTAAAAATAAATTTACAAAAAAAAGTACAAAATGTTGCTTCCCAAACTTCTTTTTTAGAAATACGATTTTCAGACTCAGTAGCAACATGTATTCCCATAGCTTCTCCAAAGGCATCTGCTATTGCAATTGCCAAAATACCACCTATAACTACAAACTTTGAATCAGTACTGGAATGAAGGCCTACCATTAAACCTAAGGTTGTGATAATACCTGAAGTAAGGCCAAAGCCAAATCCAATTTTAAATGAACGCCGCATAAACGTATCCTTCAATTTATTTCACTTAGTTATTCTTTTCTCACTTATATATAAAGATAATGTGTTAAAATGCCAGAATGATACTCTTTTTTGGATAATGATATAGAAAATTATTAAAATAGTTCAACTATATGGCCAAAAATATGGCAGTAATAATAGATAAAGATAAATGCAATGCCTGTGGAGCATGCGTTGATGCTTGCCCAGTCGAAGCATTAAAACTTGAGGATAAAGCGAAAGTAGATGAAGAAACTTGTATTGACTGTGGCACCTGTGTCGACGAATGTCCAGAGAAAGCTATAACGTTAGAGTAATCTTATAGATCCTCCTAATATTAGAGGATATTTTTTTTATTTTTGGTTTTTGAATATTTAAGGCATATCTCAGCCAGTTCAGATGGACATTTTGGAAGTTCACCGGTTCTAACATACTCTTTCAGACGTTCTAACCAAAACGGGGTAACCTTACATTGTTTAACGACTTCAACGAATTTGAGTACTATATCCATGGTGCTTGGATGTAAGATATGTTCCATCTCACAGGCATCAACTTCTGCTGTTTTTTTTTCACAACCTAAAAGCATTAGAAATTCTTTTAGTGCATCATGTTTTTTCTTTGTAGCTATAGCAACCTTTCTGCCTTTCTTGGTTAAAGTTACACCAGTATACTTTTCATAATTTACATAACTTGCTTCATTTAATTTTTGAAAAATCTCAGTGACACTTGCAGGATTAATGTTTAAAGCAGAGGCTATATCATTTGTATGAACTCTTTTTTTATTTTTTTGAAGATCAAACACAAGTTCAACATAATCTTCAATTGTTTTCTTCCTCAAAATATCACACTCCTAATAAAATAATTCTGAGAATTATTCCAACAGCGGCTGCTGTTCCAACCATTATCGCTGCAGATTTAATCATATCTTTCACGCCTAACTCTTTAATTAGAACGGCGAATGTGGCAACACATGGGAAATAGATTGTTAAAATTGTTGCAACTATGACTAACTGCATAGGGCTAAATGTAATAGTACTAGCCAACGCCAGTAACATACCAATCGCTAAATCTTTTCTTAAAAACCCTGTTAGAAGAACAATAGAAACTGCTCCAGGAAGCCCAAAAAGCCCTTCCATTATAGGTTCAAATACAACTCCAATCCAATCAATAACCCCGGTAACACTTAAAATGCCTATAACAAACACCCCAAAAATAAGCCAGGGTATTGCTTCTCTGAGGAACCATCTAACCCGCATCCATGTCTTTTTAAATACTGTTTTTACACTAGGCCTACGATACGGAGGTATTTCAAGGAAGATTTCAGGATTATCGCCTTTTGTAAATTTATTCAAAATAAGACCTATGATAACATACAAAATTATGAGCGTAAGAAAAACCAGAAAAATATAAGAACTTGGAGTATAATGCCAACTACCACTTCCAAGTTCGGAGCTAGAGAAGATGGCAAATACCATAGACAATTGAGCCATACAAGGAATCGCAATAGCAAGCAATGTTGCTGAGATGAATCTCTGTTTCCTTGTTTCTAGTGTCCTTATCGATAATGCACCTGGTACATTACAGCCTAATCCAAGAAACATCGGTACAATGCCATGTCCATGCATTCCAAGCCTATGGAAAACGTTATCTACAAGTGTTGCAAGCCTTGGAAGATAACCTGAATCCTCAAGGAGAGATAGTACTAGATAAAATGCAAAGATATATGGAAGAACCATGCCAATAGGGACAAATACTCCTGTGGTAAGCATTCCGAGAGATTCCACAAATTCAATCTCACCATCAATTAACTGTCCAATAAGAAAGTCATGAACAAGCCCGGGTTCCAGCCAATTGCTTAATTCCATAACCAATGGCTTATACACCCCTTCAAAGAACGGTTCAAAAATATATGCAATGAGGTTTTCCCCGATAAAACGTACAATCCAAAATGCAACAAATATAATACCAAAAGCAATAGGAATACCAGTAAGCGGTCTGATAGTTAAATCTGAGATTCTATCTTTAAGCGTATGATGCCGATGTTCAATAGTTTCGACCTTGTTTATGATAGATCCAATCTCAATCCATCGTCCCTCTTCACTAGTTGGTTTGATTTTTTCATTTACCTTTGTTTCTTTTATACGAGAAACGAGTGTTTTAATTCCCTCGCCAGTAAGTGCAACAGTTGGTACAACAGGTACACCTAATAATTTTTCTAACTTTTTTTCATCGATTTTTATCCCAAGGTGCTTTGATTCATCCCATAAATTCAGTGCTATAATAACCGGTATATCTCTTTCCAGTAGTTCTAATGTCAGATATAGATTTCTCTCTAGATTTGTCGCATTAACAACATTTATAACAACATCAACTTCCTTTAACATTTCAAAAGCTACTTTTTCTGCTTTGTTTGATGGTTCTAGTGAGTAGATGCCTGGTGCATCAATAATTTCAACGGTTTCATCGTCTATTTTCATTTTTCCTTTTGAAAAATCTACAGTAGTGCCAGGGTAGTTAGAAACGATCACATTGACACCAGTAAGTCGAGAAAACACGACACTCTTGCCAACATTTGGATTTCCCATCAACACGATCTTTTTCATTATAGTTCCTCAACGATGATTTTTCGGGCCATCCCTTTCCCCAAAGTCAGATGACATCCACCGACGGTTACTGTAAGTGGCCCTCGAAATGGTTGTCTCGAAACAATCGTGATCATTTGTTTTTCTCTAATACCCATAACGCGAAGTTTCCGTTGAAATCCATGCCCACCGTCTAGATTTACAATTCGTGCCTTTCTATTCTGAGACAATTGTGTCAACGGCATTGTTTTTTTGTCCATAATCCTAACCATAGATTTTTAGGTATACCTAAATTATATTATGTAAAAACAAGTATAAATAAATTTTGGCATACCTAAATTTCTTAGAAAAAGAATTAGTAACTATGCAATAGTTACATCCTCGCAAAGATAAACATCTTGAATAGAATTCAATAGTTTGACACCCTCTTCCATCGGTCGCTGAAATGCCTTTCTGCCAGAAATAAGTCCAATACCTCCAGCACGCTTGTTAATTACAGCAGTCCTAACTGCTTGTGCAAAATCATTTTCCCCAGAAGCGCCACCAGAGTTTATAAGGCCAACTCTGCCCATATAACAATTAGCAATTTGATATCTGGCTAAATCAATGGGATGATCGGAACAAAGTTCTGTATATGCTCTATCATCCATTTTTCCAAACTTTGCATCACCACGATTTAGAGCAATATAACCGCCGTTCAGTGTTGGAAGTTTTTGCTTAACAATATCTGCTTCAATTGTCGCACCTAAGTGATTTGCTTGTCCTGTGAGATCCGCAGAGGAATGATAATCCTTTTCATCAACATTAAAAGCTGGATTTCTAAGATAACACCAAAGAATTGTAGTCATACCAAGCTCATGAGCATACTTAAATGCTTGGCTAACCTCCTGAATCTGCCGAGAAGATTCTTGAGATCCAAAATAAATTGTACAACCAATTGCAGCAGCACCCATCTCCCAAGCTTGCTCGACATCTGCAAACATTATCTGGTCAAATTTATTTGGATACGTGAGAAGTTCATTGTGATTAATCTTCACAATAAAAGGGATTTTGTGTGCATATTTTCTAGAAACAGCCCCAAGAACTCCTAGAGTTGATGCAACAGCATTACAACCACCTTTAATTGCTAACTCTATAATTTTCTCAGGGTCAAAATAAATAGGATTTGGTGTAAAGGATGCAGCAGCAGAATGTTCAATATCTTGATCAACCGGAAGAATTGAAACATATCCAGTTCCTCTAAGACGGCCTTGGTTAAAAATAGATTTTAGATTTCTTAAAACCCCTATAGGTCTATCGGTATCGATAAATATTCTATCAACAAAATCTGGGCCGGGGAGATGTAACGACTCCTTTTTTATCTTTGGCTCGTTAAATTCCAGCAGATGCTCTGCTTCATTGCCTAAATGTTCTCTAATGACACCAATACTATCACTCATATGATCTCTAATCTCCTCTAACTCCTGCATGGGGATAATCTCTCCAATTAAAAAAGAATATGTTTAAGCACAAAAACCTTTTGTTAAAACGAATTTTAACCCATTAGAAAAGTATAAGTGATATTAATACATTTATTTTAACGAAATTTGTTTAAGAGGAGAGATTGGTTATGGATTGGAAAAACAGATCCGCATATGTTTTTATTAAAACAAAAAAAGGAAAAGCACATAATGTTTGGCAACGCTTCCACGAATGGGAAACTGTAATTGGTACCTGGATTGTATCTGGAGAATGGGATGTTATTGTCTGGTTTGATGCTACAGATTGGGAAAATGTGCATCAGTGTGTAGCCAGCATAAAAGACTGGGATGAGGTAGAAAATACAAGCTCACACATGGTATATAATGGATATAAAAAAGATAGCTGGTGGTGGGAAAAACCAGCTGGTGCGTGGGTACTTGTAAGAGAGAATAAACTAGATGAGACAACTGAAAAAATTAAGAAATGGAACTGGGCAACTAGTGGAGCTAGTATTCCTGGCGATTGGGATTACATGACCTGGGTAGAAGGACAAAATTGGGATGATGTTTGGCACCATTTATATGAAATGCAATCAGAAAATTGGCAGACTTCGACCTATGTTCCAATCAAGTCATGGTGGAATCAAAATTGGAAAAATAACTGGTGGTAGGATAAAACCTGCCTGTCTTTTTTCTTTTAAATAAATTTTTATAGATTTCCTTCTTTGTAGCGCCTACCTAGTTTTTCTAACATATCTTTTGTCATAGATTGCAAATTGTAAGAGGGTTTCCAACCCCATTCTTCCTTTGCAACAGTATCATCGATAGATTGGGGCCATGAGTCAGCTATTGCTTGTCTGAAATCAGATTTATATTCACATTTGAATTCAGGAATGTGTTTTTTTATTTCATCAGCAAGTTCTCCTGCTGAAAAACTCATAGATGCGATGTTAAAATCACAATGATGGTTAAGTTTTGAAATATCTGCTTCCATTAAGTCAATTGTTGCTTTTATACAATCAGGCATATACATCATTGGAAGAACTGTGTCTTTTTTTAAAAAACAAGTATATTTCTTGTTTTTAATAGCCTCATAAAATATTTCAACAGCATAATCAGTTGTCCCGCCTCCAGGTAGTGTTTCGCTACTAATTATACCAGGATATCTAATACCTCTAACGTCGATTCCAAATTTCTTAAAATAATAGTCACCAAGTAGTTCGCCTGCCACCTTTGTAACTCCATACATTGTTTTTGGTTTTAGAATTGTTTCCTGCGGAGTATTTACTCTTGGAGTTTCAGGACCAAATACAGCAATTGAACTTGGAACAAAGACACGTTTCATCTTATGTTCATGTGCGATTTCAAGAATGTTGTATAGTCCATTAATATTTACATTCCAACAGAGAAGTGGACGTTCTTCACCAACTGCAGATAGTATTGCAGCCATATTGTATATTGTATCTATATCGTAATCTTTGACGACCTTTTCAACAGTCTTCCTATCTGTAATATCAATGAACTCAAAAGGACCAGAATTAAGCAAAATCTCACTCGGCTTAGTCTTTCGGCCACATGCTACTACATTATCATTACCATATCTTTTACGAAGAGCCATTGTTAGCTCTGAACCTATTTGACCTACTGCGCCATTTACAAGGATTTTTTTCATATTGCTCTTTGGCATTGACAGACACTCCCCAATTTGTATTATTGTGACAGCGGTATAAGAACAATATATACATAGTTTGCTGTTAAAAAATTTGGAAAAAATAATCAAATACTAATTTTAATACTTTAAAAAATGATGAGATAGTCTTAATTACTCTCTGTTTCCTTTTCTAGATGTACCCAGATAGTACCAGTATGTAAGCCAAGAAAATCCGCAGTATCTGGTATGTCAACTGCAACTTGCACCCAAACAAAATCAGATATATTGCTTGTAGCATTGGTGTCATTAATTGAATATCTTACATGTGCAATTTCATCCCAGGTTGTATTTATACTACAATTTGCTCTATCGGAGACATTGTAACACATATCATCTGGATTACTATTTCCAGCTGCAAGTGTCCAAGCTGTTGTATTACTTGCATTTACTAAAGTATTATTATTCCACATGAATACAGCGCTAGGATCGGTGATGTTACTCTTTGCATTAACAGCTCTATTGCCATGTAGCCAGATTTTTAAATATGAATGATTACTTGAGGATACGTTTATGTGAGTGATATTAAGAGAATGCCCTTCTTCATTTACAATTCCAAATGCCGCAGTATAGGTTTTAACCTGGTTTGTAGTAAAATTCCCTCCAAGTCTTAATTTAACTCCAACATTTGTAACGTTACTACTAATTACTCTTAATACCCTTATATTGTCTGTAGAATTATCAGATCCAATATATCTAATATCGGCATTACAAGGATGTACAATATAATATTCATAACCAATTTTTGTAATGGCATACTGGGTGGCTATAACCATGTTAAGAATGAGGAACAGTAACGCTAGTATCAGACATTTCTTGTTTACTTTTATTCCTTTCACCTCTGTTCTCTTGCATTTATCACGCCACACTTTAACGTGATAATAATTAACATGTATATTGTTCTCAAAAGATACTATAAAAAGATTTTCTGTTAAAATGTCAAAATAGAAAAAAGTCAACAGATAGGGTTAGGAATAAAAACGAAGGGAAAAAAGTAGGATAAAAGAAATACAATTTTATGGTCTAGGATACAAACTAGATTCTTTAATAAGTTCAGGAAGTATATCCTCCCAAAAAAGTGCAGTGATATGCAAACCACGAATACCCTTGATTTTTTTTACCTCTTTAATAAGTTCAAGGGCGATTTTATATCCCTCATCCTTGGGATCAGTGGCCTTTTTCATTCTGTCGTAAAAATGATCTGGAATATCAACGCCGGGAACATGAAACTTCATACGTTCAGTCATTTTAAGAGACTTAAGAGGGGTGATACCAGGAAGAATATGGGTTTTTTTATCAAGACCTCTTGATCTAACTTCATCCATCCATGTATTGAGTTTGTCTAGATTAAAAACACTTTGAGTTTGAATAAAATCAGCTCCGGCTTCTATCTTTTTTTCAAGTCTATCCACTCTAAGCTCAAACGGATCAGCAAAAGGGTTAGCTGCAGCTCCGATAAAAACGTCTGGGTTGCCTGAAAGTATTTTATCACCACTCTGAAAAATCCCATTATCTCTCATGTTTTTAACTATCTGAATGAGTTGAATGGAATCCAAATCATAGACACCTTTTGCGTTTGGATGATTGCCAAAAGATTGATGATCCCCTGTTAGAAAAAGCATATTTTTCACACCAACAGCTGCTGCACCTAAAACATCACTTTGAATTGCCAATCTATTCCTGTCCCTACATGTTATCTGCATAATAGGTTCTAAACCCATCTTTAGGAGAATAAAACATCCACCCATACTAGATAATCTCACAACAGCTGTCTGATTATCAGTAACATTAAAAGCATCAGCATATCCTTCTACAATTTCACCTTTATTCTTTATCTTATTTGGATCAGCGCCTTTTGGAGGGCCTATCTCAGCTGTAACAGCAAATTTACCTTCAGAGAGAATCTGTTCGAGATTACTCCTGTAACCCATTTTATAAAACCCTCCTCATTTCTGTTGATTTTGACCAATCCTTAGGCGCTCTGATTTCCTTAAATCTATATAGTTGACCTTTTTCCTTCAGGCGGTTATAAATAATATCCCATATGCAATCGATTTCTTTGTCAGCCTCACATTTTCCATCGATTGATCCACCACATGGGCCGTTCAGCATACTCTTTGGACAACGTGAAACGGGGCACACTCCTTCAAATAAATCTTGAATGCAATCTCCACACATTACACATCTCTTTTCAAAATCATTAGCACGTTTAATCTCACCTAAGAATAAAGTATCAGTGCCCGAAATAACATCAGTATCATTAATAATCTCAGATACTGTCTGCACACCATTACCACATGCAAGAACAAGGATTTTTTTTGCTTCATCAATCTCTTTCTTATGCTCTTTTAAAAGACGTTTGTCGTTTAGGAGATGGCAAGCTGGCTCCAAAATTATACAGCCTGTAGTCTTAATATTTTTCTTTTCCAAATCTTTCCTCATCAATAAAACTTCTTCTTTCCCACCAGTGTGGCATAATGTTGCACATTCACTACATCCGACTATAAAGACTGGTCCATCTTTAATTAAACTTAGCAAATCGTTGAAATCTTTTTGCTTAGTAATTATCATGTGTGAACAAGATATTGATTCTCAATTTAAGTATTTGCATTCTAAATGAAAATATCTTTATAGTGACCTGCTTTTACGGGGATGATTTAGTAGCGATTGGGAATTGGCTGAAGGATTATGTTAGACGATTTGAAGTTAATTTCAGAAATAGATAAATCTGATATGTGTGGTATAGTTGCAGGATTTCCTGAACAAATAAAAGAAGCAAAAGAAATTGTTAATTCTGCATCTTTAGGGAGCCTCTTCAAAATTGATAATATTGTGATAAGTGGTATGGGTGCATCTTCTATTTCTGGAGATATTGTGCAAAGTCTGCTTAGAGATAGAATTGACATACCAATTTTTGTGACACGCCAATATGATCTGCCAAAATGGGTAAACAAGAATACCTTGGTTATTTCCCAGAGCTATTCAGGAGACACTGAGGAAACATTAAGTACTTTCAAACATGCATATCAAAAAAGAAGCAAAATAATCGGTATTTCTTCAGGAGGAAAACTACAAGAATTTTGTGAAAAACGAGAAATTCCTCATATTAAGATTCCTTCAGGTTATTCGCCAAGAGCTGCTACGGGATATGTATTATTCTCGGCTATGTATGCATTAAAAAAAATTGGAATTTTAGACATCAAGATTGAGGCCGAAATTGAAGAGACCATTTCAATAACAGATGAGTTTAGAAACCATAATAAAAAAGAGGTTCCTGAGAAGAACAACCTGTCAAAACAGATGGCAAAAAAAATTTTCAACACAATACCACAAGTATATGGTTTTGATATTTATTTACCTATAGCAAAACGTTGGTGCACCCAGTTCAACGAAAATAGTAAGCTTATATGTAGATATGATGAGGTTCCAGAGTGCAATCATAACGATATTATTGGATGGTCGATGAATCCAGAGGCATCAAAAAAATTCACTTGTATTTTGCTAAGAGATGATGAAATCGAATCGATTTACATGTCTAAACGTCTTAATTTTATGAAACAATTTTTTGAAGATGTCGCAGGAAACGTTATTGAAATTCAAGTCCATGGTAAAAAACGACTTGCAAAAATGATGTATGCTATGTGTCTAGGGGACTTCATTAGTTGTTACCTTGCTATTTTAAGAAAAATCGATCCTACTCCTGTTGATGCAATAACTGAGTTAAAAAGCGAACTAGCAAACATATAGATTTTTTCATCTTTGCATTCTTATACTCATAAAGTAGATTTAAATATCGACAATGTATTCAATTAATGCTCAAAATTGTAAATATTTGTGAAAATCTCATATGGGATGCATAAAATGTGATGTCTTATGTTAGAGGAACCTAAAAATAAATCTTTGGATGGAAGATATAAGACTCTATTTGAATCGGTTAATGCTGCTGCTTTTTTAATTGAATTAGATGGTAAGATTTTAGAGGCTAACCAAAAATCCTATTGGCTTTCTGGCTATAATTGGGAAGATTTAACTAAAATGAATATTTCAGACGTATTTCCAAAATCAGTTGATTGGTCTCAACTAATTGAAGAGATTATGTCCAAAGGTGGTATGAATTTTGAATCAGAAAACGTTCGAAAAGACGGCACTTTTTTTCCAGTAAGTGTAAGCACTTCTCTATTTAAACTGGATGAAAAACCAGTAATGCTTGCTTTAATATGGGATATTACTGAACGTAAACAAGCTGAGAAAAAACTAAAGGAAAGTGAGGAGAAATATGAGGGTTTATTTGAATGTACAATAGATGGAATGTTAGTACTTGATGCCCGTGGGGAAATCCTTGATGTAAATAGCAGAGCACTTGAACTATTCGGTCTTAAAGAAGAAGACATGATGGGTAATAATTTTCTAAGTATGGGTCTTCTTACTCCAAAGTCATTATCAATTGTTGTGAACCAGTTTCAAGAACTGTTGTCAAAAAAGATTGCAGTAAGTCAAGAAACTGAAGCTATTAACAGGGATGGGGTGATATTTGATGTAGAACTAAGTTCATTTTTCCTTGTTAAAAAAGACAATGAGATTGATAATTTTGTACTTGTGATAAGAGATATCCGTGATCGTAAGCAAGCTGAAATTAAACTTTCTCATGAGCATGGACTTCTTCAAACGCTTATGGACAGTGTCCCTGACTCAATTTATTTTAAGGATGATGAAAACAGATTTGTCATGGTAAATAAAGCAAAAGCTGCTCATTCCAATGTTAAACCTGAAGAGATGATTTGTAAAACAGATTTTGATTTTTTTCCTGAGGAACGGGCTAGAAAGGCTTTTGATGATGATCAAGAAGTCATTTGTACAGGCAAGTTCATCATTAATAAAATTGAGAAGTTAACTCGTATCGATGGATCTGAAAGATGGGTCTCTGTTACAAAAATACCACGTTTTGATGCAGAGGGAAATATAATTGGTACTATGGGTATTTCTCGAGATATTACTGAACTCAAGAGACTTGAGGAACTGTACAAGAAGGAAACTCAACAATAATTTCTTAATTTTTTATTAAACAAAAATCTTTGGTTGATGGTCACAAACTTATGCAGGGCGGGAGATTTTGACCTTGATTTGTTAACAAATTTTGGGATATGTTAAGATAGAGCCATGAGTAGTTACTATCTTATTCAATCAAAAAACTGGGTGTAGATTGTAACATTTATCCTAGAACTTGGCTGAACGTCCTGCTTTTAGACGAGCTCCAATATGTTTTTGATGGCGCAAAACAAAGATATCGGGAAAGAAATCTCTTCAATCTCAATTTTTTTACTAGCTGTTTCAGTTTTTTTCCGGACAGAAACTATTTAACAGTATATTCTGTTTTGTTATTGTAGTTTAAGGGCTGAAAAAATTATGACAGAAGAAACAACAGAAAAAACAACAACTAAAGAAAAAAGAAGAACTGATGAAAACGTAATATTTGTTGGAAATAAACCACCGATGAGCTACGTGCTTGCAATAGTAACACAGTTTAACACTACTGGTTCGGAGGAGGTTGTAATAAAAGCTAGAGGCAGAGCGATAAGTAGAGCAGTAGATGCAGCGGAGATAACAAGAAATCGGTTTGTTACAGATGCGGAAATCAAGGACATAAAAATTGGGACTGAGAGCATTACAAATGAGGAAGGCAGAACTTCTAACGTATCTTCAATTGAGATAACCTTGACAACTAAAAAGAAGAGTAAATAGGTAGAACGATAAGCCTATAGGATGATTTCTAAATCTAGTTTTCCTGCGAGTTCCTTGTAACGATTTCGAATAGTGACCTCTGTTACACCTGCAACGTCTGCCACCTCTCTTTGTGTTCTCCTCTCACCACAAAGCACAGATGCAATATAAAGAGCAGCTGCTGCCATTCCTGTGGGACCCCGCCCGCTAGTAAGTTCTTTACCCGCTGCTTTTTTTAATATTTCTATTGTTTTTGCTTGAACATCCGTACTAAGCTTTAACTCGCTGCAGAATCTTGAAATATAATCCTGAGGCGTTGTAGGGATCAATCTTAACTTTAATTTACGTGAAATATTCCTGTAGTTTCTTCCGATCTCCTTTTTTGGCATATTTGCTATATGGCTTATTTCTTCAAGAGTTCGTGGTACATTACACTGCCTACATGCGGCATACAATACTGCAGCGGTAACACCTTCGATGCTTCTTCCCCGGATCAGCTTCTGCCTTACCGCTTTTCGATAAATCATAGCAGCTGTCTCCCTCACATTTCTTGGAAG